>CAZLUK010000059.1:0-12473 GCA_964562735.1 uncultured Candidatus Peribacteria bacterium
TTCATTGACCGAGAATTGCAATGAGAACATATTTTTCATGATGATGGGGGAAAGATTTTGCCACATCTTCGCTTAAACAAGAGAAAAACACACCAATTCAGCCCAGAAAATCTTCCATTAAACCAATAAATTTCATCAACCCAAGCCCCGTGCAATGTAGCGAGGCTGGGTTGAAAATCATCTTTTAACGGACATAGTCCAGTTCCATCAATTTGGCAAAAATCCTGGCGACTTCGGCCCGGTTAATGGATGCATTTGGTCTAAACTTTCCGGTGGGATTTCCCTGTTTATCGGTGTCACCGTTTACAATGCCGAGTGCAGCCGCCAGATTGATAGCCTGCGCATAATCGGCTGTATCGGGAACATCGGTGAAGCGGATGTCTTTTAACTTGATCGGCGTGACAGTGATAACTCTGTCACCGGATGCGGTCTTTAGTTTGCCGCTGCCGGTCAGTACTCCCGAACCAGTGCGTACGCTGCCACCAGAACCGGACACTACCGTTCCCGATGCGGTTAGTGCTCCCGTGCCGCCTTTCAGCACAACTGGTGCGGCGGCGGGAGCAGGTCTGATGATCTGTAAGACTTCAACAAGGGTCTGGATGACGGCACCGCGGGTAGCGGGAAGCGTGATGTTGTTCTTGGTACCATAGACCGAGAGATTCTGTGCTTCGGCCAGACCGATGTAGGGTGCGGACCAGTGGCCATGCGCGAAACGGTTTTTGGGAACAGCGACTCCGACCGTAGACGCGCGGGCCGACTCGAACGCCATCTTAGCGAGCTCGGCATAGGTAATGGAATTCGTCGGACCGAATTCTCCGGTGAGGTTCCCCTGTGTATCGCGGTAGCCGGATGCAATACCGGCTTCAATCATCGTTGCGACGGACGAAGCGTACCACTCCTTCACTGGCACATCCCGGAAGACGATGAATTTGCCGCCAATCCGCATTTTGAGCAGCGAACGAACGCTCTCGAGCATCTGCTTGGTGAACACTGCGGCGGGCTTCAGATCCGTCTTTTCCCACTGCACTTTTCCGTTCAAATCGCGCGGGAGCAAGCCCAAAGCTTTGCGCGTCGAATCTCGGCTTCCTCCTCCGCCGCCGCCTCCGCCTCCGCTGCTGGTCGATGTTGTTGTCGAGCTCGTGGTCGTTCCGCCACCGGTGGGGGCAACGACTGCAAATGTCGAGAAGTGTGACGTGCTGGCGGTGAGCACTTTGTTCACCGTATCAACGGTTGTCGAAAGAGAATCCCAGTTTCCCGTTGAATCATTCCAGGTACTCACCACCAGCTTGCTGGCATCGGTGAGTCCCGCAGCTGTGATGTCCGCATCCAAATACGGCAGCGTAATCGTTGCGTTCGCCCCAAGCGTGGAAATGGCTACTCCGACAGAATCCACCGGTGTGATTTCGACAGCCGATATGCCGACCACTTGGGCAGTTGTCGTCTGGCTCACGAATGCGGTGGTCGGATTGCTGGTGATCGTGGCCGCATTGGAATCGGTGCTGGAAAGTGCGTTCTTAGGAAGATTCACAGAAAAATTCGAGCCGATGGACGCATTCTTCACGATGCCTCCGGCAGTCGGCGTGATTTGGGTGGACTGGGGCTCCTGTCTGGTATATCCGGAAATCGCCGTGAGAGCCAGATTGGCGGTTCCGCCGGCAGCGACTGATGTTTCCGTGGAGGTATATCCTTCGGAACGGGCGAAGACTGCCCATGTTCCGGCGGTCACATTGAGCGTGTAGCTTCCCGAGCTCACATCGGTAAATACATAGGTATTGTCACTGCTCCGGCCGATCACTTTGGTTGCGAGAGTCACGGGTACTCCGCTCAGGGTAACGCGTCCGGTAATCGTTTGATCGGTGGCTGTCATCGTGCGGTTGCCGCCCGTGCTTACCGCCGCGCCATTCACCGTGATTAGAGAAGGAGCGGCACTATCTATGCATCCCGCTTTGCCTGCACTGATGCGATACGTACCATTGGGCAACTTCACCAGATACGAACCGGTACTGGATGCACTGGCAATAATAACCCGACCGTTGCTGGCATCCGCAAATGCAACCCCGACTCCGTTTACGCAGGTACTAGAACTGCTGCTGATGAGTCCCGTCACATTAAAAGTGGTTGCGGGAGTAAATGTGGCTGTGGTCGTTGCGCCGCCGGTGATCGTGACGGACTGGGAGCCGATTTGACCCAGACGCGGGCTATTGGCCTTCAAGGTATACGTTCCGGCGGGAAGATTGATTTGGTATACGCCGCTCGTATTCACATTCGTTCCGTTGCCCTGGCCACTCGAATCACGAGCTTCGACAAATGCATCGGTTACTCCGTCGATCGTGACCGACAAAGTTCCGGCTTGACCCAATGTGAGATTTTTTCCGGTCAAAGCGTCGCTACCAGCCACAACAACGCTTGTGAGCTTAGTCGTAGGTCCGGATCCCGGTACGTTTCCTTCAATGGTATAAGTGCCCGCCTGCACCTTAAGCGTATAGACACCTCCGGATCCCGTCACGGCCTGATTCCCTCCGCTGGTGCCATAGACATTCACGAATGCTCCAACTACCCCGGTCCCGTTCTGTTTCACAGTTCCGGTAATGCTTCCGAAACTTGCAGTGCTGGCCTGCATATTTTGGGTGGCACTGGTGGTGGTGATTGTCACGGCCGTGGTCGGCAGTTGTCCGTAGCCCGGAGCAAAAGCACCAATGTCCCACGTTCCAGCTTCCACGTAGACGGTATACGATCCGGCGGAGTTTGCGGGAGCCGAGACGAAGCGTCCGCCGAATGACCCGCCATTGCGCAACTGGGCGCGCACGTTGGCATAGGGAATCGGATTGCCGGATTCATCCATTACTTTGCCGGAAATGGTGAGCCCGCCCTGCGAAATAATCAGACGCAGATTCACGACCGATGTTCCTCCGGCGTTGGTTATCAGTACCCCGTTTACGTACACATCAGCCGTCGCATTGTTATCAGCATTGCTGACGTTGGCCTTCACTTCCACCGGAATGGGCGCCGACGGTGGCATGCCCGGCATGAATGCTTGGAGCGTATAGTTTCCGGTCGTGGAGGGAATGGAGAAGACGCCGCCGCTGCCGGATTGAGCCTGTCCTTCACCGCCTTGGGCGCTGGTTTGAGTGCGAGCCACAACGAACGCATTGGAGATGCCGGTTCCTTCATTATTGACGACTTTGCCTTTGATGGAATTGGATGCGCTCTGGAGTGCAATACTCACTGCGGCGTTGCCGGCAGTGACCACCACCTGCTGAGGTGGCGGAGAAATAAATGTTGCAACCGGTATGGTAGAACCGCCGAGCGACGGATCGGAGTTCATCTGCGGACCAACCCCGACAAAATAAGTCCCGGGTGGTGCCGGAAGCGTTGCGGTTGCAGTAGCGCCGGCATACGTGACTGTGCGAACGTTCCCGCCACCGCCCCTTCCATTAGGATCAAAAGCAAAGACATTCAGATTCGTATTGGCCGGAATGCCGCTCAAGCTAACTACAATGCTGGTGGTTGAAACCGTCAGTGCGAAATTGACATTGTTCTTACTGGCTCCGCCGGCAAGATTGACATCCTGTTGCGAGGTAGCGGCAATGAAACTGCCGGAAGCCGTGGGGGGCAGAACGACTTTGTAAAATCCGTTGGAGAGCGAAGAAATGACGTAAGCACCCGTGCTGCTGGTCGCTACACAGGTGGAGCCCTGGTACCCGCTGGCACAGACTTTCATATTTTGTACGCCGAGTTCCGAACCGTCTTGCACGCCGTTATTCGCGGTTCCACCTCCGACGCCGTTGTCCTTGAAAACCGTACCAAGGATCGATTGTGATCCGGCCTGAGACAGGAAAAAAGGCATGGCAGTTTTGCTATCTAGAATTGATCCGCTTGGATCTTTCAAACTGACGTCCACCGAATAGCCGGGAGTCGTCGGATCTTTGGGAACGGGCGAGTTATTGATCCCCTGAATGGTGAATCGCACGAGGTTCCCGGTTCCAGTCGCAGCACCGCCGGTGGTGACGGTGACGATTCGTGAGGTGCTGCTACAAGCAACCGTCGCGATCGTTACGGTGCCGGCTGCCGGCCCGTTGATATCTGCATTGTCCGGACCGGTGACCGCAGTCGTGCAGGTGCCGCCGAAGGAAAACCCGGTTGGAAAACTGAAGTTGAAAGAACCGCCGGTCGGCACCGACTTCGATGTAGTGATTTGGATTCGATAGTAGACGGCGGTTGCGCCCGCTAAGGGGGTGACCGGCAATACTTCGGTCCGGTTCTGCTGGTTCGACGCAAAATCGAAGTTTGCCCCGCCTTGTCCTCCCGTGTCCATCACACTCTTCACCTGTCCTTGCGCCGCATTGCCCGGCGGCGATCCGGCGGTATCCACGAGGTTATTCGAGAGATCCTTGATACGGACGGCACCGGTATTGGTTGCGACCTTCACTTTGAAGTCCTGATTCGGGGGCAAGGTGAGACTACCTATCTCGACTGTCAGTTTCCCCGGAATATATCGGATGCTTTTGCCAGTCATGTTCACCGCAACTCCAGGAGGGGATTCCACCCGCCAGTTATTGATATTATTCGCATCGAAAGGATCGATACTGGTGGTTTGCACCTGATTGGCAGCCACGTTGAATTTCATGGGCTCGGAGAAGGCGACGGAGATCGCAAAGTTATTGGCGGTGGCACTCACAACGGTGGGAAGTGTGGTATCGGATGCCTGTCCGTTAACCGTAGTGGTCGTCGTAAACTCAAGAATTTTATCAGCGGCGAATGGATTGCCCGCCAGATCTTTTACACCGGTGGTGACCACGACAAAGTGTTTGGTATTGGATGCCAGAATGGCATTCGGCGACAGGTAAGCCGTCCCTTCATCGGAGAAGTAATCGACGCTGGTTCCGGTAATCAGCGTATCGTCCGCACCGCCACTATTGTAGGTGCCGTTTCCTCCGTCCTGGAAGAGCTTGACGTTGGACGTAGTGATAGTAGCGGGATCGACTGACTCACTGAAACCGATATTGATGTTGTAGATCGCGCGATTCACACCCGTAGCTGCATCCTGCGGAAAGGATCCTTTGACGGCCGGGGCGGTTGCATCAGTAGCAGATGCCGTAAATGGCACCATGAAGCTGGACTGGCCCCCCGATAACCCAAGCGGGCTATTATCGGTATTTTTTACGCCAATCACCGATTGGAACCCGCCCTTAACCACCAGGATGTATGCAGTGCCGGATGTCATGGAGGAACCGCCGGTGGAAGCAACCGAACCGACCGGGGCTTTTTTACCCGGTGTAATGATCAGTTCGTTATTCGTTGCGTTCCAGGACAGGTTGCAATCATTCGACGTATTGGCACACGCCAGGAGGTTGCCTCCGGTCGGCTGCCCGCTCGTAGCAGCGAAAAGTTGGATGTTGGTAGGACTGAGAACCGATCCCGTGCCCGCGGTCGCCATCGTCGTTCCGGTGCCGCTTCCACCCGGGCGGAAGTAGACGCGGATTTTTGAGTTGATGGCAAACTGGGATGTTCCCGCGGTAGGGACCGTGCTCCGAATCATGGCCGGAGGCACAAAATTTCCCCCACCAGCAAAAGAGCTGGTCTTGAAGCGGTAGATGCTGTTGGCACCCAGCGCCACCCCGGTGCTGGTCTTGATGCCGGTAGTGAACGTGGCGGTGAACCAGGTCGATCCGGCAAGCACCGCATGTTGACACGCAATCATCTGCTTGGGGATGGAAGTAGTAAAAATATTAAGCTGCGTACACAGATTGCCGCCGGTCACGGCCCCGGTCATCGTATTGCCGGCATTCGCTTTCAGGAGCACGGTATTCGTGTTCACCGTTGCACCACTCAGACTGGTATCAAATTCGCGATCAATGGACGCATCCGGCGGGACATTGATTTGGGTGTCGCCCGGGCCTCCAACGGATGTGGGGCTCAAAGCCAACGCGGTTAGAGTGCAAACAAAAAAACTGCCAACGAAAACAAGAGGTGCGACTGTTCCTCTCAGGCAAAATGAAGTGATGGCCATACGAATAAGGAAATGGTGGAATGGAAAACTCGTCAGGTATAGCAAATTCACCCGTCCATTGACACAAGAACATCTTTACGTGCTTCTGATTTTGGCATGCTGTAGTTGTTATCGGTAAGCGGGAAAAATCAGCTTGCCGCGCACATATTCTGGACTTAGAATCGCCCTCCTATGATTAAGGCAATTTTTATTGACGCGGGACACGGCCTCGGCCCAACCGGTGGTATCGACAACGGTGCGGTAGGCAGCGGGACGACCGAACGGGCGGAAGTGGTCGAAATGGCTCGCGAACTGATCACGGTTCTGGGCCAAGATCCATCGTTTTCGTCAGTTCGTATTATCCCCATCGGAGTCGAGAGCCGGATGATGCTGAAAGACAAAATCGCCGAGGTGAACGCAATCTGTCGTCAGGAAAACTGGAGCGAGCGGGATGCACTGCTAATCGCCATGCACCTAAATGCAGCCGGCAGTCCGCAAGCTCGCGGACTGGAGGCCTGGTATTCCAAAGGAAAGCCCGCCGCGCGGATTCTCGCCCAAGCGCTCATTGAGAACATCGCCCGCACAACCGGATTGCCGCTGCGGCCTACCACAATCCTGACCTCCGATGCCAACCGTTTGGGACGCCTTGGAATTTTGGACGACACCGTTGCAACCGGATGTCTGGTGGAGTGCGGCTTCGTGACCAATGAGTTTGATGCGCGACTGCTCAAGGATGCTGCGCTTGATGATCGCTTCGCGCAGGGACTGCATCAGGGGCTGCGTCATTTTCTCTCGCTGCCGATCCAGCCTTCCGCTCCCGGTACTCTGCCCCCCGCCTTCTTCTCCGACGTACCGGAGATCGCCTGGTACCACGGTGACGTTCGCCTATGCCTGGAGGAAGGTATTTTCCAAATGTCCGCCGATGGCCGGTTCCATCCCGAACGGACAGTCTCGCGCGCCGAACTCGCTACCGTCATCGCCCGCCACCTCACTCGCCAGCATGGGAATCAGTGATATCGTCATCGGCGGAGATCTCTCTACTGTGAGTCAGTTTTTTCACGGAGTGATGAACGATGATTTTTTGCTGATTTCCGCATTGACGTTCTTCATCTGTGAAGCAGCATTCACAATGCTTCCGATCGAGAAAGCAAAATCCAAACAAGCAGCCTCGCTCCTCATCGGAGGAGTTCTCGGTGCTCTCCTCATGCAAACATCGCTGCTCGATGCGTTCATCCAGGGCGTGCTGGCCGGCGGTGCGACTACGATGATCGTTGCAAAATTCAAGAAGCCGAGCTCGGTTGTCGTGGTTGATCCTCCGACTACGACAAGCATTTCGGGGCAACCGGTTGCCCCGATCACAAAGCTACTCCCGCCATCCAAAGAGATTGCCGAGCATCTTTAGACAATCATATTGTGTGATATGGTGCAAAGAAGAAAAAGCTGTGGCCTGACCACAATAGAGGTTCCCTAAAGGATGCCTTTGAAACATGTTGGAGTTCTCGCCGACCGCACCCGCGAACGGGATGCTCCTTTGGTAAGATGTACAGTGTCCTTAGGCTTATTTTGCGGCGCAAGCATAAGACGAGCGAAAAAGGCATACTATCCGCATGTTATTTCTTGTTTGGTGTCGTCGACATTTTTTTCTGCTCGGGCTGGCAGTCGTTTTTCTGCTCCCGTGGATCGCATTCGGGCGGTCACTGATGCAAGACTTTGCGGCGATTGATGATGCGTTTTTGATCGTGAATAACCCGATCGTGCATGGACTCAGCGCAACTCACCTGAAGCTCGCATTCACGACGTTCGATCCGGAGCTCTATATTCCGCTTACGCTCCTCTCGTTCCAGTTAGATTGGCTGCTGGGGGGCGGAAGCGCGGTCGCATTTCATCTGACCAATCTATTGCTGCATTCATTGAATGCCGTTTTGGTAGGAATATTTTTTACATTCCTGCTCCGAGAAAAAACAAACGCAAAAGGCATGGCACTGGCTGCGGCAATGCTGTTCGCCGTTCATCCGCTCCATACCGAGGCCGTGGTGTGGGCGGCGGGCCGCAAGGACTTGCTTTCTACATTCTTTTTCCTCGTGAGCGCGATTTTATATGTCCGCAGCCATGGAACGCTGCCTACTGTAGAAAACAATGCATCAAAAAACGTTCTCTACGTCCTCAGTATCATTACGTTCCTGCTCGGCCTGCTTGCCAAAGTTCTCATCGCAACCCTTCCCGCGCTGCTCTTGGTCCATAGTCGCTTGGTACGACAAAAAGAATCCGTCCGTAAAACGCTGCTGAAACTCAGTCCGTTCTTCATCCTATCCTGCATATTTCTATTTGTAGCAATGTTTGGAAAAGAACGGATTCTAACGTCATCGACACTGCTAGAGACCGCCGCGATGGCTCAGAAAAGCGCTTGGTTCTATCTTCAGAAACTCACCGCCCCCACCGGACTCACCGTCATTTACCCGTTCCAAGGGACGATCAGTTTACTCTCTCCAGAGTTTTTCTTGCCGCTCTTTGTACATCTCGCACTCTTCGGCGTCGCTTGCTGGCAACGACGAAGAAGGCCGCTTTTATCGTTCGGGATTCTCTTATACTACCTCACACTCCTCCCGACATTCTTCAATTTCCACAAAGGCGATCTCCTGTTCTTCGCCGTTGATCGCTACGCGTACATCCCTAGTATCGGGTTTTTCCTCGTGCTCGTACTCATCAGCTCAGAGCTCGCTCATCATCTTCGGCTGTCTGTTCGTACTCGCGGAATATGTATCACGCTCATCGTATTCCTCTCCGTCGGTCTCAGCATGAAACAATCCGCTGTGTGGGATTCCCCGGACTCGCTCTTCGGCCGTTCGCTTACGCTGTACCCGGAGTCCGTCTCCGCCCGGATGGCACTCGGAAGTATTCTTAGGGAAAGAAATCAATTGAAGGAAGCGTTCGATATTCTCCATGCCGGAGCGCGCTTTAGCGACCACCCGGGACTCAATATCGAAGCCGGCCTGGTGTATTCGGCCGCAGGACAAGCGGATGATGCCCGCGAACAATTCAGGATCGCCCTCAATAAAAATCCACAGCTTGCGCCCGCATTATTCTATCTCGGCTTTCTCGACGAACACGATTCGAAGATTGATTCTGCTATCGATTTCTATAAAAAAGCGATCGACGAAGATCCATCCTACGTCACCGTCCGTGTGCACCTAGCACGCCTGTTAATAAAAAAAGGCAAGTTTGAAGAGGCCCAGAACGAACTCACGGCGGCCTACGCATGGAATCCGGTCTCGGCTGAAGTGATCTCGGCGTTCACTACGCTTGAAACCGCTCGGAAAAATCCGGGAGAAGTGAAACGATGGGAAGCGTGGAAAGAAGCGGTGCGATGAAGAACCTCCCCAAAACTCCGGCTTTGTTTCTGCTACAGTCATTCGGTGCTTTTTCGCCATTCGATTATCAGCCTCCTGCTTACGGCCTTTGCACTGCAAAGCGTTCCCGTCGGCGCCGCACCCGTGCCGTTTCCGGATATGGATCATACTTGGTACCGCTACCGAGAGGCGACGCAGTATCTCAAAGACCAAGACGTTCTCGGCGGCTACCCTGACGGGAATTTCAAACCGCAAGAAAGCATCAACCGCGCGGAACTGCTGAAGATCGTTTTTAAGGGCAGAAGCGATGTCGCGCCCGTAACACGGCGCTGTTTTTCCGACGTTAGCCCGCGCGAGTGGTACGCACCGTACGTCTGTGCCGCCAAGAACCGCGGCATCGTGGACGGTTATCGCAATGGCACTTTTAAACCCGGCGAAGCGGTGAATTTTGCGGAGGCGATTAAGATCGTGCTAAACGCCTACGGCCACGAAGTTCCGAAGTCCCCGGGAGCCGACTGGTACAAACCGTACGCCGAGGAACTGGAAAAGCTTGAGATCATGCCACAGCACTCGTATGTGCCGTGGGCACCACTCACGCGTGAGCGCGCGGCAGACTTACTCTGGCGCGTGCTCAGATACGATGACGAACGCGTCATCCCCCGTTTCTCCTCCGGCTGCGGCAAGGCTGCGCTGGTCGGCGCTCCGGGATCAGTAGAAATCAACGGCATCAACCGTGAATTCCTGCTGACAATCCCGGGCGGCTATAGCTCGCATGATCCGTCCCCGCTGATCATCGCATTTCATGGCCGAACGAACAGTAACGAGCAGGTACGGAATTACATGCGTCTGGATCGAGAAGTTTTTGGCAGCATCATCGCCTACCCGGCGGCTATCAAGAACGATAACGGCACGTACTCATGGGCCGACCCGGGCAATAAAGCGTCCGAGATTCGCGATATAGCATTCTTTGATGCAATCGTCGAAAAACTCGCTTCCGACTACTGCGTGGACATGGATCGCATTTCGGTCGTCGGGCATTCGCTGGGCGCATGGATGGCCAATACCGTGGCATGCGTTCGGGGGGGCGCGGTCATGGCATCTGCAACAGTAGGCGGAGACACGGTCATCACGCAGTGCGCCGGGCCCGCTGCGGCGATGATCATTCATAATCCCAAAGACAATCTGGCGCCCTTCAGTGGAGCAGAACTGGTTCGGAAACTGAGAGCCGCGACAAACTTCTGCGCAGCGGAGACTGAAAACACCGGTCCCAGTGAACTGAACTGCGTGCGGCAGACCAAGTGCGCGAGCGGAAACAATATCCTCTGGTGTCCGCATACCATCGATACCGATGAACGGGGAAAGTTTTATCCGCACACTTGGCCAAATAGTACGGGAAAATTCATTGCAGAGTTTTTAAGGTCGGTGAAATGAACCTTGAAGACAACAACACACGGATTCCATGCGAAACACAAAAATATGATGGAAAATTTAGTCTGTTTGTGGTATGATTAAGAAGAACATACATATGGAATTCACACCGACTTTCAAATCCCGGCTCAAAATCCTGCTGCCGATCGTTACGGTCTCGTGCATCATTATCGGAACGATGATGTTCGCAGGCATCCTGTTATTTTTTCGCGGTCGCATGATCATGGAGCAGCAGCTCAAGGACGAGCTCCGAAATACAGCATCAGTTGGAGCTATGCTGTTTGACGGAGCAACACTCGACCAGCTCCATTCCGGCGACACGATGAACTCGTCTGCCACTCTTAGGCGCACGGTGCAAAAACTCCAGTTGCTGCGCGAGAACGTCACCCATGTGCGGTTTGCATACATTTTACGCAAGACGAGTGACCCTAACCTGCTGGAATTCATCGCCGATGCGGATCTGGCTCTCACGCCCGAACTGCTGGATCGCAACAAAAACGGCACAGTGGACAATGAAGAAGCAGCGGCCCTGCCGGGCGACACGTACGACTGGATAGAATTCCCCGCGCTCAGCATCGATGCATTCCTGCATCCTACAGTGGACGACCGGATCGGTAGCGACCAGTGGGGGCCGGTCATATCCGGCTACGCACCGATCCTGCGGAGCAACGGACAGGTGGCCGGTGTGCTTGGTATCGATATGAAAGCCGACGAGTTCCTGGGCATCAGCAACAGCATCTTCTCTCCGGTAGCCCTCTTGCTTACTCTGCTGGCAGTGCTATGTCTTGGTGCCGGAAGTTCGCTTCTTATCGGGCACCGGCGTCTGGAATCTTTCAGGCAACTAGATATTGAACGCTCGGGACTGCTGCGGCTGGCGTTCCACCAACTCGGCGGCCCGCTAACTATTATCAGATGGTCACTGGAAGAATTGGAAGAGGAAGGACCGACATCAATTCAGCGCAGCATTATCAACATGCAGGAAGGCGTGAAGCGACTGACTTCGATCTTAAAGACCCTCAAGAACGCCGATCTCGTGCATACTGGCAAAATTGATTACAAGCCGGAATTCACATCCCTAACGTACATCCTGGAACAGGTGGTGAAGGAAGCCGCACCCAATCTGGCTATCCGCAGACAAAGCGTGGTACTCGATCTAGAAAAAAACATCACAATGAAACTGGACACTAAGCTCATCTCCGGCGTGGCACAGGAGCTCCTCCAGAACGCCATTGATTTCTCGGCTGACGGACAGTCCATCACCGTCCGGTCGCACCGCCATAACAAATTCGCTGAATTCTCGGTGATCGATCACGGTTGCGGCATACCGAAAAATGACCTGCACAGGATGTGTGAGGAATTCACCCGCGCCGGGAATGCCACCAAATTCAAGGCCGACGGCAACGGCCTTGGACTGTACATCGTAAGGGGAATCGTGGAACAGAGCAACGGCCGCGTATTCATCACGAGCAGCGAAGGCCATGGAACGACGGTCACGGTGCGGTTGCCGATAGCCTGAAGATAGTCACAAGTGTAAAGTCATAAGTACTAAAGTCATTAAGTGGTTTTTAGGCCTAATGGAAGATTTTCTGGGCTACTTTCCTCGTAAAAGCTCCTGAATCAACTTTTGTTTTCGGTCGATTCTTAGTCCGGAATGGACATGGATTTTCTTCTTGATATGTGTGAAGGAACCTTCAAGTGAATTGGTGGTG
>CAZLUK010000060.1:0-2677 GCA_964562735.1 uncultured Candidatus Peribacteria bacterium
TGCTACCACCACGGTTACTCCACAGTTACAACACTTTTCCTCGTCCCTAAGCCACAATCAACTCGCCGGTAACCGTAGTGACCGATTTTCAGGACTCTGGAGCATGCGGAAGATATTTCTTAGTTCTGAAAACAGCCAGCCTGGGGAGCCATTACGTTTACTTTCGTTCTGTATTTGCTAACCTAAACCCATGAAGCGCTCCCTGCTTTTCGTCATCGTCGCTCTTGTCATACTCGTGATCGGAGTGATCCTTTTTTGGAATAGCGGAGGCTCCGGTTCGGTAACATCCGCCGATGGCATGGTGACGGTAACTGGAGCATCCGGGATGAGTGTAAGCCGCGTGACTGCATCTGAACTGACAGGTATGGATCTGAAGGAGGATGGACTGCTCGCGTACTCGTTTGGTCCGGATAACCAACTCAGTTCACCTGCGACCGTGACCATAAAGCTGCCGGGCGCGCAGACAATTCCTTCGTTCTGGCATGTATCGGAGAAAGGATTTGAGCCAGTGGAGAATCTACACATCACGACGGACGGAAGCAATGCAACGGCGACATTCACGCTCACACACTTCTCCGGCATCATCGTGAACAATCTCAATGCGCTTTTCACCATTTCCGCGAGCCCCGGCTCACGGGAGGTGGAGGTGGGTGACAGCGTGCCGTACCTCTTCAAAGTGCAGGCAACGGAGAATCTGGTAGTGATCAGTGAAAAGAGCGGCAACGTGATTATGTATTACCGGATTCAGAAGGGATCCACATACACCGTCAATGGCGATGGCAGGACTGCTCTGACGACACGCAACAGAAATTTTACCCCAACGACTTTTGATCTGCCGAAGAAAACCCTCCCCGTCGAGCAGCAGTACCGTGCCATCAGAGCCTTCACATGCAAACACCCAGGAACCGAGATCATCGAATTTTCGAAACCGCTCAGCATTGAATATGAAGAGGATTACAACTTTCCAGGCAGCGGCAAAGGTACGCATAAAGCCACTATATCGCTCTCCTTTGAGGACAAATATCTGTGCAAAGAAAAAGCAAAATCTCCAGATGGTTCACCTTCTCCGGAAAATCGCGGGTTGGAAATCCGCGTAAAGGGTCTGGAGAAGTACGAACAAAAGTAAAAGAATTATCGCTCCTGCTACACTGCTCTCATGCAGTTGCGCGACGTCGGCCCCTCGGCTCGCTGCTGCCCTTCATCGTCCTTTCCGTTTTCTTCGTGATTGTGAAAGACTGTAATAGCATTCAGAGAAGCACACTAAAATGCCTCTACCATTCCAATTTTTGGGTTAGCCAAAGGCAGGGCTTTCAAGGCTCGATACACCATCGTCAGTTCTGGAAGGAGCCACGTTGGGGAGCCATCCGGATCCGCACACCACTCACGCAAGGCTCTTCACCGAGAGCAGAAATCACTCATTTTCCCGCTTTTACCATCGGACGATGGCAGTGCCAATACTTTTGCTCTATCTTTGGGAGAAATCCAATCGAACCAACAAACACCGTACTGATACGTGTCAGAAGCATGTGCGGCGGCCCAGGCAGGATCTTTTGCGGACTTGTTTTTCTGCCGGTAATCATACACCCCCCAATCGACAAAAGTGTTTACGCCTCCCAAGGCATCGGGCTGTCCCCCCGTAGTGAGACCCACCGCGGTTGCGATAATTTCTCCCTGCCTGACTTTTATCGGAGAAGTAACCTGCGTTGTTCGGGAATCCATGACTTTCGGGAGGGGGAATTTTTCCGCAATCGCCTGAAACTTGGGCGTGAGTGTAAGAAGATGGCCCAATCGGTACCTGATTCCACAGGGGTGTGCAAAATCGAGTGTGTATTGAATGTCACCATTCACGGGATATCGTGCCCCTGCAATCACTTGAGCGTCGTAAGGCGCAGTAACCGTTATCCGATTGGGAAGCGAGGTGTCGAACCGAAAGCCGCCATGCGCCTTAAAATCTCCGCCTCTCACTTGTCCGGGATACAGTATTGAGGTGACTTTATTGATATCGACCGGCAACCGGAAGATAAATGGATCCGGACATGTCTCGAATGAACCTGCGAATCGTTTACTTTCTGAAGTCAATAATGCTTTTGCCGAAAAACGACCTACCGCTACGGCCAAAAATATTACAATGGCGACCAGGACAAAAGGCAAGATTTTTCTCATTGTCTGTACCGTATCATTTTTCCATCAAATTCAGGAAGAGCATTCAGTATCGGAAGGAGTCACATCGGGAGGCCATGTTTCTCGATAATTACGGCAGACCAAAACAGCATGATGTACACTCTTCATCGCATGTACAGTTAGCGCATCCCGTTCATTGCCTTCGGCATCATCACATTGGTTGTTTGTTCGGTACTGCCCTCCACCCCCGCAGCGAATGCGTACTCCCGGGTGCGCCGCTCTTCCTCTTCCTCCTCCACTATGTCTTCAACAGCTAAAAAAATTGTCTGGAATGGAAAGTATCTGAAAGGAAAACATACGGTGATACTCCATACGTCCAAAGGCGACATCACAATTGCGCTCAATGCGAACGCGGCGCCGAAAACGGTCACAAACTTCGTCACGTTGGCGAAGTCGGGCTACTACGACGGCCTCATGTTTCACCGCGTGATTCCGGGCTTTATGATCCAAGGAGGCGATCCCAACGGTGACGGGACGGGCGGGAAAAGCATTTATG
>CAZLUK010000061.1:0-15633 GCA_964562735.1 uncultured Candidatus Peribacteria bacterium
TTCAACGGGAGCGGGTTTCCTACCCGCGGTTGGAGAGTCTCAGCTATGATCAACAAACGCAGGTAGGAAACCTGCTCCTGTATGTGGAAGTGATTTCTTGACTTAAATGCAGTCGTTCTGCAAGGTCAGTGACCACTTACGCGATAGATAGTTGATAAATCTACAAAAGATGCTATAATAGTGAAGAAAAACACATATTCAATCTATGACAGCAATCACTGCTTCACTTAAGGGCTTTGTGCACGAGCATGATGAGATTCCGGCGTTTCATGCTGCGTTTCTGGTGGTCACTATTCTTTCGGCGGCTGTTTTTAATCTCGGTTTTTTTGCGCTCGCGATTCTCTTTCACATGGGGCTCGATTTCGTGAAGTATCGCGACTTGCATCACATGACGTTTAGAATGACCCTGAAAGCCATAATGCTTGAAAGCATCAGCGACATTGCGCTCTTTTTACTTGCGCTCACGTTTGCCGTGTATCTCAACCACACGTACATGCTTTCGGCCGTGAGCGGCATAGTGAGATCCGAACTTACACTGATTCGCGGGCTCGGTACTTTGCTTCCTAAGGTTCGTATCATGGATAACATACTTGCGATTGCACTCAATCTACACAAATACATGCACATGCCGCATCCTAGTCTGAAATGTCAAATGAGCCGTATGGAGATGTGGTCGCTTTGGATGATCGTCGTCTGCACGGCACTGCTCGTCAGTGCGATTTTTCTCTTCCAGAGTTACGAGTGGGATCTCCTCAGGGTTTTGCTACATGAGTTGACCCCGATGTTCTAGAAGGGGGCACCTTCTGGGAAGAGAAATGTCTCGATCCGTTTCATCTCCGCCCGCCATTCCCTGGCGATGTCACTTTCTTTGCCGTTACCGTAACGGATAATGAAGTCATCGAACCGCTCGTCGAGCGTGACCGAGGTGTCCATCAATGTGCGTTTATCGGCGTAGGATAGCGCGTACTGTTCGACAGTTTCCGGAACGGAATTTTTGCCGTGCCCCCGATGGGTTCGGACGATAAGGCCGATCTCCGGATATCCGCGTTCTATCAAAAAATTTTCAGCCGCAGCTTCGTGCGGAGTTCCATAGGCCGCTTTGCAGCGGATCCACTTTTCAGTTTCTGCTGGAGAAGGGGAATAGAAGGCATCACCGCTGAGTGATTTGAAGTCCACAAACCGCAGAAGATCGTGTGTCAGCGCCGCCGAACGGAGCGCGTTTTTCCGCACCAGACGACCTTGTTTGCGCAGTGCGTCCGCGACTATGTCTCCGATCTCTGCGACTTTTCTCATGTGCCTCAGAATGTGTGGCGGTAGACCAACTTCCGCCATCCATTCTATGATCTCCGTCTCAGGCGGGATCGCAATGTCTTTGAAGTAAATTTGAATTTCCCGTTTATCTTTTTCTTCTTTGATGTCGATTTCGATATTGGCATCGATGCCGTTTGTACGGTCACTCCATTCAATGACGCGAATGCCAGGGAAAGGATCGAGTGTCCGGAGGAATTCAGTGGCTTCGGATGGATACAAGCGGTAGAGATCGATGTGTGAGAGGACAGAGTCGCCGTAACGCTGTTCCAGGGCATAGGTCGGGCTGGTGACGTGCTCAGAGATGCCGAGTCCTTCGGCGAAGCCTTGCACAAACGTTGTTTTTCCAGCTCCCAGCTCTCCGCGAAGCAAAGTAGTCTCCGGACGACGATAGATAGTCTTTGCGAGCGAAATACCAGTTTTGCGCATCTGTCCCTCGTTTTTGGCCTGTACTTTGCAAGAGTCAATCATTGACATTTGTTATTAAATATATTATCATAGTATAAGAACACTGATACTAACACTCATCTTACTTCCCCAAGCCATGACCACCCAACGAATCGGATTCCGGATACGGACAGTGTACAAGGTTCGTAAGCCCCGTGTTCTCACGATTGTGAGGCAGAAGCTTTCATTTCTGGTGGCGTCTGTTTCGCTATTTGCGTTTGTGATGGGCAACATGGTTGGCCAGCACGGTTGGTACGCATTCTGGAAGACGGTGCTGGGTGCCGAAGATGATTCTTTGATTACGTTCGTGGGCACCGTGCCGCCGATTGCAAAAATTCCGGACTACCAAGTGTGGTCACAGTACGGCGGAAATAAGAAGCTCCACACATACAGTCAGGTTCCACAAGATGTGCTGCGTGACATCCCGTCCTACGACACGGCATCCATCACAGGAAACAGTCACACGCTCGCCAAGCAGGTGTATTCCACGATGTGGGCCGGCGGCTACAACACGACGAATGGAAGCCATGCCGGAGTGGATATCGACGCGCCGCGTGGTACGCCGATCGTTTCAATCGCAAACGGGGTCATCGAGAAAGTCAGTCTACAGACGAGTGGTTTTGGGCACCACGTTCTCATCCGTCATCCAAATGTGCCGGATACCGCAAGTCCCGGTGGCTTCACGACACTGTATTCCACGTATGCCCACATGGACGCAGTTCTCGTTAGTGAGGGCATGGTTGTCCACAAGGGCCAGTTAATCGGCACCGTCGGCAACACCGGACTCGTCTTCGGAACTACTGGTTACCACCTATACTTCTCGGTTGAGACTGTCGACGCACCGTACCATCCGTACTGGCCGTTCACGAGCGGTGAAATCGCGTCTGCGGGCATGTCTTTTGTGAAGGCCGTCGACAGCACTGTCTACCAGGAAAGACTTTTCCGTTACACGTTGAATCCAATGCTTTTTGTCAAGAAGTATCAGACGTACGTGAAGCCAACGATGACGCAGCTAACGAACGGAACGCAAAAAGTTGTGTTTCGGGCCAGTCTTGCTGCCAATATTTCCGGGTCTGAGCGACTAAAACTATTTTCTTCCGAGCGTGCGCGTAAGCGCATGGCGAGTGCTGGCTTCACGGGTATCACATCCAGTTCCTCCAGCCGTATCGTAGTGGCTGAATCTGTTACGGAAGTCGTCAAAACTGCATCGGTGGAAGATTCGGCAGTCCCGTCCGGAGGCACAAATACCGACGTCGATCACCTGACGATCCAGCACTCCGGCAAGCTAAGCCGAACGTGGCAGAAGGTGACGATCAGCGCAGTGGACAGAAACGGCGATGCGGTGAAATCACCCTCCTTCGGGGGCAGGCTCTACGTTATCCCCGAATTCGGCGATGCTACCGTCCGTCCGTTGGAGCTCGGACCACTCGACTTTTCAAATGGGGTGGCTACCGTGAACGTTCTCTCGCGCAGCAACAAGACGCTCTTTATCTCTACGCGCGGTGCTTTCACCACTGTAAGTGCTCCGATGATTATGGAGCGGTAAGATTTATGACGCTGGACAGTGGTCCAAATGCCGGTTTTTTTGTAGGGCGTAGCGCGTTAAAAATAAAACGATCAGTGCGAGCATGATTAAGGCGATGCCTTTTCCTGCAGTATTCAGAAACAGTGCGACAATCCCGAACACCGAGCCGAGTACGGCCGTTAGTCCAATGATTTGTCTCTGACTCCAACCGCGATCGAGCAGTAAATGATGCAAATGATCCCGTCCTCCACGGAGAGGGGACTGTCCGCGCGCAATTCTTCGGACAATCACAAATACAGCATCCAAGATAGGTATGCCAAGCGCCAAAAAAATCGTGGCCACTTTGCCACCGTGATACACACCGAGGAGCCCGAGCATGAGTCCGAAGAACATGGATCCGGTGTCGCCGAGGAGCAGTTTTCCGGGAGGAAAATCGAAGAAGATGCCAGCGGCGGCGATGCCTGCGAGCATGAATGCGATCTCTGCGGTCTCGGCTTCGCCATTTCTAAAAAACGCCAGGTAACCGAGCATGAGGAATCCTATGCTTGAGATAACGCTGACTTGTCCCGGGATACCGTCAAACCAGTTTAGAGCGTTGATTGTGAGGAGCAGCCATATAACCGTGAAGATGCCGCTCAGTACCGGAAGAGTGCCGAGGTAACCCGCACTCACGACGAAAGAATCGAGCTTCAAGATGCCGCCGAACGGGCTGGTAAGTGAATAGATTCGTGATCCGGCCGCGAAGACGATGAACGCCGCTGTGATGTGGACAATGAGACGCAGCCAGGAGGGCAGGGGAGTGCGGTCATCTATGAAGGCGGTGATTCCAAGTAGCAGGACCGCTATGATGACACCGGATTCTTGCATGCCAATCGGAGTGGAGAACGCAAGCACCGTCAGAAAGACGATAATCGCGACGATCCCGGCAGGATAGGGGAGACGCGAGCGCTGAAGGCCGTAACGCTCTGGAAAATCGAGAAATCCCAGGACTGGAAACAGTTTCAGACATATTTGGTACCCGATAACGGCCAGAACGAATGCGATGATTGCGGGAAACAGCATGTGTGTAGAATTGTAGCATTTATGGCACACGCATATGTCTTCGGCTGGCTTGGTCCCAGTTGCAAGGCGAACGCGCGTAAGACCTGGAATGAATTATTCAGAAAAGAGGGGATCGACGGATTCTTCGATTTCTACCGTACGACGAATGCATACGAACTTGCGACCAGGCTTTCCGAGATGTTTCTGCTGGAGAGGAGAGGCTATGTGATCGCACCGGAGTTGCAGACAATCATTCTCCCCCTCCTCGATCGGCTTGATTTTACTGCTTTAGAGCAGGGGAGTGCTGATACGGTGACGAATGAAGGCGGAGTGTTGGTCGGATATTTCTGCGGTGATGATGAGCGAAGAAGAATGGATGTGTGGTTTGGGGAATCTTTGTAAGAGGAATTTTAATTCTAGCCGACCGCACCCGGGAACGGGATGCTCCTTCGCGCATCTACTCATTTTCTTGCTCTTTCTTTCTCCGAATCTTACACTGTTTCTATGCATTCCTATCGTACGCTCGATCAGGCAAATGTACGGGGTAAGCGGGTACTTCTGCGGGCGGGCTTTGATCTACCCATCGAGAAGAACGGCACGATTTCTGACATCACGCGAGTCAAGGCAATCGAAAAAACGATGAAGCACATTCTGAAGTCGGGGGCGATACTCGTCATTGCTGCGCATCAGGGTCGGCCGAAGGATGGTCCGGATCCGAAGTTCAGTCAAAAACCAATTGCAGCGATTCTGAAGAAGCTGCTAAAGACAACCGTGCATTTTGCCAGCAACTGCATCGGACCGGAGGCCGAAAAAACCATTGCCAAAGCCATGCCCGGGGAGGTCGTTTTGCTTGAAAACTTACGCTTTCATCCGGGGGAACAGAAGAACGATCTGGCTTTTTCTAAGTCGCTTGCCAGACTGGCTGATGTCTACATAAATGACGCCTTCACCAACTGTCACCGCGCGCATGCGAGCATGGTGGGAGTGGCCAAGCTGTTGCCAGCATTTATGGGTTTTACGCTGGAGAAAGAGATCAAGCAGCTCAGTATGGCAGTGGGGAACCCTCAGCGCCCGCTGACCCTTATTATCGCCGGCTCCAAAATGGAGACTAAGGTTCCAGTCATCAAGCGGTTTTTAAAGAAAGGCGATCACATACTGGTCGGCGGTTGCATCGCAAACACTCTCATCGCTGCCCGAGGATTTGACGTCGGGGCATCCAAGTATGACGAGGAAGGCATCGAGCTTGCGCAGAACTTGATGCTGGAAAGCAAGAAGAAAAACCGCGCCAAGATTCATGTACCGCGGGACGTAGTCGTCGCTAACGAGCTCAGTGAAACCGCTGAAAAAATTGATTTGCCAGTGGAGGACATCGATGGCGATATGGCGATCTATGATATCGGAAAAGTTACGATCAAACGCTACATTGAGGCGATTAAATCCTCGAAACTTATCGTCTGGAACGGACCGCTCGGGGTCTACGAATTCAACCGGTTCTCGCACGCTACCAAGCGCATCGCCGAGGCGATAGCCGCGGCCACAAGGAAAGGTGCAGTGAGCCTCATTGGAGGAGGGGATACCATCGATTTTCACTTGAAGTACAAGTATCCGCTAGCTTGTTACACGTTTGTCAGTATGGGTGGGGGGGCTATGCTAGAGTTTATTGCCGGTAAGAAATTTGAGTCACTGAAGGTGCTGGAAAAATAAATAAGGCAGAAAAGGGAGAAAAGGCAGGAATGGCGGGGGAATGTTTCCTCCCGTTGGGTCAACGCGGCGTTGACCCAACGGGAGGAACCCTTTCTGCCTGCTATTCATTCAGGCATACTTTCCGCCATGTCAGAGGAAATTTTGCAACCGACACAGTCTATCACCGTACTCATCGTTCCGGAGCTGCCGACTGGCAGTTCGTTACTCGGATCCGTGCGCCGGATTGCTGGTGCCGTGCTACTGGTATCCTTACCGGATGGATTAAATGATCTAACAAGCGAACAGCTATCGTCGTTTTTTCGTGAGGCCAAAGCACTCAACGTCGACCGTCGCCTCATGTTGGCCGTCAAAGATCAGCGAGTGCGCGGACTGGCGCATAAGCACGGTTGGGAGATGATCCAAACGCTGAAGCAGCTGCGGCCGCTGCTAAAAGGACAACTGAACGAAGCCGAGGCGGTTCGGTCGTTTAGTCCGGTCTCGTGGCGCCAGGATATTAGAAGCCACCTGCAGGTCGTAGGCCTCCTAGCGCTGCCTAGGTTTCGCATCTGGGGACTCCTCGTACTCAGTGTAATCGTTTTCCTCTTCGTCTTCTTCCGGCTGCTGCCATCATCTGAAATCCACATCTGGCCAAATCAGGAATCCAGCAGCTTCACGACTAACGTCTATCTCATGACATCGGGAGCGGTTCTTCCGGTGCCCGAGGATCGTGTTCGAGTCTTATCGCTCAAGCACCTTACTGTCCACATCAACCGCACCTTGACGTATGATCAGGTCAGTAAGAACTTTACTGGAAAGAACGCTCGCATGGCGATCACGGTGTTCAACGATAGCGATGAAAAATATTCGCTTCGGAAAGGAACACGGCTCACAAATCAGGCCGGGATGCGGTTTAGACTACAAGCTGACCTTATTTTGGAAGCGCATACGAAAACGCAAGTTACTGCATCGGCCGATCCAATCGACCAATACGGTGAAGTTGTCGGTAACCGCGGCAACGTACCTGCCGGCGTGAAATGGGATTTCCCAGGTCTCACCGAAAAGGAGCACAAGTTTGTCTATGCCCGTAATGACAAACCGGCCTCCGGCGGCAGCACGTCGTACGTCAATATTCTTACCAAGGAAGATGTGCATGGTTCGCTGCGACATCCGGGGGCCAGGCAGCGGATGGAACAGGAACTACTTACAGTTGCGAAGCAGCAGGTTGAGGAGGAGCGGATTGGTTTTAACAAACTAAACAGAACTAACTTTGTTGAGTTGCAGCGCGAAGAGCTTACTAAGTTGGTCTACAAGGACTTTGACCTTTCCGAGCAGTTCATTGGCCAGAACGTGGCTTCAGTGCCCATTTCCGGGAGCATCGACTTCACGGTCATCCTCTACGATGAAAACGAACTCCTGAACCTCCTCAAAGAGGAAGTTTTGCAGCGCGTTACTCCAGACAAGACCGTTGTGCTTGGGTCGCTTACGAGGGATAATATGGATCTCAACGTCATTGCTCCTTGGGATGATGACTTCAAATGGGTAAAAATTACCGCTGATTTGACATACACCCAGCGTTATGTGATTAATCCGATTACCCCTAATGGAGCGAAATTCGGGAAATATATCCGGGACAATGTGGCCGGGAAGACCGTATTGGAAGCAAATCGGATTATTAGGAATCTGCCAGAGGTCGACAAAGTAGAAATAAGCATCTGGCCGCCGTGGGCGTTTCAGTTGCCGACGATCGGTAATAGTATCGCCATTAAGGAAGAGCTGAACTGAGCGGGAGGGCAGGAAGGCAGAGAGGGTACTGTTCCTGAGTGCTTATTAATAATGCACAAGATACATTGTGCATTATTAAATATAGAAAGCAGCCTGACTCCCCCGCCTCATGTTTCTGGCATTTGTTTGCGGTAAAGTACTAATTTAGCAGTATTTTAACAATATTTGTTTTGTGCACATGACTGTGGATAACTGACGCTGGACGAATCCGGTTATGTATTTTTTTATGTAACAAAATGTCATGGCCACCCGTTATTAGTATCGAATGTCAAAGCAGCAATATACCAGCATCGGCAAGGCTTTTCTTCTTTCAGTCGTGCTCACAGTTGCCCCGGCGCTGATGCTAAGGCTGTGGGTGCTTTGATTTATAAGTGCCATGTTTTTAGTGATTAAATCGAAAACTTCACAAACTTCCGCTTCCCCACCTTCCAAATCCCCTGTTCTGCTTTGGCGTTAAGATCAGTTACCGGTTTATCATTCAGTTTCACGCCGCCCTGTTCGATTAACCGGCGAGCTTCGGATTTGCTAGCTACAGACTTGCTTGTGACCAGTGCATCGATCAGTGACTCCCCTTTCCTGGCTTTGTACTCGGGCATGTCCTTAGGCACGCCTTTGTACTTAAAGACGTTTTCAAACGATTCTTCAGCTACTTTGGCGGCATCGGCACTGTGATACATCGTCACGATCTCGCGAGCGAGGCGCATTTTCAGATTCTTCGGATTCTCCGTGCCATCTTTCAGTGCTTGCTCAGCAGATTTCACCTCTTTCATTGGAAGATCCGTGCAGCACTCCATGTAGATCGGAATGAGATTATCCGGCATCGAGAGCAGACAACCGTACATTTCGGTCGGTTCGTCTGTGATGTACACGCAATTATTGTAAGTTTTGCTCATTTTGCGGCCGTCCGTACCATCGAGTAACTTGGTCGTCAGTACAAATTTATCGCGCTTTTTGCATGCAGTTTGCATAGTGCGGCCGGCGAGCATATTGAAAAGCTGGTCGTTGCCGCCGAGTTCCACGTCTACGTCCAACATTACCGAGTCAAACCCCACCATGAGCGGGTACATGAATTCAGTCACGCTGATCGGTTCATCATCTTGCATGCGTTTGGCGAACATGTCACGTTTCAGCATTTGCTGCACTGTAAAGTGACTTGTAAGTTGCAAAACATCCTTGAATGTGAGTTTTTCAAGCCATTCATGGTTGTAGCGGACTTCAAGTGTTTTAAGATCCAAAATCTTTTTTGCCTGGTCGATGTAAGACTCAAAATTTTTCTTCACGTCGTCTGCTGTGAGTTCCTGACGCATCTCGTCGCGGCCGGTCGGATCTCCTACCATCGCTGTGAAACTGCCGATAAGCAATATGACGTGGTGGCCGGCATCCTGAAATGCGCGCATTTTCCGAAGCGGCACCGAGTGCCCCAGGTGCAGTTTGGCTCCGGTCGGGTCGATCCCGAAGTACAACCGAAGCGGCTGGCCGGATTTCAGCTTCTCTTCCGCCAGCTTGCGCGGAACGACGTCAGTTACTGCCCGTGTCAGAAGTTCACTTGTGTCCATGTGCGTACTATATCAGAATCAATATATTCCATTCTCCCTCCTTTATGGCTCTGGAACAAGGTAAGCCCGCTGAATTCGCTCCTCCAGCTCGCACCCCGCTCGATCCGTTTGGGCAGCAATGGGTCCTCGCGCTGATCACCATGTGTGGCGATGGCACGAACCAACGCGTACTGCAGGCATGTCAACTCCTTGAGACCCAGTACAAAAATAAGGAAACAAAAGAATGAAAAGAGTAAAAGGAAACAAAGGAAAAAAGGAAATCAATTAAAATTACGGGAGCGCGAATTATCCTTTGTTTCTTTTTCCTCCTTTGTTTCCTTTCATTATACTCTGGCAATGAGTCAAACTCATATCGAAAAAAAGCAGCCGGTGATCGTCATCGTTCAGGGTGGCGGATTACGGATCGATCAGTTCCTTGCCATACAGGATAACATCAAGAGCCGAAGTACCGCCCAGAAACTTTTGGATGCAGGACTGGTTATGTGCAAAGGAAAGCGGGTGAAGAAGTCCTCGTTCAGGGTGGAAGTCGGCGACATCGTGACGTATACACTCCCCTCTTCCGTGCCGATTCCTGTTTCGTCCGTCTCGTCGGTCGTGCTTCCGGTTCGTTTTGAGGATGATTTTTGCATGGTCATCGAGAAGCCGGCGGGAGTCGCTATGCATCCCGGAAATGGCATGAAGAAAGCCGAGGAAACGATTCTTTCGGCACTCAGGCCTTTCTTTCGTAAACGCAAACTATCGTTTTCTGAGTCCGAGGTACTGGTGCACCGTCTGGACCGCGAGACGACCGGGTGTCTGCTGGTCGCCAAGACTCCGGTGGCGCACATGCAGCTACAGAAACAATTTGCGGAGCGCAGTGTCGAAAAGACGTACCTTGCGATGGTTATGGGTATCCCCTACCCCGCGGCCGCCATCATTGATGCGCCGATCGGCCGTCACGCGCAGGAACGCACCAAGATGTCGGTATATCAGGCAACTGCTTCCAGAAATGCCAGGACGACGTACCGCACGCTCGGGAAGACCGAAGATGCAGCGCTGCTGGCGTGTGACCTGCACACCGGTCGTACGCACCAGATTCGCGTGCATCTTAGAAGCATCGGTCATCCGGTTCTGGGTGATCAGAGTTACACGAGTGCGCAGTCTGAGAGTGTCGCTCAAAAAAACGATATCGATTTCCTGTGTCTGCATGCCTGGAAACTCTCGTTCACATCACTCTCAAAGAAAAAAATACACGTGGTGAGCAAGCTTCCGAAGAATTTTATTGGGCTCCTGAAGAGGCTGGATATTTCTGTGCCGAAGTAATTACGGATTGAACGTAATCGTGTATTCCAGAACATCGAGAATCTCGCCATCTCGGTTACGGGCGACGATGCGGTAGACGTTCTTGCCGCGCTTCATCGTGCCAAACTCCGTCGAGGCAACATAGTTCCAGGTCGTTTTTCCGGTGAGGTACAAAGAGAGCGTGTAACCGTTAATCGAGATACTCGCAGTTTCGGCTGACGTGCGGCCTTCGATCACCGTTTCTTTCGTGCTTGTCGTTGCAGAAGTTCCGGTAGCTGGTTTATCGACGATCAGGACGCCGGGTATCAGTGGTGGGTTTTGCTTTATGAGTGGCTGCGATGAGGAGCGGCTCATGGAGCCGGAACCTGCGGAATTCAGCGTTGGTGTGAAGACTATCGTAATGCTACGTGACGGACTTTTATTACCATCGGCATCCAGAGCAGAGACCGTAAAAACGTTTGAACCAGGCTTCATATTTCCGAGGTCTGCGCTCGCGAGATAGCTCCACGTCTTGCTGCCTGGTTTAAAGAGCTGCAGCTTATAATCGTTTACTATGACTCCGGCGATTCCAGACGGTACCTCGCCGGTGATCTCTACTTCGGCCTGCGAGGTATTCAGCGTTTTGCCGGAACCGACTGGAGACTTGAAACGGACAGGTTCTACTATGTGTTTGAAGACGCTACTGACCGTGCGTTCGATCTTAGCTACTGGAACCCCTTGTACATCTTGGGCTTCCACCGTCAGTACGAACGTTGGTTGGTCTTTTGTCAGGCTCACCTCTGCAGCAAAGCTGAGATCAGATTTGATGGTGATATTCTGGCCATTGATGGTTACCTGCGCAATGCGCGATCCTACTTTTCCGGAGACAGTCACAGTCTTAGCGTTGATCTTAGCATGATTCTCAGGAAACATGACAACGAGGGGTACCTCGTTCGTCGGCGTTGGAAATGTGCCGGCTTGCGTTGGGGAGCCAGTTTTGTCGTTCGCGTTCATCTGTGCGTAACTGGAAATTAGAAAGGGATCCTTTAGGAGTTCTAGCGTAACCGGATCTCGGAATTCGTAGGGGTCGTTGCCATCTTCTATTAGTCGCTTGGCCTGCTCCGAAAGCGACAGGTATTGGCCTTCGCCTACTAAGAGGTTCGGTTTCGATTTCTTGAACGTCAGTGTCACTTTGGTGCCTATTCCGGCCGCTTGCATTACATTGATGAGTTTAGAATCTATCAGAGCTTTTGTGGCGGACGGTATTTCAGCCGAGTAGTTGACAGTCTCTATCGTCCTGACGATGGCACCAGAAAAGATTGTGATTTCCGGCGTGACGATCCAAATGCGACCTGAGCGGACTTGCAACGTGATTGCCGATGTTCCGCCCTGCTCGTTATCTAAGGTGCCCACCAAGACATCGGTTCCGACATCGAGACGGACTTTTGTACCGTCAAAAAATTTCAGGGTGGCGTCGCCGGATCCCCGCGTTCGGATGGCATCACCCGCGTAGAGCTTGAGGCCGTTTTCGGCGTTCTGCCATTTTTCTTCCTGAAGAGCTACCTGAATGCTTGCAGGGTTCGTAAGATCTAGGACGGCTGCCGTTTTGCGTCCCACGGATCGGTCGAATAGGCGGATAGCCCTGGAGGCTGCAAACCACACAGCAAAAAGAATGACCGCGCCAACCGTAAGGCGTACGAGCAGTGCCGGCCTGCGTGGGTCGTTGTTGCCTGCCAAGTACTGGTGTCGACGGTGCTGTAGCATCGGTCACCAATCATATGCGTCAATCCTGCATGTGCGCAACGCTTCTTTTTCAGGCTGCGGTGACACGAGCTACTTCCGCTTTTGTCGTGATTTTTTGTTCGATCATTATTTCTCCCCATTCTTTCATCGTACGGTAACCGTCCTTCCGGGCGATTTCCAGAATCTCGGAGGACATCGACTGGTTGAGAATCATGTTTTTAATGGGTTCGGTAGCGATGAGGAGTTCCGGAAGTGCGCACTGGCCCACAAAGTAACCGGGCTCGTCCTCTTTGTGTTCAGCAGTTTTGCCGCTGAGTTCTGGATTGATAGTACGTACGAGCCGCTGCGCGAGCACGGCGCGGAGAGCCGGAGCGAATGTAAAGGTGCTGATGCCCATCGATAGCAGACGCGGAATGGCCTCGATGGCTGAGTTTGTATGCAGGGTCGCGAGCACAAGGTGACCAGTGAGCGAGGCGTCGATGGCGGTTTGGGCGGTCTCCTGATCGCGGATTTCTCCGATAAGGATGATATCTGGATCATGACGGAGGATGGCGCGTAGTCCCGACGCGAATGTGTAGCCGTGTTCGAAGTCTACCTGGCTCTGGATGATGTCCTTCAGTTCGTACTCCACCGGATCTTCGAGCGTGATGATATTGCGATCTTTTCCCGATAACGTGGATAGAAGAGCGTAAAGTGTGGTCGTTTTTCCAGATCCGGTCGGACCAGTCACCAGGATGAGGCCGTTTGGGAGTTCCGTCAGCTTCTGTAATTTTGATTTGATTTCAAGTGGAAAACCCAGCTTCTCAAGCGGCACGATGCCGCGCTGAGGATCGAGGAAACGGAGTGTGAAAGCTTCACCAAACCGGGATGGCAGGCTGGCCACGCGAACATTCACGATGCGTCCGGCAGTCGGAAATGTGTACTGTCCGTCCTGAGCGACGTTCTCCACGTTCATTTTCAGTTTGGATTTAAATTTGATGCGACGTTTTACGGTCTCAAAGTTCTCATGCGAAATGTCGAGGAGTTTTTTGAGCATACCGAGTTCGCGCCATTTCACCTTCACGCCAGTTTTCTGCGGATTGAAGTGGATGTCTGAAATGCCGTTATGTACGGCCTCCTGTTCCAGCGTTGCGAGCAACTCTTCGCCTTGCAGGGCTGCCAGTTTTTTTGGGTCAATGTAAGTCATCAAACCATTATATCACAGTTTTTTGTTTAGCAGAAGCCATTCATGCATTCATCTATTCCCTTACTCCTCGATTCTCTCGCCCCACTTCAGTTTGCTTCTGAGTGTGGAGAAGAAGCTCTCATTGCTTTGGCGAAGGAACTTCACGGTTTTCTTGGACATCGTCGCGTGCACGGTGTCATTGCGTTGCAGAGTCACGTACGTCTGGCCGTCCAGGGTCAAGCTTACTTGCACGTCGCCGAATTTATTCGGCTTAGTGATGATCGTGATTTCCACTTCATCTGAGCCCGGCAGTACAATCGGTTTCTGGTTGAAGCTGTGCGGATTGATGGGTGTCAAAATCGTCACTTTGAGTTCCGGGTGAACAATGGGGCCTCCTGCCGCGAGCGAATACGCCGTGGAACCGGTAGGCGTTGCGATGATGACACCGTCGGCGTGGAAGGTGGCGAGCGGATCACCGTTGACGGAAGTCTTCAAGTCAATGAGACGGGAGATTGCCCCCTGCGAGACGACAGCTTCATTGAGCACTGTCCCCTGCCATAGCTTCTTGCGGCCGCGGCTAGCGATGATATTAAGCAGACTTCGTTCTTCTATCTTTCCTTTGCCGTGCAAAAATAATGGCAGCATTTTTTCGGCTTCCGACAGGCTTATTTCCGCTAGGAATCCAACGGTGCCTTTGTTGATCGAGAGGATAGGTACCGCATGGTCATTGAGCTCGCGTACAGTCCGGAGGATCGTACCGTCGCCGCCGAGAACTATGAGGAGATCCAGTTCCGAGTGGTGCTCAAAGATCGGGGTCTTTTCTATTCCGAGCCGACTACTCCGTTTGGCATCGATTTTCACGGTGGCTCCGCACTTAAGGAGAATCTCAATTACATGTTTCAGGGTGCGCTCATGATCGCTGATGTCGGATCGCGCTGTGATGCCGATCGTGTGGTATTTGAGTGTCATAGAGGCATGATACCACGCCACGTTTCGGCTGACATTTTCTGGTACTCTTCGGTATGCTCTTCCCGATGTACGATAAATTTCTCCGCATGCTGCGAGCCATGGAGCTCGAAGAGAAGGTTCTCCATACGGGAGTGCTGGTCTGTATCCTCGGACTCTTTGTTCCGTGGATCGGTGGTCAGTGGTCCGGAAACGTCCAGCAGTGGAGTGGCTTCGGATTCTATACCGGCTTTATCGGGCACATCGTTCTGCTTTTGCAGCTCTTCATTCTCGCATTTACCATCTCTCCCTTGCTGGGAGGGCCAGTTCTCATCCGCAAAGCCCGTCGGAACTATGTCCGCCTTATACTCAGTTGTATCAGTAGCATTCTCCTTGTAGTGTCATTTACCGTGCTCCTCAGGCTCACATCCCAGCTCTCCGGCGTCGAGATCCGCTTTGGAATTTACTTTGCTATTATCGGCAGTGCGATCACAAGCCTGTATGCTTTCCTCAAGTACCAGGAAGAGATCAGGAGTCAGAATCAGGCGCTGTTTCTCCACCCCGATGAGCAGGCGTCGCCCAAGCCCAAAATTACCGCAGTCGCCGATTCGCTTCCCGAAGACCGTCCTCCCCCGCCCCCGCCCCCGCCCCCGCTTCCGGTCGAGAACCATCCCCTTTTCTCTAGCCAATGACCACTGAAGGTATCACCCCCGGCCAGTACAAGGACGATGATCTGGTGTACATAGACCCTGAAACCCGTACGGTAGTTGGCATCGTTGAATGGGGCATGAACGACAAGCCAAAATCCAAGCCGTACGTGGTAGTGGCTACCAAGGATGCCAAGCCTGGTGAGAAACCCAAAGGTTTCTGGCGAAAGTTCTATCCGTATGGAACATATCGCAGTATGAAGCGGATCTTCAAAGTCGAGGGCAAGATCAAGGACGCCGAGCCGAACAAAACGCTTGAGGAAGTACTCCCGAAGGCATTAAATGAGGCTTTTTGGAGTTGGTAATTTCTAAAGGAGTAAAAAGAAGCAAAGGAATGAAAGGAAACAAATTTTCGTAATTCCCCATTCCACACCGTGACGACCGATGTTGTCCAGACTCGACGCTACGTTGGCGGTGCCACGTTACCGCGAAGCGGTTTTACGCTGGTGCTGCTCTCGCTTGCGCTGTCTG
>CAZLUK010000062.1:0-20300 GCA_964562735.1 uncultured Candidatus Peribacteria bacterium
TTCAACGGGAGCGGGTTTCCTACCCGCGGTTGGAGAGTCTCAGCTATGATCAACAAACGCAGGTAGGAAACCTGCTCCTGTATGTGGAAGTGATTTCTTGACTTAAATGCAGTCGTTCTGCAAGGTCAGTGACCACTTACGTTTTGGAGTTACTGTTCACTGAGATTGCATTCTTGTTCCGCATTCATGGCGGCCATGCTTCATCCAACCCCCACCCCGGCGCTGCGGCGCCACCCCTCCCCCGGGTCCTGCGGGACAGCCGGGTGAGGGGAAAGTGGCTGACACTCAAAGACGGAGCAGAACGATGCTCCCCTCACCCGGCAGCTCATCAGAGCCACGGCGTTCGCGAACGCCAGTGGCAGAGCCCGGGGGAGGGGCCGGGGGTGGGGGCAGTGCAAGTGATAGGAATGTGCAAGCTCAGTGCCCACTTACGTTTTGGGTGAATCGAATCCCGCCCCCAAATCACACCACCCCCGCTCTGCTACACTATGTTCCAATGCACAGAAGACATTCGATGATCTACCGTTCTCGGCTTCATGTTCTCTCGACTATTGCCATTCTGGCCTTACCGTTTTTATTTTTCGTATACTACTCACGCCTGACGTCGGTGAGTGACACGCAGCTCATAGCTGACATCACCGTCTCCGGCTTCCGTTTGCTGATTTCGTTTCTCATCGCCGCCGCACTCGGCTGGCTCATGGCGGTGCTCTTTTACGAAGGCAAACGCGCGATCATCGCCCTGCCGCTCTTCGACGTGCTCCAGAGTTTTCCGACGTTCGCGGCGCTTCCACTCGGAATTCTGGTGTTCGGCCGCAGCAATACTACGGTGATTATCTTTCTGGTCTTCACCATCATCTGGCCGCTCTTCTTTACGATTTTGAGTTCACTTAAGCTCTCCAGACACGAATGGCGGGAAGCCGCCGATATCTTTGGCCTCCGGGGCTGGGATTATATCAGGCTGTATCTCATCCCGGTTACGATCCCCGGGCTCATCACGGGCTCGGTCATCGGGCTTGGCGAAGGCTGGGAAGCACTGGTAGCGACTGAAATGATCGTGGAGACACAGGATGGCATCGGTCCATTTTTCCAGGCTTTTTCGACAAATCCGACGGTGACGGCACTCGGGATTTTCGGGCTGCTGCTCCTGATCTTCGTCATCAACAAGCTACTGTGGCTCCCGCTTCTGGAGTGGAGCCACCGCTCCATGGGTGAGTAACTATGTCCCACATTCTCTCGCTCTCGGCCGTCACGAAGCACTTTTTGAACGCCGGTGTCCGCATGCTGGCACTTGAGAAGATCACGATGGACATACAAGCGGGAGAGTTCTTTGTATTCATCGGACCCTCCGGCTGCGGAAAATCGACGCTGCTTAGGATCATGAGCGGCCTCGATAAACCGGACTCCGGCAGTTTTATGTTCGCGCCCGGCATCGAACGCAAAGACATGAGCTTCGTGTTCCAAAACTTTGCGCTGCTGCCGTGGCTAACGGTAAGCCAGAACATCGAACTCGGTCTTATCGGACGCAAAATTCCAAAAGACGAGCGTATGAAAATAGTAAAGCAGGAACTCCGGACGTTTGGTCTGGAAAAGTTTGCATCCTCCAAACCGCATGACCTTTCCGGTGGTATGCAACAACGCGTCGGGATTGCCCGGGCATTCGCGGTGAATCCAAAAGTGCTTTTCATGGATGAGCCGTTCTCGGAGCTGGATTCGTTCACCGCCGAAGAACTCCGCAAGGAACTCCTGCACATCTGGCGCGACCGCGGGACGACGATCATCTTCGTCACTCACATTATCGAAGAAGCAGTAGAACTCGGTGACCGCATCGCCGTAATGTCGCCGCGCCCCGGAAGAATCGAAAAGATTTTTACGAACTTGCTTGAGCGTCCGCGCAATAAACGTTCCGAAGCATTCTTCAGGCTTGAAGACGAACTCACGCTGCAGATTCGCTGAGTAGGAAACCCTTAAATATCCCTTACCCGCAGCCGCGATTCGCAAATCGTGGTTCTGATGCGTATGACAGCGGTTTGCGAACCGCTGCTGCGTGATAAGAGGAATTTTTTTGATTCCTACGCCGCAGCGTTCGACCCCGCTACGTAACCCGTTGTCCAGCAAATTTGCAAACTGAAGCCGCCGGACGGACGGTCGAAATCCAAAATGTCCCCGGCGAGAAAAAGATTCCTGAATTTTTTCGAGCACATCGTCTTGAATTCTATTTCCCTTAGGTCCATTCCGCCACCGGTAACGATTGCCTGGTCCTCACCAAGCAGACCCGATACGGCCATCGGAAGATCCTTTAGCAGTGCTCCAAACGCGAGCCTGTCCTGACGAGTGAGCTGATGGAGCGGCACTGCGGGATCGATACCTGCAAGCGCCAGCAGAACATGGCCAAGCCGCGGTTGCACGAGATCGCCGATGTTATTCTTTATCATCTTGTTCTTGCCACGTTCAAAGACTTCGATCATGAATTCATCAAGCGCTCCCGGATCGAGTTTCGGAAACAAGTCGAGTGAGAGCGTGACATCGCCTTTCTTCAAAAGATCTCCGATGCGCTTACTCATATTCAGGACGAGCGGGCCACTGAGACCAATGTGCGTGAAGAGCATTTTCCCGGTCATTGATTCATGCTTCGTCGTTCCCTGCCAAACGGTAAGCCTCACATTCTTCAGACTGATACCAGCAACATTTTTCACCCACGGATTCCTGATCTTGACGGGGACGAGCGCCGCCTCTGGATTTTTCACAGAATGTCCAAGCTGGCGCATCCACACGAATCCGTCTCCGGTAGAACCGGTCTCGGGACGTGATTTTCCTCCAGTTGCAAGAATGTAATTTCTAGCTGTAATCTGGCCAGAGGTATTAACCCCAATACCACCGTGGGTATGGGGCACAGCTATTTTTGTGATCAATCCGTTGTCTGCCGCCAGACTACTTACCGTGACGCCCGTTAGGACCTGCACGTTTCCCTTTGCCATGTACCTCGCAAGAACGCTTAGAACATCGGCTGCGTTGTCCGTCACCGGAAATGCGCGTTGCTCCGGCTCGATCTTGAGCTTCAGTCCCCTACTCTCGAAAAAATCCCAGGCCGCCTGGGCGTCGAACTGCGAGAATGTGGAATACAGCGACTTGCCTTTTTTGCCGTACTTGGCGACAAGTTTGTGCGTATCGAACTCAGCATTGAAAATATTACACCGCCCGCCACCGGATATCAGGAGTTTTTTTCCGAGCCCCGGATTTTTTTCTAGCAGGATCACCCGCGCGCCAAGCTCGGCGGCTCTCCCGGCCGCCAGCATGCCCGCCGGTCCGCCGCCGATGACGGCAACGTCGAAATTGTTTTTCTCCATCAACATCAGAATACAGGAACCAGTACACTGCCATCATGAACGAATACGCACTACTGGACTTCTCCCACGGCGAACGTCTGGAACAATGGGGACCCTACCGCCTGAGGCGGCCGGACCCGACGACCGCCGGCGCGGTGCAGGAAAGGCCTGAACTCTGGAATGACGTCGACGCGATGTACAGCGGAGAAAAAGGCGAAGGCGAATGGATACTGAAGAAACCATTGCCCGAATCCTGGCCGGTGACGTTTGGCGACATCAGTCTCCACGTACGACTGGCACCGTACAAACACACCGGAGTCTTTCCGGAGCAAAAAGAAAATTGGGATTGGGCAAGAGCGCAGGCCAAGAACATGCATCGTCCGCTCACAGTCCTCAACCTCTTTGCCTACACCGGCGGCGCTACCGTGGCGCTCGCGAAAGACGGACACTTCGTCACCCATGTCGATTCCTCCAAACCATCGATCGGCTGGGCCAAAGAGAATGCGGTGCTAAATGAGATCGGCCCCGACCGCATCCGCTGGATACTTGAAGACGCCCCGACGTTCGTAGCCAAAGAAGTGAAACGCGGCAAAAAGTATGACGCGATCATCCTGGATCCTCCGGCCTACGGCCACGGCCCGAGCGGCAAAACCTGGCGCGTAGAACGCGATCTTGCACCGCTGCTGGAGAATTGCTGCACGCTACTTTCCGATGCGCCGTCATTCATGATCCTGAACGGCTACGCGCAACATGATACGCCAGAAAGCTTCCATCGGCTTCTGAGCGCTGTGATTCATACAAAAACCAAGCAGAAAAATTTCGGTCTTTTTGCACGAGAGTTGATGTTAAAGACTAAGGACGGCCGGACGCTGGAAACAGGGATCGTTGCGAGGTGTGGGTTTTCTCGGTAAGAATTTGGAACTTTATTTTCTGCGACAACACTTGAGAATCGTCCGTCGTCGTATACTTCAAACGAAGAAATTAGTGTGCCATCTGCCACGCTTTGATAGCGTCGAGCGGATACACGAGCATGAGCACATTGAGCGTCAAGTTATCACGATAGACGAAGAGCATGAGAAGTTCCGTGAGGACGAGGATCGTGAGTGTCCATTTCCACGGGAGCCGTGCTGCAAGCCAAAATCCAAAGAGCATGAAGATGACATCGCTGACGGAATTGAGGATCGAATCGCCAGTGTACCCCAGTGATGCGGTTACCTGGCGGTATCGATTGATGATGAGCGGAGAATTCTCGAGGAGCTCCCACCCGATTTCGATCATAAAGGAAATAAACAGTTTGCCCCGAAGACTGACCCTGCGAGCGATGACACTGAGAACAGCCAAGAGAAGAATGCCATGCAGGATATGAGACATAGTGTAGGGATCGATGAAATTCTGGGACGATTCGCTGCCCCACGCATCCAGGGTCCAGAGCTTAAGACCACACACGCACCACACGGGCTGCCCCATGAAGTGAAGGATGACCGAAAAGATCGCAAGCGCAGACCCGATAATAATGGCGTCGGCGAGGTTCGGATGTCTGGAGCTGTAAGTCCGCAGGGGTGCCATGCGAAGAGTGTAGCGGAAGCTGGATAGCTCTGTTTTGTCGCTATACGCCCGTTTCTTCTGCTTGTAATCCGTAGGTATGAAATCAACCCTTGACCCACTGAGTGGATATTTTAAGAACTGTCAGGACATCTACGTTTTTTTTAATCTCTGTCTAGTTATAGCCTAGTATTCGCTAATTGCATCGCATCAAGAATTGCCCGACATCCGTAGACATCCGCTGGTTGTATGGGAAATGTTGGATGAGCTGCATCAAGTGAGTATGCGTTTGTATAGATTTCTCTCACAGGGTCAGGTACATGTGAGTAAACGTAGATACGATTAAGAACGCTAGGGAGACTCAATCCAACCTGCTTTTTCACTGCATCAATGCATAATAGTATCGCTGCTGCTGCAGATTTTTCAGCCTTAGTTGCTGAACAGCCAGCTGCCTGAATTTCCTTTAGACGGCGTACATCAAGGGGCTCTGCAAACATTACAAGAGCTGATAAAACTTCATCTCTCGACGCCGATTCTATTGCTCCATTTGGGACATTAATCATAGCTAAAGTACTTTATTATAGTAATATTGCTGTTGTCAAGTCATAGCCGTAGCCCACGTATTTTTAGAACTCAGAGAAGTGTACCGCTTACTCGTCGAGTCTAATAGAATCACCTTCGTTAATATCACCGGTTCCAATAATCTTCACTCGTAAACCACCGCGGTTATCAAATACGTCTTTAAAGCGTACCCTTACATCATCTTTGCCCGACAAAAGCCCAGGCCTGCCACATGGGTCACACAATTCAACGCCTTCTACCAGAACCTCGCCAATGAAAAATCTCTTTCCAACAAGATCGTTAAGTTTGAGACCCACTGTCAGTAAATTTCGTCTGGTATCCGCAAAAGTCACATCGAGACCTTCAATATCTCGTACATCATAGATCGCTTCGCTTTCAATTAAGCTGATGTGCCTATCAACTACTCTTTTTGATTGAGAAAAAGCACCTTTGCCCGTTGCATATCGATCTCCTTCAAGTCCAGTTGCAATCACTTTTGCATTTTGTAGTCGCTTCATCGGAAGGCCTTTCTTTTCAGCTATCTGAATTTCAAGAACTCTTGGTGTCTCCATATGATGAATTTAAAAAAGTAATTTGTTTATATTTTAGTTAAATTGCAAATTGTGTCAAGTGGCTCCTCGGGTTGGGATCGAACCAACGACCCGACTTCGCCTGCCTCTCGGCCATGAGCTCGAGGCCGAATGGCGGGCTTCGCCGGGCAAGCCTTGGTGTTAACAGCGCCCTGCTCTGCTGCCAATTTTCCGCCGTAATCCGCCTCTGATACCACTTCGCTTTCAAACTGCTACCATTATGGTCAGGCTTAATGGGGGCAACGATTTTCTTGGGCGAAAGCTTCGCGGTATTCAGTGGAATCTATTGGTGAAGAAAAAGTTGGTATCGTTTTGAATTGGAATTGGTCTGAGAACAGAAGTGGAAGCTTCTAGGAAAAAAGATGGAAATACTTCGCACCACGCTTCCTGCAACCCCGCTGCGCTTCTTTTGCAAACTGAAACATTTCCGTCAGCGCGTGGAATTTACTCTCGACCGACGCATGTTTGAGAAGTCGAAGATGCTCTCTCTCAAAGCCCGATGTACGGTTCCTTTGTGCCTTCATAAACCTTTTAATTCTAGAAGAGCTACGACATCTTGTACATCTTTTTCGCGGTCAGAATGTTGCTTCATCGTAATCAAATCATCGATGGAAACGACGGGGACATCCAGACCCCAGACTTCTGCCTTCATCGTGTGAACGGAGAATTTTTCAAACTCCATTGATTCTGAAACCAATACATCAATGTTGAACTGTGGTTCCTGCGCATTAATGAACGAATAGGCAACAAGACCCTTTTCTTTCATCAGTGTGCGCACCTTGTCCGAATCTTCCAATTCTTGAATCGAAATAGGGAGCCTCTGTTGATACCCCATGCTTTCCATAATACGTGCCATTGTTGCCAAATTGTCATGATCGAGTGCGAGAAGAATATCGATGTCATTCGTAAAGCGCGGATAACCGTGTAAGTTGACAGCGATACCTCCTACGATGAGATACCGCAATTTCTGCTCCGCAAACGCACGCAGGATAGATTGATAGTCAACCATACGAGAATGCTACTCCATCATCTTCGATCGCAGAAATATGATTTTCCCAATGTGGCTCCCAAAGTTGTTCGACGCTAGAACCGAGATTACAGAGACATTCAGAAGACTGCAATCGGCTTTTTCTTTGCTGCAGTAAGCGGTTTGAGACCCGCGTGGGTTGTTCGGATATGCAAAGAATGACACGCGAGTGCCATGGTGCGATGTGATCTATAGTTCAAACCGTTGGGGCATCTGCCGGTACGTTCGCATGACGCGATAGTTTTAAGGGGGTGAAACAGCGTGGTGTATCATGCCAATATGGTTTCATACCGGATGCGATTTTTGTTCCTTCTCTCGGCCGTTCTTTTTATGCTGCATGGCATCGAAGAATACCTGACAGATTTTCATCACATTGATCCCATTTTCCTATTCGTGTTCTCGCCGATTCTCAAAGGAGATCCTCATCAGGCGGCTTTTGTCACTTTTCAGGTGATGATATGGATTTTACTTCTGCTTTCCTTTCTTCTACTGCAAGGCAAGAAGTGGATGCTGCGTCTGCTGTTCATTCCCGGCATTGTCATGATTTTTGAATTGCATCACTTGTTTGAAGCACTTATTGCTCAATCGTACTATCCAGGTACGTTGACTGCTCTATTCTTCCCGCCTTTGGTGTTTTTCTATTGGAAGGAACTCTTGAATGAGTTACGCAATCTATCAGTACATGAATGAGGCATGTTAGGATATTGTTATGTCGAAGTTCAATGTCCTCGCGCTGGCAAACACATTCGCTCTCATCGACATCGTTCTTCATCCACTTTTCCATTTATGGGTCTGGGTTGCTCCTTCATCGTATGAAAGAGCAATGAATCTGTTCGTGGCAGGTCTACAACTTCGCGTGACAGATTTCGACACGAGCTTGTGGCATATCGCAGTAGGCACAGTTATAGAAGCGGCAGTGTTTTGGATGCTGGGGGCTGTTGTGGCTGTCGTGTACAACCGCGTCTCACGATAGAGCCATCTTCATCTCGTTGATAGAAATGGCACGATTAGCCCAACAATTTCCTGCGGTCGTTGATAGAGCACTGTATGTGTGCCAGGGATAACAATGAGAGTTGAGCCAGGGACAGTCGCGTGAATTTCCCTCGCTCTTTGGATAGGTGTATTCCATGTGTCTGTATCTCCCCACACGAGAAGAAAAGGGATAGGAAATTTTCGATAGTCGAGAATCAGTGGCTCGTTCAAATCTTTGTTCATGTCGATTCGTGGCATGGTGGCCGCTTTTTGGATAGTGTCTTCCGAAATGAACTCAAATGGTGTTCCAAGATACAGGTTGATAACAAGTTTTTTGAGAATTGTCGGAGCATCCGAGGAATCTAGAACCATGACCATGAACCTGTCCCAGGTATGTTTGATACGCATGCCAAAACTGAAAGGACGGTTAGTCATCACAGAATCAACGAGTACCAGAGAACTGATGTCTGTGGGATAAGAGGATGCGTATGCGGATGCAATGCCTCCACCGAATGATTGTCCCATGATGATAGGCTTTTTTATCTGTAATAAGGTGAGGAACTGGCGCAAGGCTCCCGCATATTCTTCGTAGCTCCACAGCTCCTCCGGTGCGTCCGAACGAATGAGGCCAGGATGTTCAGGTGCAACCACGTAGAAATGTTGTGAGAGGGCTTCGATGACATGATCGGTGCTACAACGCTTACCGAGCGTTGCTCCCCATCCATGTAGGAATACAAGCGGTGCGGCCGAGGGATTTCCGGCTGTTCTGTAATACATTGTGAGACCATCAATTTCGACTGTGTGGTCTTCGATCTGAATCGTTACGTCCCGTGCAGGACAATGAATATAGACGAAACCAGTGACGCTCAATGGTATGGAGACAATGAGGAGAACGAGAGCAACACATCCACTCTTGATATAGATTTTCCACGAAGTACGTGGTGAGCGCCGCCATTGAGTACCAAATCCGAGCCACCGTGGAACACTGTTTTTGTATTGTCGATACTGCTCACCAAATGTTTTTTCGAGACCCTTCTCTTCAACGCAATAGACCCATGTATGCCACGAGAGAAACGAAATAATGGCAAAAACACTTCCTGTGTATGAACCTAGAATGACTGCACAGCCGAGAACAATAGTGGCAATGCTGATATAGAGCGGATTGCGGCTATACGCGAAGGGGCCGATTTGCATTAGCGCATGTTGAGGCCTCAATTCCAAGGCGCGAAGGTGGTGGTCATAAAATGTGAAAGCGGCCCAACTTCGTAGGAATACTCCAAATGAAACGAACAAGAATCCAATAATGATAAATTTTGGAGATTGAAAGGAGTGCAGCCCAAATAAAAAGTCGATCTTCCCCGCGAGTACGATAGCTAGGAAGCTGATCGTGAGTATCAAGAGATTGAGGATGATGACTTTGAGAGTTTTCATAAAAGCTCAATCTTTTGGAATGATATTCACGCAATTGTCCCGGGTGATGTAAGTTTTCTGAACGTTCCAACCATCTTATCCAGCATACTCTTTTCTCAATATCGGTGAAGCGGAGAAACTCGGCATCAAGGAAACCGTCACCATGAAACTTGCCCAGCTTAAAATGCGAAAGGATGAGATCAAGGCGGCAATGGATCGGTTGCATGATGAGAGCGACAACTGGAAATATCATGTGATCCGATGCTTCGAACTCGTAAAATTGGTTCAGAGAGCGTTAAAGTTGGGGTCACCCGAAACCAGACAGGCGGTTTTGAAATCTTTATGTTCGAACTACACCGTAAAGGAGAAAACGTTAGTCTGCGATTGGCTTTCTCCCTTCAAGGAGAAGATGGAAAACCCCGAGTTGTACAATTTGGCTCCCCGACGTGGCTCCTTCTAGAACTAACGAGAGTGTACCAGATGCTGAAAGGCCTCTCCTTTGAAAAGATCACTCTTGGGTCTGTTCTGGCTAGATAGGCTTAAAAGTGTAGCTTGTGAAGTCTGCGCCCTCAGATGTCCGATTGCTCGGGCAGCAATGCTTTTTCCCACTCAGGCTTCAGCAAGAGTTTTTTGACGATTTCCCTCAAGACCGTTTTGGATTTTGCGAAGAGGCTGGAATGACGCAGCCCACTAGAATTTCTTACATCTGTCGTTTCGAATGTCACCTTGGCAAGGTAGGAAGGTCGAGGATCGCTAGGGACATATTGCTTACTTTTCCGTAGATACTTATTTCCCGTGTCTTCCATGACGATCACGCCTTGGGTTTTCAGGGAGTTTTTCAAACGACTAAACGGTCGTTGCAGATCAAAATCTTTGTTGTCGTAATTGTAATAATGGAACAGCGGCCCCTTCTGCTCATAGATGAAATAGTACGTCGCTTTCGGGAGGGAAACATCATCTGGGAAGTGACCAACCAACTGCCGGATAAAAGGCTTCTCGGTTGCGCCCAAAAATGAAGGCCCCTCGGATGCATAAAATCGATCGGCCTTGTGCAGCATGGAAAGAGGGAGTGTTTCCAATTTGGGATGTTGAGGCGTTTCCCTCAACCTATCCCAACCATATGGGTGATAGACATCCCATTCCTGTCGTGTGATCGACGAAAGGAACTCTGCATCCTGCCTCGCCAAAATCTGATACCAGTGTTTTAGTGCGTCTACGTACGGACGCAGCGGAACGATGTAAGGATTGATCGACGCTTCAGCAAGTCCAGTAATGTCCATGTGCGGAAGTTTTTGACCGAGTTCGACCGCTTCACGACCAATGCCAGTGCCGAGGATGAGCGCAGACTGTTTGCGTGCGATGTCTTGCAAATCATGGACCGCTTCGATCACAGCCAAACCCAGCGGACCAATCTCCCTTCCATTATTCTCACTCAACGTACCACCTCTATGTAATTTCCAAGCGTCATTCGGATTCCCAAGGGTTGCCGAGAGGTGCTTGGGGAAATACTCGATGGTGCCTTCGCTTTCCGCGTTGCGAATGCCTTCGACGTACGCTTCATCCGACCATTCTTTCATTGGCAAGGGTTTAGCCATATTTATACTTATAACAATTTTTATAGTTTGTGTCAATATATGGCTCCTCGGGTTGGGATCGAACCAACGACCTTGGCGTTAACAGCGCCCTGCTCTGCCGCTGAGCTACCGAGGAATAAATCTGGATGATGTACAGAAAGAACGAATAGAACGCGCGAAGTATACGAAGAATTCACAGCTTACGGAAGGGCCCTTTTTTAGGTATGCTCGCAGGCGATGGCCAAACAGAACATCGCTAAGCGCGCAGACAATTTCCCCCAGTGGTACCAAGACGTGCTGCAACAGGCGCCGGACATGTATGACGAATCCCCGGTCACGGGCTGCATCAGCTTTGGGCCGCTTTCCACCAAACTATGGTCCAATATCCGAAAGTTCGTTGATAAGCGTCTTAGAACTATGGGGGTGGAAAACATCATGCTCCCCATGCTTATCCCACAGAGCTTCTTTGAGCGTGAGAAAGAGCACGTGGCAGGGTTCGCGCCCGAATGTGCAATCGTGACTGAAGCCGGTGGCACCAAGCTCCCCGAGCCTTACGCCATCCGCCCTACATCCGAGACGCTCTTCGTGGACTGGTACACGCGTTCCGGACGGGTGCAGAGCCACCGTGATCTACCGCTGCTTGTAAACCAGTGGTGCTCCGTCATGCGCTGGGAGAAGCGTCCGAGAGCCTTTCTTCGGACAACTGAATTCCACTGGCAGGAAGGCCACTGTCTCTTTGCGACCGAAGCACAGTGTCGCGATTTCACGCTCAAAATGCTCGGTCTGTATGCAGAGACAGCGGAAGAACTACTCGCAATTCCGGTCATCTGTGGCGAAAAACCTTTGCACGAACGTTTCCCCGGTGCAACCGGCACTTTCACGATCGAAGGCATGATGCAGGACGGCAAGGCGCTACAGATGGGCACGTCGCACATGCTCTCGCAAAATTTCCTAATGGGTACGGACGGCAAACCGATGGTTAGCTTCCTTGATGAAAATGAAAAACAGTCAGTCCCCTATTACGATTCCTGGGGCGCCTCCACGCGTCTGCTCGGTGCCGTCTTCATGGCCCATGGCGATGATGATGGCATCGTTTTACCGCCGAAACTTGCACCAGTACAAGTGGCAATACTGCTAATCTGCGGGTCGGATACACAAGCGAACGATAAAATCCTCACCGCAGCACGAGAGCTCGCCTGTTCCCTCAGCGGATCGAAAAAACTCTACCCAATTCACGGTCGTGCCAATGCCTTTGAGGAAACGAGCGGTGAACTCACGGTCAGGGTCGACTCACGTGAAATACGCCTCGGTGACAAGACATTCCATCAGATCCACATGGGTACTCCTATCCGAATCGAACTGGGTGCACGGGATCTGGCCGAGCAGTCGTGCATGATCAAGAGTCGCATCAGAACGCGCGAAGAAGCCGTGAAGGCATCGCTTTCTAATGCCCCGGAGATCGTGAAGAAGATGCTGGAGGAAGATCAGAAAACGCTCTTCACGCGCGCTCAGCAAATGCGAAAAGAGAAGACAGTGGAAGCAAAGACCTACGACGAACTAAAAGCCGCGCTGGAAGAAGGCAAGTGGGCACTGGTCCCCTGGGACGGGACGCCGGAAACCGTTGCCAAACTCAAGGCCGAGACATCCGGCGGTACCTATCGCTGTTTCGGATTCGATGCCAAAGAAGATGCAACCGGAATGACCGATCCCATCTCAGGGAAAAAGAGCGCGTTTGCGAAGAAGATTTACGTAGCCAAAGCCTACTGAACTGTGGATTTTGAACAACTTTTAGCAGCGTACGACTATCAGTTCCCTCCCGAACTGATCGCCAAAGAACCAGCTAGCCCACGTGATAGCGCCCGGCTACTCATCTTTGACCGCAAGAAAAATGCTGTCGTCTTCGATACGTTTGCGAATATTATCGACTACTTACCGAAAAACGCCGTCCTCGTCATGAACCAAACGAAGGTCATTCCCGCGAAGATATCACTGAAAAAGAAAACAGGCGGATCTGTTTCAGCCCTAGTAATAGAGCAAAATCATGAATCGATCCACGTTCTTGCGTCAGGAAGTTTCAAAGCTGGTGACATGCTCGAATGGAAGAATGATCTGGCCTTTGCAGTACTCAAACGAGAGGATCAAGAAGCAATTCTTGCTCCAAACTTCGCTCGCTCGAAACTCGATGGATTTCTTGAGCTCTACGGGAAAACTCCGCTGCCGCCGTATATGAAAGACTCTCCTCTTACGGAATCCAGACGTCGCAGCGAATATCAGACGGTTTTTGCCTTAGATAAGGGCTCAATCGCCGCTCCAACAGCCGGACTGCACTTCACCGAAGAATTGATCAAAAAAATTGCGCAGTCAGGACGATCAATTCGTTATTTATCGCTCCACATAGGGCTCGGCACGTTTGCTCCTCTCACAGAATTACAGATAAAGATCAAGACACTACATCATGAACGATATTCTATTGATCCAGATACTACCGAGTTCCTGAATCAAGCCAAATCCGAAAACCGTCCGATCATCGCCGTCGGAACCACGAGTGTGCGCACACTGGAATCAGCATCGGTCGGAGGTCAGCTTACAAAACTTCAGGGCTCGACCGATCTATTCATCACCGAAAGTTCAAAGCTAAAGTTTGTCGACTCGCTGATCACCAATTTCCACGTTCCGCGCTCCAGCTTGCTCATGCTGGTATCTGCATTCACCGGTCGGAAGAAATTGCTGAAGATTTATGAGGAAGCGATCAAAGAGAAGATGCGACTGTTTTCATTCGGGGACGGGATGCTGATTCTCTGATACCATGCCGCAGCTATGAGCTTAAAAATAGGTATTGTCGGCTTGCCAAATGTTGGAAAATCGACCCTTTTCAATGCGTTAACACGCAGTCACGGAGCGCAAGCCGCCAACTATCCGTTCTGCACCATCGAACCGAATATCGGCATCGTGGAAGTACCGGATGAACGGCTTAAAAAACTGTCCGAGCTTATTACGCCGGACAAGACCGTCCCCGCGATTGTTGAATTCGTCGATATCGCAGGACTCGTGAAGGGTGCGAGTAAAGGCGAAGGCCTCGGCAACGCATTCCTCTCACATATCCGTGAAGTGGACGCGATTTGCCAGGTCGTGCGGATCTTCGATGGTGGAGACATCATTCACGTCGAAGGAACCATCGATCCCAAGCGAGACCTCGAAATCATCGAGACCGAGCTAATCATCGCAGACCTCGATAAAGTCACGAAGAAAATCGATAAGATCGAAGGCGGCGCGCGCTCTGGAAATAAAGAGCTCGTCAAAGAACTTGATGTGCTGACAAAAGTGAAAGCTGTCCTCGATCAGGGGAAAATGGCTTCAGTCGCCATCCTAAACAAAGAACTGCTCCCCTATCTGCGCGCCGCTCAGCTGCTCACCTCAAAGCAGATGATTTACGCGCTGAATACGGATGAAAAATCCGTTGCGACCATGCCGCTCGACGAAGCCAAAGCCAAAGCCGGACTTAAAGACAGCGATGCCGCCGTCCTAATCTCCGCCCGGCTGGAGGAAGAACTCATAGAACTGTCGCCGGAGGATGCGTCAGGCATGCTCAAAGAACTTGGCATTTCTTCAGCGGGGTTAGATCGACTGATCCATGCCGCGTATGAAGCACTCGGACTACAGACATACTTCACCGCCGGAGTGAAAGAGGTCCGAGCCTGGACGGTACGCAAAGGCGCGACTGCTCCGGAGGCCGCCGGTGTCATCCATACCGATTTTGAAAAAGGATTCATCCGCGCGGAGACGATTGCATATACTGACTTTATCGCCGCCGGATCGGAACTGAAAGCCAAAGAGGCTGGAAAAATGCGCACCGAAGGAAAAGAATATATCGTCCAGGATGGCGACGTGATGCATTTCCGGTTCAACGTGTAAATAAGTCATAAGTACTAAAGTCACAAGTCATAAGTCATAAGTGAATGTACTTTTGACTTGTGACTTGTGACTAAATTTCTTGCAGCATATACTCCGCCTCCTGCCTTTCCCCCGAATTTATGAGAACTTGCGTTCGCCTGCTTGCAAGCGTCTACCTGCTGAGCATAGTTTCGCCTGCGTTTGCCGCTTCGGTGCCGGAGCAAATAAGCCCCTACCAAACGGCGATCCAATACGCGCAGGACCATAGCATTCTAAAGCCGATGTGGGATGGTCTAATACACGCGGAGGTGCCGATCTCGAGGCAGGATCTGGTGATTGGTATTGTCCGCGACGTGTATAAAAACGACATCCGCCCGGACTGTTTCGACCGCATTTCGCCTAGCCTTCCAGCCAGATTCACCCACCTCTTCTCGGACATCTCACTCGCCAATCCATCCGCCCAAGAAATCTGTGTGGGAATGTTTGTCGGGCTTGTGGATGGACAACGGGACGGCTCGTTTAGGCCTCAGGAAAGCGCGAATCTAGTGGAAGCAGCCAAAGTGATCACTAAGGCCTATGGCATCGCGCCACTCCCGAGCTTACGACGACAGACAGGCGTTCCGTGGCACGAGCCGTACTGGTTCGCACTCGCGAAACGCGGCGCAATCCCCGAGAGCGTGACAACACGAGACTCCGCACTCACCCGTGGCGAGTTTGCGGAAATCATGTACAGACTCCGTGAGGAGCGACCGACGCAGGGATTTAGGTACCAATTAAGCCAGATTCAAACAGAAACTATCTCTGTTCTATCAAAACAAGAAAGCTCTCAGACGTCGTTCTACTCTTCGCTTCCAACAACGAATCAAACCCTCGCACCTACACAAGTTTCTTTCATCCTGCTTCACGCTGAGGAACGTCATGCGAAAAGAATTGCAAAACTACAAAACAGCGCTGCTTCCGTTATAAGCAAAACAATCCTGTAAAGCAAATGATTGACATTGTACGTACAAAAATGTATCATGATTTCATGATTACCACTCTCAATATCCGTGTCGATAAAAACCTTAAAAAGATGGCTCAAGCTGTCGCAAAGGGCTTGGGTCTTGACCTCTCAAGCTGCATCCGCATGCTCCTAACGCAAATGGCTCAACGAGGCACTCTTCCCCTCCCCCGGCTCACTGTGAATGGATTTACAGAAGAAGAAGAGCAAGCTATTCTAAGAGCAGCGGAAGATGATGAGGGAAGTGAAACCATGACGCTCGAGGAATTTCAAAAATCTATTGAAGCTTATCATCCAAAAACAACGGCAGTACAAAAAAGATGAGCGTCGTGCACATATGCGCGGTCTGGATATGAGGAGACTTCATGATGCGGTCACAAAACTTGCTACGGGAATTCCTCTTGATGCTCATTACAAAGATCATCGACTGCAGGGATCCCTTTCGACGTATCGAGAGTGTCACTTGGATTCCGACTGGCTACTTGTCTATCACATCCACCATGAGATTCTCATTCTTGAACTAGTGAGGACAGGTACTCATAGCGATATCTTCCACACATAAAACATGGCATTCATCCCCCGCGAAGAAGCATTCATCTGCGAACACTGCGGTGTTTCCGTGGAACCACTCGGCCAGGGAACATACCGTGATCATTGCCCAGCCTGCCTCTACTCCAAACACGTCGATCATGATGGCCCCGGAGATCGGCTTTCAGCATGTAAGAGTTTTCTGCGACCGGTGGCAGTGGACCAAGACGGCAAGAAAGGATTTGTTATTGTCTACAAGTGTGAAAAATGCGGAAAAACCTCTCGGAATAGGGCTGCAGATGACGATGGGATCATTGAATTTATGCAGAAGATGTAATAGGTAATAAAAATTCTATTCTCCTACTTGAGTATATTTATTGTTCGGAGTTTTGCTTATAATCTAGGGCTATATAGATTTTTTTATTATTTTTTTATCCGTAAACTTGTGAGGATTTGCTGTTGTAGTGCGGGCTTGAGGCTCAGGACTTCCGAAACGTTACCGGAAGAGGCACTTTCACCGCTGGTTTTAGGCGATGCAGAAAGTTTAAAAGCCAGTGTTGCTTCCCCATGACTTTTATCAATAACCGTTACCGTGAAGAGTCCCTTGGAAATTGCCTCAGGTGAAACATTCCCTTCCAGAGCGGCATCCATCCCCTTCTCGGTTATAAATGCGCGTACGGCTGCTTTGGCCTTCTCCTGAACCTGGGGTTCGGATTCCAGTGCCAATCTCGCTTCAGCAAATTCGGCGTTCTTTGTAATTTCACGTTCCAGATCCTCGGGGCCTTTTACTTTTTCACGCAGCCGCTCGTACTCCTCGGGACTCCGGAGGCGCTTACGGATTTTCTCGCGTTCATGGCTCGGCAGGTGATCGACGTAAGAATAGGACATAGGGTGAAGTATAAAACCTTCTCCGGATCTTGTGTGTGCCAATCAGCCGCAGCCTGACGTCGCACCACAATCCAAACAAAGCTCGCAGCTGCCGTTTCTCATCATCCTGGTGCTGCCGCAGCCGGAGCAAGCCGAACCGGTGTAACCTTGCATTTTGGCCTGTTCAGCAACGGTTGCGACTGTGTCGATCTCAGAAACTGACGGATCCACCATCGTGGACCGGGTGAGGCCTTCATCCACCACTGGCAAACTCATGGCAAAGGCGTCTTTGCTTTTAGTGCCCTCGCTGTAGGCGCGATCCACGAGGTCTTTGTTGTGGAATTTCTTAGCCTTGTCTTTCGTCAGAAATTTGAGTGCCAGCCAGCGGCCGAGGTAATCCATCAGGCTTCTAACCATCGGGATTTCTCGATTGGTGGTCATACCCATCGGCTCGAAGCGGGTGTGGACGAGTTTTTCGCACAGGACCTCAAGCGGCACGCCGTACTGCAGGTTCATGGACAGGGAAAGAGCGAGCGTATCCATGACCCCAGAAAGTGTAGAACCTTCTTTACTCATCTTGATAAATATTTCACCCGGGTTGCCGTCTTCGTACATGCCGACGTGAAGGTACGCTTCGTGCCCGGCGACGGAAAGCTTATGGGTGATACTGAGGCGCTCGTCCGGAAGTTTGCGGCGGCGCGGGACTTCTTTTATGACGATTTTCTCGACGATTTTCGTTTCAGCGGTCTCCGAACCGCTGCTACTATCTTCTTTCTTGTTGCTGAGCGCCTGGCTCATCTTGGAACCGTCACGGTACAATGCGTTGGCCTTGATGCCGAGTTTCCATGACATTTGATAAGCCGACTTGAAGTCCTCGACAGTCGCCTCGTTCGGAAGGTTAATAGTCTTGCTGATAGCTCCGGAGATGAACGGCTGCGCTGCGGCCATCATGCTAATGTGGCCTTCGGCCGTAATGAAACGCTTGCCGATTTTGCCGCACTTGTTGGCGCAGTCGAAGACCGGCAAGTGCTCCGGCTTGAGCTTGGGAGCACCTTCGACCGTCATGTGACCGCAGATCGCCGTGTTGGCCTCATCAATCTGGGATTCCGTGAAACTAAGTGCGTGCAGTACGTCAAAGTTGGTATCGTCGGTCTGTTCTTTTTTGAAGCCAAGGCGTTGCATGGTTTCATCGCCGAGCACCCACTTATTGAAAGCAAAACGGATATCAAAAACCTGTGGCAAATTCGTCTCGACCTTTGCAATATCCTCATCGGTAAAACCTTTTTGCTTGAGAGAAGCACGATTGATGTGCGGAGCGCCCTCGAGGGAAAGCGTGCCGAGGACGTACTTCATAATGTCGGCCAGCTCGTCATCGGTGTAGCCAAGCGCCTTGATAGCCGGACGGATCGATTGGTTGGCGATCTTCATGTAGCCGCCGCCGGCGAGCTTCTTAAATTTCACCAGCGCAAAGTCCGGCTCGATGCCTGTGGTATCGCAATCCATGAGAAGTCCGATCGTGCCGGTGGGAGCGATGACGGTGGTCTGGGCATTACGGTAGCCGTGCTTTTCGCCGAGATCGATGGCGCGGTCCCAGGCTTCTTTGGCGGCTTGAAGCAGATCAGGGGGACATATTTCCTGATCAATCCCAACCGGCTTAACGGCCAGATCTTCGTACTCGGAATCGGACGCGTGGTATGCGGCGCGACGGTGATTATGCATAACGCGGAGCATCGATTCGCGATTTTTCCGGTAGCCCGGAAACGGTCCCAGGGCCTCGGCAAGTTCGGCCGAGGTAGCATACGATTCGCCGGTGAGGATGGCAGTGATAGATGCTGCGTAGGCCCGACCGAGCTCGGAGTCGTACGGGATACCCATCTGCATGAGCATGGCCCCGAGATTGGCGTAGCCTAAGCCCAGCGTGCGGAAACGATAACTGAGTTCAGCAATTTCTTTACTGGGAAACTGCGCCATGAGCACGGAGATTTCGAGAACGATGGTCCAGAGCCGGACGGCGTGGCGGAAGCTTGCGACATCGAAGATCTTCATTCCTTGATCATCTTCAGTCGTGAAGTGTAGCAGGTTGCAAGATGCCAAGTTGCAGGCGGTGTTATCCAGGAACATGTACTCACTACACGGGTTACTGGCGTTGATCCGACCATCCGACGGGCAGGTGTGCCAATCGTTGATCGTCGTGTCGTACTGCACACCCGGATCGGCGCAGCTCCATGCGGCGTACGCGACTTGATCCCACAAGGCGCGAGCTTTCATCGTCTTTTTGGGAATCGGGGAACGGTTTTCTACTTTGGCCTGCTTAAGCTCGGTTCTCCAGTACAAATTCCAATCACCATCGGACTCCAGCGCCCTGAAAAAGTCGTGCGGAATACGAACTGAGTTATTCGAATTTTGGCCTGAAACCGTGCCGTACGCCTCGCCGTTGAAGTCCGTGTCGTAACCGGCCTTGGCGAGGGCGGCGACTTTTTTCTCTTCTTTAACCTTCCAGTTGATGAACTCCTCGATGTCCGGATGATCGAGATCGAGACAGACCATCTTAGCGGCCCGGCGGGTTGTGCCGCCGGACTTGATGGCACCGGCCGCGCGGTCGCCGATTTTGAGGAAGCTCATGAGGCCCGAGCTTTTGCCGCCCTGCGAGAGCGGCTCACCATCACCGCGGAGACTACTGAAGTTCGTGCCGGTGCCAGAACCGTACTTAAAGAGACGGGCCTCGCGGATCCAAAGATCCATGATGCCGCCTTCGTTTACCATGTCATCGGCGACGCTCTGGATGAAACAGGCGTGTGGCTGCGGATGCGTGTACGCGTCTTCGCTCTTCCTCACTTCACCCGTCGCAGGAACGCAGTAGTAGTGACCCTGCGCCGGACCCGTGATGCCGTAGGCGTAATTGATTCCCGTGTTGAACCACTGCGGCGAGTTCGGAGCCGCCATCTGATTAACCAGCATGTACTTAAGCTCGTCCTCGAACGTCTGAGCGTCTTGCCTCGTCGCGAAATACCCGTG
>CAZLUK010000063.1:0-1509 GCA_964562735.1 uncultured Candidatus Peribacteria bacterium
CGGTATGGTCATCGTCATGGTTCCCGCAAGCGCAATCGCGGTGAGAATCGGGCCCCAGACGTAGGTGGATTTGAGGTTCATGGAATCTGAGTATTATAGCGGAAAAGGGGGGTTAGTTCCAGCAGTGTTCTGATTAAAAAATGGCTGATATAAGCCATTAGTTATGCTTCCCTCGCACGCTTAGGATCTTCCGTGGCTCCTCAGCGATCCCTCGTACGCTCCTAGCTCCGCTAGGAGCTACTCGGGATGACAAACTCTTTTTAATCAATAACGCCTCGAGGCATTCCGCGGAGTGTATTCAGTGCGCGGCGCTGAGCACAGAGTTACCATATGCAGGACGGCCGAAATAGATACGAAGCAGAACATGTCGACGCCTTACTCATACAAAAACATTGTCATCCCGAGTAGTTCGCGTCGGAGACGCGAACGTACGAGGGACTGTTCAATAACTCGCATTTCAAGAGTACGAGGGATGTCTGAGGGTATGTTTTAGACTATCCTGTCCCGGTCATGGCAAAAGATTATTATTCCATTCTCGGTATCGATCGCAGCGCCTCCGCCGACGACATCAAAAAAGCGTATCGGAACATGAGCAAAGAGCTGCATCCGGATAAGCATAAGGGTGACAAAGCAGCGGAAACCAAGTTCAAGGAAGTGAATGAAGCATACGAGGCTTTAAGCGATCCCAAAAAGAAGCAGATGTACGACCAGTTCGGATCTACAGGAGGAGCAGGTGGAGGCGGAGGCAACGCCGGCGGCTTCGGCGGATTCGATTTCTCTGGATTTCAAAACGGTGGCGCAAACGTCAATTTTTCGGATCTCTTCGAAAGTTTCTTCGGCGGTGCGCGTGGCGGAGGCCGTCAAAAATCCGCCGAACGCGGGGATGATCGCGAAGTGGCTCTCGAAATTGATTTCAAGGAAAGCGTGACGGGAATCGAGCGCGTGCTTTCCGTCCGCAAGCTCGCGGTGTGCTCCACCTGCGGGGGCAACGGAGCCCAGAAGGATGCCAAGATCGTCACGTGCACTGAGTGCGGCGGAACGGGGCAGATCACGCGCACAACACAGTCATTTTTCGGCGCGATGCAGCAGCAAGTGCTCTGTTCCAAGTGCAGAGGATCGGGAAAAATTCCCGAGAAGCCGTGCGCAAAGTGTGATGGTGAAGGCAGAGTCGCAGAGTCTGTGAAGGTCACGATCACTATTCCCGCAGGTATCGACGACGGCCAGTCACTCAGATTAAGAGGTCAGGGCGATGCGGGGAGGCGAGGCGCCGAGGCCGGTGATCTCTACGTGCGCATCAGTGTTCGTCCCGACTCGCGTTTTGTACGTGAAGGCGACGACATCCGCACCACGCTCGTGCTGCCGGTCGTCGATGCGATCCTTGGCACCGAAATGGACGTCGAAACCGTCCATGGGCCCGTCACATTCACCATTCCAGCGGGTACGCAGCCGGGTCAAGTATTCAGGATCAAAGGGAAAGGGATGCCGGTTCTGAATTCACACAAGGTTGGG
>CAZLUK010000064.1:0-5142 GCA_964562735.1 uncultured Candidatus Peribacteria bacterium
AAGGCCTGCGGCGCTCATCCCATGGCAGTCTGATACATCACAATGTGCGCCGACAGAACATTGAGGAGTATACTTCGTCCATGGTGATCACACCGGAAACCATTAAGAGGTTGGTTGGAAAGATTGGAGCTGAGCAGGGTATTTCTGCGGCGTACCTGCATGGCTCCTATGCCACCGGCAAGGCTAATAAGGAAAGCGACCTCGATATCGCCGTACTTGCAATGCCCGGCCTCTCAAAACAAGATCGTTTTTCGTTGCGCCTAACAATCTCCGCCCTCCTTCGTACTGCGCTCGGCGAAAGCGCCCCAGAACTCGATCTCACAATCCTGCAAGACACTCCCCTACTCCTCCAGTACAACGTGATACGGCAGGGTAGCCGCATCTTTGAAGGAAATCGGCAGGAGCGGATCGAGTACGAGCTTTCCGTAGAGCGCGGGTACGACGATGAATGCCCGATGCTGAACGCTGAGTGCGATATCATTCTTCAACGTATTCTCTCAAGGCCATTATGAGTCCCTCCGACCGCCAAACCATCATCCGAAAACTTGGGTATCTCCAAAAGAATATTGATCTCCTGTCGGCTCACGTCTCGCTTTCCCCTGCTGATCTTGCGGCTGATCCCCTCCGACGATCCGCCGTGGAGCGGCTCCTGCAAACAGCAATTCAGTCGGTCATTGACTGTGCACGTTTGCTGGTAACAATCGAAGATTGGCGAGGCCTCAGGGATGAGCGGGATCCATTTATAATTCTCACCGAACGCGGGGTCATCGATCAAGACTTGCAGCTACGGATGATCAGAGCCAAGGGACTGCGGAATATCCTCGTCCATGAATACACGGAAGTAAACCTTACCCAGCTCTGTGCCCATCTGGCATCAGACCTTTCCGACCTCGGAACATTCGCACGATCGCTTGCGATGTGGTTTCAGAAGCATCCATAAAAAACGTTCCGAAAATAGTTGACATACACTCAATTTTCGGCGAAGCAGATCCTTACGCCAGCACCTCGCATCCGTCTTTCGTGATCAAGACCGAATGCTCAAAGTGGCAGGCCAGACTGTTATCCTTCGTGCGCACCGTCCAGTTATCGATGGCGGTATAGACATCGGGCAGGCCCATCGTCGCGATCGGCTCGATCGCGATCATCGTGCCGATGGGAAGTATCGGCCCCGTACCGGCCTTGCCGAAGTTCGGGACATCCGGAAACTGGTGCAAAGTATCGCCGAGACCGTGGCCCGTGAGTGTGCGCACGATGCCGAATCCGCCGCGGCGCAAACATTGTTCGATGAATGCAGAAATATCGCCTACTTGCACGCCGGCCTTTACGACCTGAGCGATGACGTTTTCGAGCGTATCCGAAACATACGTCAGGAATGATCGCGTCTTCGGATCGATCTCCCCGACTCCCACCGTGACGCAGGCATCGGTGTACAGACCGTCGAAAATAACTCCGCCGTCCAGTGAAACGATATCACCAGATTTAAGGAGCGGGCCGGCGGACGGAATGCCGTGAACCACCTGATCATTCACCGATGTACACAAGGTGCCCGGAAATTCGTGATAACCCTTGAACGCCGGAATGCCGCCGCGTTTAAGGATAAACTCCTCGGCGGCTGCATCGATCTCGAGCGTTGAAATACCCGGCTGCACCAAAGCTGCCGCGTGCTTCAGGCAATCCCGCAGAATAGCGCCGCCGCGGCGGAGTGAATCGATTTGTGCCTGCGAGAAAATCTGACATTGTGAATCGAACGCCATGAGCACATGCTAGCGGTTTTTGTTGACAAATTGAAGGACGAAGAGTAAAGTTTAGACGTCGGTTCTTACGTCAATCTGGTTACGTAAACGAATCCACCCCTGAAGGGGGTGGTTTTCGTATATGGTAAATGCCGAGGTGGTGGACCGTGGGGGAGTCGAACCCCAACGCGAGATTGTCGATTCTTATGTACCAACCTGGTCACGGCCCAGACACTCGGCTGTACGATCGTACACCTATGATTACCTGCACTCAAGCTGAAACAATCGCCTGCTTCAATTGTCCATAAATTTCCTCGACACTTTTTTCAGCACTTATTTCTATTACTTTCTGAGCAGCCTTGTATTTCGTAATCACCGGCAGTGTCTTTCTCACGAACGTGTCCATTCGGCGACGAATAATCGCGGTGTTGGAGTCATCGGCCCGCCCCTCCTGCTTAGCTCGTCCCAGAATTCTTTGCTCGGCTTCGGCTTGATCCAGTAGAAAGTGAATACAGCGGAAATCGCGTCCGGCCTTGTGCATGACATCATCAAAATCTTTCATCTGATTCTCGTCGCGGGGAATCCCATCGAAGAGAATTTTTGTCGTGGTCGGGCGCGAGCTGATGGCGATAGCGACCACTTGCATGATGATCACATGCGGCACGAGGTGGCCATGATCGATGTAGCTTTGCACTGTTCTGCCTAACTCCGACCCCGAAGCGGCAATCTTCCGCAGTTCTCCGCCAGCCTCGAAGATGTAATAACCGAATTCGGCCGCGAGTTTTTTTGCCTGCGTGCCTTTGCCCGAGCCTTGGATGCCGAAGAAAACGAGATCCATATTAGTGAGTAGGTTGTAGTGAGTAGTGAGTAGGTTCTGATAACGAAAGTTTTCGAATCATAGCATTCAACATTTTCATTACTTCCTTCAGTAGGGAACCTGCACGTTGCACTTCAAGATTTTCAGGTATAGCAAATCCTAACATTACGGCTATATCAATTTGTGTTTCTAGTTCCGATCCAGATCCAAATGCCACTAATAAAAATTGTCGATAATCCTTTCGTGACCCTCTTCTGCTACCTTCTGCAATATTGGAAGGAATCGAAACAGCAGCCCTTCGTATTTGTGAGGTTAAACCGTACATTTCTTTCGTCGGAAAAGTATCCGATACGCTATAAACGCTCTTAACGAGCTGCATTGATTTCTGCCAAACAATAAGCTCTTTATAGCTTTCCACAGACGCATTCTACTCACTACTCACTACTCACTACAACCTCATACTAACTTCTCATAATCATGTGACAACAGCTGAGCATTCACCTGACGAATCAATTCGAGCACCACGCCGACGATGATGATGAGACCGGAACCGGAGATGATGAGATCCTGGCTACTGAGAGTGGAGTAGCGGGTGAAGACGAGTGGGACGATAGCGACGATGCCAAGGAAAACGCCGCCCCACAAATTCAGGCGATTGCTGACCTTCTCGAGCATCCTGGCAGTTTCACGGCCCGGACGAACGCCGGGGATAAAGCCGCCGCGCTTCTGGATGTTCTCGGCAAGGTCACCTGGCTTAAAGGTGACCGAGACATAGAAATACGTGAACGCGATGACCAAGAGAAAATAGAGTGCCATGTACAGGATGCTCGGACTATCAGAACTCAGGTTCAAATTGATGAATTGAACAATCCCGGCAAAGCGCGGAGCAGTCTGCATGAATTGGGCGATGATGCCCGGGAACGTGATGAGCGAGATGGCAAAGATTATCGGCACCATGCCGGCCTGATTCAGCCGAATCGGGATATTCGCCTTCACGCCTCGGCCCGCGCCCTGATTGGCGTACGTGATCGGGATGGCGCGGTGCGCGTCCGTGAAGAGAACAACGGCCACGAGCGTCGCAAGCGAGACGACCAGGAACAGGTAGAACGCCGAAAGCTTATCCGGACCGGACATGAACATCGTAGTGAGTGTGCGCGGCATACCGGCGACGATGCCGGTGAATATCAGGAGTGATATGCCGTTGCCGATACCCTTCTCGGTGATCAGTTCACCCAGCCACATGACGAACACACAGCCGACGGACACGTAGAGCATCGGGAAGAGAACGGCAGGAAACGTCATCGGAACGATGTTACCGCTGCCCCCGCGGTTTAAAAGAACCAAGAATCCGTAGCTTTGCATAAAGGCAAGCAGGATCGAAAGCCAGCGCGTGTAGGTGTTGATCTTCTGCTGACCCTGGACGCCTTCTTTGCTGAGTGCTTCAAGCTGCGGGAAGATGACGGTGCAGAGCTGCAAAATAATAGACGCATTGATGTACGGCGATAGTCCGAGGAGTGCGATCGAGAAGTTTTGGACGGCACCACCGGTGAGTGCGGCGAAAATGCCGAGCGGGCCGGAGCTGGTGCCATTCTCAAGGAAGCGTTGCAGGAGAGCCCGGTCGGCACCCGGGATGGTGATGTGCGAAACGGCGCGGAATATGAGCAGGATGCCGATCGTGAACAGGATGCGCCTGCGCAAATCGTCCGACCGCCAGAGTTGCCTCAGGTACGTGAACATAAAAAGCTATGAGTAATGAGCTTTGAGTCAGACTCGCTGCTCTGAAAATCAATGATGAATTGTGAAGAATAGATTGTCATTGGTTGACGATGGTAACGGAACCGCCGGCCTGCTCAACGGCAGTCTTTGCGCTCCGAGAAGCGGCGTTAATGGTGAGCGAGAGCTTCTTCGTGATCTTACCACGTCCGAGGAGCTTAACCGGGGAGCGGCCGCTGACGATGCGGAGTGCCTTGAGCGCGACAACGTCGTACGTTCCGGCTGGCACGCGTTTCTCCAGAACATCGAGATTAAGCGGTTCCATGTTCACGCGACGCGGATGGGTGAAACCTCCAAGCTTGGGCTGACGGCGGATGAGCGGGGTCTGTCCGCCTTCGAATCCTAAGCGGCGGCCTTTGCCCACCCGGGACTGCTGACCTTTTTGTCCACGACCGCCAGTGGTTCCGCGGCCGGAACCGTTGCCACGGGCAACCCGGCGACTAGAGTGGGTGGATCCGTAGTTGGGCTTGAGGGTATGTACCATACGAAAGACAGTACGAAATAAGTCCGATCAGAAGAGTAATCCCAGTCACTCTACCAGTGCGGACGGGGAGACTACAGCGGAAAAGACCGATGGTAAAGAACAAAGAATGGGCTGTGTCCCACTGCGGTAAATGGGCACTGAGTCTGTAGGAATGTTTGATTTTCGTGGAACACAGCAAAACTGCGAGAGAGACACAATTTCAATAATTCCCCGCAGACGGGACGCCGCGTCCCGCAAAAGTAACCGATATCTCAACATAAAATATCACACTGATCGAATTACGGAGAAAGTGCCATGTTTTTAGTGATGAATTTTAGAACGAGGAAACTTATGCC
>CAZLUK010000065.1:0-2348 GCA_964562735.1 uncultured Candidatus Peribacteria bacterium
GAACCTCTGAAAAATGGCCAACAAGTCATGAAAATGCCTCGGCCTGTTCTCTATGGAATTTGTGAACGGCGCGTTCCAGCGGTTTTTTTCCAAAGAGTGCGAACATCCCTGGTCGAATCAGAATTTCTACTATCAGTGAGGTCAGCAGTCCTCCAAATGTTGTTACAGCCAACGGATACAAAATTTCCTTTCCCGGCTGGTCGGGATTCCACAGCAAGGGCAAGAGTGCGAGTATGGATGTCAGCGCTGTCATGAGCATCGGGGCAAGACGATTGAGTGATCCTGAGACGATGAGATCTTCACCGAAAGGTTCTCCTTCTTCAGATGCCTTGAAGAGCCAATGTTCTATCAGCAGAATTCCATTTCTTGCTGCAAGTCCTAACACAGAAATAAGGCCTACAAGCCCTGCAAGATTGATGATATTTCCAGTGAGGAATACAGCGATCATCGCTCCCGCACAGGCTACCGGCACCGTGGCAAGAATCTGTAGAACAAGAGAAAGCGATCGAAATTTGTAATAGAGAGCGGCAAAAATGCCAAGGAGTGCAAGGAGGGAATAGACAAGCAGTCTTTGACTGGATTCTTGCTGGCTTTTGTATGTTCCTTCGTAACTGAGAAAATACCCCGGTGGCAATTGAAGCTCTTTTTCAACTTTGTTTTTCAGCGTTTCGATAATGGTCACACTATCTCCGTCGATAATGCCGGAAGAAATCACAAGCCGTCGCTGTCCGTTATCATGGCTAATGCTGTTTCTTCCCTCTGTAATACGGACGTCTGCAATTTGCGAAAGAGGAATACGATTGCCGTTTGGTGTGGCAATGAGCAAGCTGCCGATCTTTTCCGGAGTGTTCAATGCGCTTGCTTCCAGACGCAAAACGAGATCGAAAGAGCGTGAGCCTTCGAGGATCGTCCCTATTTCTTCTCCGGCCAATTGGACTGCGAGCAGATCTGTCAGCTCCCCAAAGGCAAAACCGTACTGTGCGACTCTATCGCGGTTGGGAGTGATGGTGATCTGAGGCACCATAATTTCTTGATCCACCACGGGATTCAACGCACCCGGAATATCGGCAAGGAGATCACGCACCTGAGCAGCGTAGGTCTGCAGTTCATCCAGATCCTGTCCGAATATTTTGATGACAATAGGAGCGCGTACGCCTGAAAGAATATGCTCCACACGGTGTGAAATAGGTTGTCCGATACTGATATTTGCTCCTTCGAGCGGAAGAAGAGAAAATGCTTGTTTGATATCTGCGATAATATCGTCCTTCTTGCGTTTTTCCAGATCGACGTCCACTTCGAGCTCCGACGCATTCACGCCCGCAGCGTGCTCATCTTCCTCCGCCCTCCCTGTTCGTCTCGCGACAGACTCTACGCCATCGATGGCGAGCAATGCTTTTTCGACGCGCGTTCCAATTACATTGCTTTTTTCTAGCGATTCTCCTGGAGGTAGGGCAATAGCGATAGTCAATGTTCCTTCGTTGAATGGTGGCAAAAACTCCTTTCCGGCTTGCAGTACCATAATTGCAGTCAGGAGTATCGAGACGGCTGCTATCGTGAGTCCGACGGTAGGCTTGCTGATACTGAATCGTATCAGAGGTTCAGCCGTTTTTTTAAGGAACTTGAGAAATTTCGTTTCAAATCCCTGCTCGATGAGCTTCGAACCGGGCAAAAGGTAAAATGAAAGAATGGTCGTCACTGTCATGGCAGTAATAGTCGATGACACAAGCGCGATGATGTAGGCCACTCCGAGTGGTGCCAGGAGTCTTCCTTCTATTCCGCCCAGACCGAAGAGTGGCATGAATACGAGCACAACAAGTACGGTTGAGAAAATGACAGATCCACGAACTTCACTGCCTGCTCGGATGATGACCTCGAAGGGGGAAAGTGGCTCTTTCTTGTGTTTATTTTCCTTCAACCATCGAATTGAATTTTCTACCGTCACCACAGCATCATCTGTCAGCGCACCCACAGCGACTGCCAGTCCTCCCAGTGTCATGACGTTGATGGACATACCGAAGTACCTCAGAATCAAAACGGCAACGACAAATGAGATCGGTAGGGCCGTTATCGTTATCCCGACAGCGCGAAAGTTGCCGAGGAAAAGAATGAGTACAACGACGACGAGTATCGCCGCATCACGCGCTGCTCCGACGACGTTGTCGATGCCATTTTGTATGAATTTTTCCTGACGGAAAAGATTCGGGTTCAACAGCACATCATCACCCAAGGATGCCTGAAGTTCGGCTATCGCAGCATCTATTTTTTTACTCAGTTCCAACGTGTTGACCCCGGGTTGTTTGGTCAGACTGAGTAGCACTCCAGGCGTACCATTAATGCCTGCATCACCA
>CAZLUK010000066.1:0-9701 GCA_964562735.1 uncultured Candidatus Peribacteria bacterium
ATGAGCGGCGGACTGAAGGCTTGCGGCCATCCGATCGGCGCGACCGGTGTAAAACAGGTCCTGGACTGTTTCAGGCAACTTTCAGGTAATGCCCATAACCAAATCCCCGACGTAAAGCGCGCGCTCGCCCATAACCTCGGCGGTATCGGCGCTACCTGCACGATTCATCTCCTCGAAAATATCGCATAAAATATACTTTTTGACTGGTAACTTGTGACTTCCTCTCCCATGAACCGCATCCCCGCTCTGCACCGGCGCATCAAGGCACTGGAAAAATCCAGAACCCAACCCGGCATCATCGAAAGTTTCACAGTAGTCCGCCATCCGCCATCCGGATTCGGCACCGAACCTTACCATGTCGCGCTTATTCGCCTACAGAACGGCAGCCGAGTGATGGCACAGCTCACCCGTGATAGTGAGCTACCAATCATCGGAGCCACCGTTGCGCCCCACATGCGCCGCATTCGCATAATGGACAACGGCTTACTCGTGAACGATCTCAAATACGAAGTGACTGAAATGAAAGCTACCCCCGCCTTCACCATAACCGCTTATGTACTTGCCGTTTCAGGCCCATCCGGTGTGGGTAAGACCACAATTGCACGCCAGCTGCTGACACTCTTCCATTCGTACGCCGAACAGGTGCCGATCATCACGACGCGCACAGTGAAAAAGAACGATACCGATCCGTATCAGCATGTGACCAAAGAGAAATTTGAAGCGATGGTTAAGTCCGGCGAGATCATCAGTCGTACTGAACTGCCGTCAAAAAGCGAATTAAGGCACTACGGGTACCGTCGGCAGGACATCGAAGCTATCTGGAAAAAGAATAAACTCCCGATTGTCGTGACCGAGATCAATTTACTAAAAGGTTTAGTGGAATCCCTCGGCCGCCGTGCAGTTTTAAGCTGCGGACTTTTACCCCCTGGCCGGAGTAAACGCCTGATGCTTTCTGCCCTTCTACATCGGCTCCGTACCCGCGGCCGCGATACGGAAGAACAAATCACGGAGAGACTGAAAATTGCCGAAGCCGACCTTAAAGCGTTCACCGATCATGCGCATCTGTTTGATCACCTGCTTGTGAATGACGAGCTTGGTGCGTGTGTGGAGACGATCAGACAGATTGCGACGATAAGACAGTAAAAGAATCACCATCGTAAACGGGAGCGGGATTCCTTCCCGCGTGTACGATCACTCATAAAGTTCACTGAGTCTTAGCTCAACATCGTCCATACACCCCCTTATATTTTTCACTGATCGCATTCCAGTCGTAGTTTTCGGCATTTTTCTGGGCTGCAATTGTGAGTTTTGATCGGTAAGAGGCATCCATGAGCAAACTCCGGAGTTCGGTTGCCGCGGCATCGATATCACCCGGCGGAACGAGGATTCCGCTCACGCCGTTTTTGACGATATCCGGTATTCCTCCAATGTTCGTCGCTAGCACCGCGCAACCCGCCGCCTGTGCTTCCAGGAAAACATTACCGAACGCTTCGCTGCGTGATAAACCGCAAAAGATTTCGGCTTTGGCGAATTCGTCGAAGATCGCGCTTCCCGCAATCCGTCCGGTGAAAGTCACGCAATGATCGATTTCAAGATTCTTTGCGAGTTGCTGAAGTTTCTGACGCTCGGAGCCGTCTCCAATGATCCGCAGATGAACGTTCGGATGCAATGCGTAACGAGTAACGAGTAACGAGAATGCTTCGAGCAACGTATCCACCCCCTTCATCGATTCAAGACGTCCCACAAAGAGCACGCGTCCGGAATCCTTTGGATTTTTTTGGCAGGCAGACTTGATCGCCGCCAGATCAATTCCGTTAGGAATAAGAACAACATCATTGCGACCGTACGATGCTGCAATGCGCACCAGCTCAGAGCTAATCGCAGTTACGGTATCCGGATACCGGATAATCATTCTCTTCAAAAACATACGATTGGTGGTCTGGAGCGTCAGAATTTTGCGTGCGTGGCACCGGCAAAAAAAGAGCCCGAGGCCCGCAAACGTTTCCAGCACCGCATGAATGATATCGGGCCGGAGCGGCCCCGCAGCCAACGGCGCCAGGAACGGATAGAGCCACTTGTCGATTGGCAGCCCCAGTCCGACGCGGATAATTTTCACGTTGTCCCCCAGCATGTCACTCTTCGGAAGTTTCCTCGAAAGTCGGGCGGTGATAATCGTGATATCAAACTCACTGGCGAGGCGGACTGAAACTTCTTCCACCATAGCCTCGGCACCGCTGCGATACGGCGAGAGAAATGCCGATAGAATCACGAGTTTCTTCATACGTTCCAAGACTGGAAGAGCTCCTGATACCGCTTCCCAACTTTGTCCCAGCTAAACATCTGTTCGATTCGATTTCGTGCGCGCTCCCCAAGCTTCTTCCGTTTGTCAGAATCATCGACGAGACGGCGAATGTGGGACGCGAGCGCCGCTCTATCTCCCGCCGGAAAAAGAAATCCCGAGACCCCGTTCTCGATCAAATAGCGGTTGCCACCGACGTCACTCGCAATACAGGCACACCCCGCAGACATGGCTTCCATAAGGGCGTTACTGAGGCCCTCGGCATAACTCGGAAGGACGAAAATATCGGACTTTGATAGAATCTCCGATATATCTTTACGGAGTCCGGTAAACCGCACCTCACGATCATGGGCCATTACCAACGGATGACGATCTTTATACCAGCCGACGACCTGAATTTCTAGTTCGGGCTTTTCTTTTTTGACCTTGAGCGCAGCAGCAACAAAGTCATCGACGCCTTTGATAGACTCTAGGCGACCGACATATGTTACGGAGACATGAGATGTGAGATTTGAGACGTGAGAAATAACAGCCGGCTCTTGTCTCATGTCTGACGTCTCATATCTGGAGGGATCTATCCCAGTGGGAATAATGATTGATTTCTCAGTAATGCCCAATCTTTTAAGGACGGCGGGCGGTTGCGGATGAAAGAAGGCTATTTTTGTAGCAGCCTTCAGGATCAGCCAGCCCAGAGTATTCGCATACATTGCAGCGCAGATTTTCCCGACGATACCGCGCGGCCACCACGTGATGCCAACAAGCGCATCGGTAAGAAGAAGTACGTTAAATCCGGCAAGCCGTAACCGAAGAAGTGAGATCGAACTCCAGAACAGAACTTTGTTGACCACGATGATATGAGGCTTAATCTGACGAACAAGCCTGAGCGCCGCACCCGAAAAACCGAACGCGATCCCATAATTCCACGGATCAGGAATAAAGAAATCCGAAACCCGGTGAATTTCCAGAGTATCTGACACATGTTCAACCTCATCACTTTCCACTTTCCACTTTCCGATTTCCACTTTTTTTATTCCCATACACAACACAACAACTCTGTACCCCAGTCTCTGCCACAGCTCCGCCATTTTCACCGAACTCACCATCCAACGATGATCTTCTTTCCAGTACGGGCTGATGAGGAGAATGGTTTTCATTGAGAGTGAGTAGTGAGTAGTTTGTAGTGAGTAGAAATGGCAAGAGTCTCAGTGGCATAAATCTACTCACTACTCACTACTCACTACCAACTACTCACTTTTCGTCGATCCCCGCATCCTTCAGGGCTCTATCCCGAACAATCTTCGTCACTCGCTGTTCCAGTTCTTCCAATCGGATGATCATGTAAAACACGACGAAAAACAGCACCCCGATCGCCGTAATCGTAGCGGCGTTCTCGTTCTTCTTGATACCCGTGATTGAACTTAAGTACTGCAGACTACTCGGCACCAGCGAGATGTATGCGCTGGCCGACCAGAACACAGTCCACAGTCCGCCCTCCCAAATCGTCTTCTTGTGACGAATCACCAAGTTCCACGCGTACACGATCATCAGGAAACTGAAGAGCGGAACGACGACTTGGTACGGGGTATATTCGAATTCGATCATCTGAGGAAGGTACGAAGCAGAATTTTGGCGGCTGTGCGGATGCCGCTTGAGAATGACTGACCCTTGGCCAGTGTGTATTCGGAATATACCACTTTTGAGGGGATGGAAACGATCTTCCAGTGGTTTTTTGCAGCCTCGCGGATGACTTCAGTGCAGAATTCGAAGCCCGACATCTTAAGCTGGATCTCCGCAAGCGCCTTTGGGCCAAATGCCTTGAAGCCGCACTGTGTATCAGGGAGATAGATTCCCGTTACGAAGAACGTCACCAGATTCCCGATCGTATTGGCAACTCTGCGGACGAAGGGAATCGTATTTTTACGCCCAAAACGGTTGGCAATGACAAGATCTGCTTTCCGCTGCTCGAGAGCTTCGACAAGCCGCGGTATATCCGCAGTGGAGTGCTGGCCGTCAGCGTCAATCGTCACCGCAATGTCATATCCCAACCTACGCGCGGCCTCGAGTCCGGTCATGGTGGCAGCTCCCGCGCCACAGTTCTCCGCATGGCAAATGACTGACGCACCGGCCTCGCGGGCCACGGTTTCCGTTCCGTCGCTCCCACCGTCGATAATGACGATCACTGCATCGGTGTACAGCGCCGCGCCACGGACCACGGCAGCAATGCGCGTGACTTCGTTGTAGGCCGGGATGATGGCGGCGATACGCATGCGGTGGGTACTAGGGTACCCGTGAGAAAGCGGGGGCAGAAGGGCAGAACGTTGGAAGGGCAGAATGTTAGGATTTTACTGCCCTCCTGCCTTTCTACCTTTCTTACCGCACGACCGATCCCGTGCCGGCGGCGACTTCCGGTAGTAAAATGTACGCGATGCCATTGCCGGGATCGTTCACGGCAATCTCAAGATTGACGGACGGATCGTTAACGAAATCAAGGAATTTGGCCACCTTCTGATGGATCGAACCATTCGGATCCTTCTCGATCGTTTGCGTATTCGTATCGAAGATGATGCTGTTGAATCCGAGTGCCTGAAGACGTTTGAGCGTGAGCGGGTGATTAACCTCCTGATTGATACAGTTGAAGAAGTTCAGCTGGTGATCCGCCATCGGAAAGATTTCGCGGTTACGTGGAATGAAATACGAGATGAACGTGCCAATCCGATACGTATATGGCGTCTGCGGCATCGATTCATGACGCGTTACAACGCTCTCCCGGATGTCATCGTAGTCCGGGATCGTGACTTCACGCAGTGCGGAAGCAGTGATTTTGCCGAGCGGATACTCAAACAGATTCTTCTGCGAATCAAATTGCCACAGCCGATTAACCAGACAAATGATGATACTCATCGCTAGCAGGAACCTAAACAGGGAACGATTCGGGGTATCCGGCGCATGAGCAATGAACGCCTCCAGACCAATCGCAAATCCCAGAAACATGCCGATGCCGTACCACGACACTCCGTTAGCCGCCAGCGACCATTGTATAAAGAACGCAATCGTGCCAAAGAAAAGCAGCCGCAGCCATCGGCCTTCTTTGGACCAAAGGAAGGGAAGGAGGAGTAGCAACGGAAACAGGAGCAACATCGGTGCCAAGGTCACGTAGTAACCAAACGAGTCGAGGTTCATTACCTGCCGCCAAGCCAGCCCGAGATAATGTCCAATGCCTTTACCAAACCCCCAATAACGGTCCAGCTCTTCGGTGCGGGCGGAAGATTTACAGGCGGCGTGATTGGGATCAATTTTGAGTTCCGGCGGAAGGTACCGGATAGGTATGTTACTCGGTAGGCCCATGGCTGCCACGTCGTCCTTCTGCACGTAAAATACTTGCGGACCCGACCTATCGTGGGCTGTGAGCATTGTACCCATGTTCACATGCCCTGGAACACCGCTCCTGGCTGCGGCGCTGTACGCCACCTTGTCTTTGGCCGTAATGTATCCTGTCAAATTGTAACCACGAATGATCGCGATATTATTGAGAATCCATGGCGCGACAGCAATCGCCATACCAAGCGTCAGGCAACCGACTGAGATTAGCAGCGGCTTCAGTTTCTCGCGTTTTCTGTAAACGGCATACGCGATGAGCCCGATACCGATGCTGAGCACAATAACCGCAAGTAATGTTGAAGAGATGCTCGTCGAAATGAGAGCGCGTTTGAAGATCTCGCTAACGCTGATCACCCCGAATTTCTGCAGGAATCCGAATCCGGCGATGATGGCACCTGTAAATCCAATCGGGCCTATGAGACCACCAATCAAGATGCTCATGGCCATCACAATGCCGAGGATCGCAGTAGGCTTAATGGCAAAGCTAAGTCCGAAGATGAGTCCGGCGATTACGAGCAATTTTAGATCACGCGGCTCGGCGGATTCGTCAATGTCTTTGGCTGGGAAGAGGAATGCGAACACAGCCATGATCCCAAGCGCAGTGGTGAAGAAAGATGCATTATCGATCTTCATGTCCGCAAACGAGAAATGTCCCGTCATCGGCAGAAAATAGTAAAACATCGCTGAAAGTACACCTCGGCCGCGGCCGAACATGCGCCGTCCGAAGGCATACACAACCAACACCGAAATCATGCCGGCGGCCCAGTTGATTTCCATGGCGAACGTAGAACCGCTCCAACTGTCATACCCGAATAGGAGAAATCCAAGCGATGTCAGGTACTCCCACTGAAACTGCGACATCGACGGAATAAAATATCCGTAGCTCGCAAGCAGACGCGGACGGTTTAAGTAGCTGCCGAGGTCATCCCAACCGATCGGAAACGGACGCACGACGTTGAAGAAATTGAGCGCGACATACGTGATTAGCAGCCAAGCCAGAAAGAGATGCCAGCTGCGCATCGAAAAAATAATGTTGATTTTCTTCTCCATCATCTTTCTGATCCACCAGACGCTCTGCGGAAAGAGAATCACCGGCATACCGAAAAATAGCAGCCGGATCAGCATCGTATGCAGCAGTGCAAAAAGTCCAAGCGACCACAGGATCGCCACCCAGCCAAGTGTGCCTATACCGACCGACAGACAGGCGAGAAATAGTGTGTTTTCGGTCCGGTAGCCGACAAGTTTGGTAATGATGAGACGTCCGAGGATAAGTAAGTTGAAGAGGAATAAAAGCACCATGACAATCTGTGTGCCCGCACGGTCGAAGAAACTCAGTTGCATACACCAGAAGCGCAGATCGTAAAGCTTGGCTCCGTTCTGTGTCTGGACGCCCGTGTCAGCTAGGCATCCGTGCGAGAGCAGGAATTCATAATTGGCCTTGAGTTCGGCGAGCGCCTGTGGGCCCGCTCCGGCGTAGATTTGCGGTGTAGGCTCAAAGAAACGGCGAAACGCCGGCAATACTTTCTGTCCACTCAGATCCGTGATCATCGCGCTCTCGGGAGTGTTTAAGTTGTAGAGCGTACCGACCGAAAACGTAGTGCCAAGCAGCCACACGGCCGTGATGCTAAGCAGCACGATAACCAGCGTGTTCGTCTGAATGACTCGCTCGAAACGACCGGTTTTAAATCCGGCCCACACCAGGACTGTCCCAAACAGTAGCGCCGATATGATGATATACGCAAAGAACGGACTAGCCATCTTGATCACCGCGATGAGAAACGGAATAAAGACCGCCGCACCTCGGCAAAAATACACTCTATTTTCAGCAGCAGTTCCGCATGCTAAATCCCAAGTCTGAATATCAGAAGAAGTGGAATACACCAATTGGTGAATCGGAATTCCGAGGTACACGATCAGGCTGTAACCGCCAAACAGAAGAGCGCATACGAATAAAGAAAAGCTCAGAATCACGATAGTGCGCTGTGTCATGCCCGAAATGGTACAGGAAAACAGCCGGATCAACGATGAAAAATAGCATAGCGTCCGTCGGGGCAACGCTGCTATATACTCTTTCCTCTATGACGTTCGATATTTCCTCCATCCGCCGACAGTTCCCAATCCTCAGAAAAATTGTCGGAGGCCAGCAACTGTGTTACCTGGACAGTGCCGCCACGAGCCAAAAACCACAGTGCGTCATCGACGCATTGCGTGATTTTTATGCGACGAAGAACGCCAACGTGAACCGCGGCGTCCATGCGCTCGCAGAAGAGGCGACAATCGCCCACGACCAAGCGCGTGAAACTGTCCGTAAATTCCTGAACGCACCGTACCCGTACGAGATCATCTTCACAAAGAACGCGACGGAAGGACTAAACTTGGTGGCTCGGAGCTTCGGTGAAACACTGAAATCCGGCGACCGCATCGCACTCGGAGTTCTGGAGCACCACAGCAATATTGTGCCTTGGATGCAGCTTGCAAAGCGTAATGGAATCGGACTCGATTGGTTGCCGATCACGAAAGAAGGAGTGGTTGATCTCATAGAGACCGAGAAAATTTTGAAGAAAAAAAAGACCAAGCTCGTCACGGTAAGCGGACTCAGTAACGTCCTTGGAACGCTGCAACCGATTGCGGAGATTATTGCGCTGGCGCATAAAAACGGCGCGGTTGCAGTCATCGACGCCTCCCAGCTTGCGGCCCATGCAACGATCGACGTGCAAAAACTCGATTGTGATTTTTTGGCATTCTCGGGCCACAAAACGTACGGCCCCACCGGAATCGGAGTACTCTTCGGAAAGGCGGACATTTTGAAGCGCATACCCCCATTCCTCGGCGGCGGCGACATGATCCAGACCGTTACGACGGACGGCTTCACATGCGCCGAGCTCCCGCGAAAGTTCGAAGCCGGAACCGTCGCGGCCGCGGATGCAGCCGGACTGGCAGCAGCGATCGGATGGATGGAAAGAACGGGAATGAAAGAGATCAGGCAACATGAAACTTCACTCCTTACCCATGCGCTGGCTGCACTGAATACGATCCAAGGACTCACGATTCTCGGTCCAACTAATCCAAAAAAACGAACCGGCTGCATCAGCTTCGTAATCAAAGGCATCCATCCGCATGACCTCACCGACATCCTCGGGAAAACAGGGATCTGCCTGCGTTCCGGACACCACTGCACCCAACCGCTGCACAAATCTTTTGGCATCCCCGCCTCCACCCGTATCTCCGTCGCAGCGTACAACACTATCAACGAAATCGACCGCTGCACCGAAGCCCTTCATCATGCAGTACATCTTTTGAAGAAATAATTTTTGTAACCACGATGCGTAACTTGGTTTCTACTCACTACAACCTACTCACTACTCACTCAGAATGGATCTCTACGCCGATAACATCTTAGATCACTATAAGCACCCGCGGAACACCGGCTGTCTCCCGCACGCAATCTCACACCGCGAAGAAAACCTTAGCTGCGGAGATGATCTCACGATTGATCTCGTCGTCATCAACGAAATTATTACAGGTCTGAAATGGCGCGGCGTAGGCTGCGCCATCAGCCAAGCCGCGATGTCACTGCTGTCCGAGGAACTCCTCGGTATGAGCATCGCTGACGCGGAAGCGCTAAAACCGGACGCAATCTACTCACTGTTAGGCGTTCCGGTCGGTCCGCGCAGATTCAAGTGCGCGCTTTTGGGCCTGCATACGCTCCTAAATACGCTCCGAACCGCCCGCAAGCAGCCGCCGCAAAGCTGGCTTGAAACGGTGGAAGTACGAGAAGATCAAAGTATGACTTGATGGTATACAATGTCCATATTAGCATATTGGTATACTCATGAATCCATGATAAAGAAAAATGTTCTTGAACAACTGTATGGAGGGAAAAACACTAGTGTCCCGTTAAAGTAGAGCCAGTTGCGGTGGCCCCGCTCTTGCAAGAGCTCTTTTCACAGTTATTGTTGTGAGGTTCAGAAGATCAATGATGGAGATTGGCTCTAGCAGTACCTCTTCGATCATGCGTGTCAGC
>CAZLUK010000067.1:0-3523 GCA_964562735.1 uncultured Candidatus Peribacteria bacterium
TACAGCATCAGCCGCCGCCATCGTCTTCGCGTTCCAGGGCTCGATCAATTACCCCGCAGCAGTTGCGCTCAGTATCGGTTTCGCAGGCGGAGCGTGGGTTGGGGCAGGAGTTGGTGCGAAACGGGGAAACACCTACGTGAAGAAACTGCTGATCGCTGTTGTGGTGTGTTCGGTGCTGAAGTTGCTGTTTGATTACTTCACAACCGTCGTCTAGGTGCAGTTTTGTGGGCAATCAGATCATTGAATGACGGAGCCATTTGCCATACAATCCCCGTCACGTGTGGGTCGGCCAGCCTTCGCTCGGAGCTTGTCGTGAGCCGAGTCGAACGAGAGCTACGGCCGGCGAATCACTCAGTCATAGATATTCTTTGATCTTTTCGTTCATCATTCGTGGGTCGGTCGGATAGTGGCAATTCCGCCGCGCTGTAGACGCGGTGCCGTAAGGCTCCGGGGGTTCGAGTCCCTCCCGGCCCACCAATAAAAATACTTCAGAAACCTATTCAGGTTTTTCTTTTCTGCATTCCAATCTCATAGCTTTACTTTTTGATATTTATGCATTTTTACATAATCGTTGTAATCCTTACATTTTACTTTCTTCAAATCATCAATATTTTCAACCTCCTTTCCGTCCAGCATGTACTTCCCAGTACGCCCACTCGCTTCGCCCCAATTCAGAATCATTCCACCCTCTATAAGAGGTCGGCAATTTTGTCCCGTTACCTCGTCGGGAAGACGGTAAAAAGAAGACATCGTTTTATCACTGTGGTGGTAATTGAATCCGAATAAGCCCAGCTCATCGTTGGTCAACAATTCAAGAATTGCACATGCATCGTCCTCTTGGGGATGATACTTGGGGAAATCCCTGAAAGTTCTTTTGAATCCCTCAAAAAGACTGAAAAAAGCGTTGTAGAAAGCAAAGCAACCGGACAGTTTCTGTTCTACATCGACAAGCTTTAAATACTTTTGTTTTTCAATGATCCGGAACTCGTCTTCTGTGATGCAATAATCTGAGTGTGAGAAAGCATTTCGAATATCGTTACTGAAAAAGGCATCAATGTGTGCCGTGACTTTAGAGTAGGAGGTCTTCTTAGCATAGCTGCGAATCTTTTCAATTTTGTTGATTGGATGTTGCTGCCCTACAAAAGGTCTTGGTAAATAGGGGTCTTTTTCCGTGCATCTGATGAGATTGTAAATTACCTCATAAGGCATCGACAATTCTGTAAGATGACAATAGACAAGAAGATCGAGGCGAAGATTTTTCTTTTTGTCATCAGGGGGAATTATTTTTCGTATCTCAGAAAAATCATTTACTGCCTCGACGATTTCAACGGCCGTATCGAAATGACCATAGTGAACCCAATCGACTCGAATCAACGTATACAAACAATGGTAGGGGAAAGTGTCCCATGCTTTGTAGAAAAGGTCTTTTAGATCGTCGTATACATTAGGGATCTCTGACATATTGTAGTCAGAAGTATATCCCGATTATTTTTTTTCACACAAAGATCAAGCATCAATTGCCTTCAAAATCCACACCTCGGCATGCGTCCCATGATCCTGCGTCTTGATCACGTCCGTAAACCCGCAGGAGGACCAGAACTTCATTGCCGGGTCATTTCCTTTGCCCACCGAAATGCCCATGCGCCGGAAGGTGCCGAGGTCAGTCACCTCTTTTGTGAGTCTCTCGATAGCCTCTTTGCCGAATTTTTGACGTTGAAACGCGGGGCGGATCGCAAAAGCCGCGATCCAGAAGGTCTCGTGATCGGGATACCCGTGATAGGAAATCAGATATCCGGCGATGTTCCCCGATGCCGTTTCCACAATCGGTTGCAGCCGGTGCAGTTCTTTTTTTCCATCGGGAGGAAGAAGTTCGCCGCGGAACTCCGCAAGCATCGGGTCCGGTCTATCATCGCTGTATCCCGTGAGTTCTTCGATGTACGCGCATTCATCGTAGACTTTCTGCAGTTCGGGAATCTCTTTTTCGACTGCATCCCGAACGATCAGTCGTTCTGTTTTCCATGATGTGGGCAGAAGGCGCGGGGTCTTCCAATACGCACTCCCATCGGGCTTGCGGTCCAGAAAATTTTTCATGTAGAGCTCGCGCCGCAGGAGTGCAGCGTCCCCAAATGTGTGATGCTGCGTGAGAAGATCATTGATTTCCGGTTCGGAGTACTTCCGGTCCCATTCCATTTTCTTCGCAAGAAACTGCAGCGCAAGCATCTGTTTTTGCGCTTTGGCCGGCCATGCCGAGAGGCGGCTTTGTTCATCCAGAAAGTGACGGAGCTCGTCCTGATGCATACCGCTTTATCTTAGTCGAAAAACAGCGCAATCGCCTACCGTGCCAATTCTTTCACTGCCTCTTTGATGATTTCCTTCCAGGACGATGCCAAGTGCGGGTCGAGAATGACGGGCGTTTCCCCTTCGAGATCGTCGAATGAGGTAAGAGCACGCAGCGGTATCATGGGATTGAAGGAATTCCCGTATTTTTCTTTGCTCAATGCAAGCAGGTTCTTCAGCGATCCTCCGGCCTGAATGATCGCGGCGATGTCGATGTAGTCACGCGGGGCGGCGCGGTGCGAGATTGCAAGCAGCTTCATCAGCCCGATGTCCGTGAGTGAGGCGAGTTGCATCTCCTTTGATTCCAGCGGCTTCTCCAGCAGGGGATACCTGTATGCTCCGATGAAGCTGAGTTTTACGCCGTCAATCTCGGCGTGTATTGTGTCGCGATCACATTCCCGCAGGAAGAATCCCGGCATCGGTTCCAGCCATTGCACCACTCCCGGGGCCTCTCCCTGTTTCGTGGAGAAGAAATCGAAGTCGACCGACCGTCGGTGACCGAGCTGGAGGGCAAGCGCCGTGCCGCCGGCCAAATACCACCCTCCGTCCCGAAGCATGGATGCTTGGTTCGTGAGTGCCTTCCAAAGCTCCTGCTGCACCGCCGGCAGGATGGAGAACTGCAGTTCAGGCATTGTACGAAATAAGGACGTCCTGCGGCATGGAGTAACTGCAGACCGTTTCCGCAAATGCTTTCCCGCGCCGCGTCCACTCGCCGCGGAGGGGATGCTTCACAGCATCGTGGATTTCGGTGGGGGAGTACGTACGATTCATCTCCTGCCATTCCTCCCATGTGCCAAAATTCCACACTCGCGTAATGTATATCTTATTGGGAGTGGAGGCGCCTGCGACCCAGCGAAGACCTTTCTGCATACGGTTTCAGTATAGCAGATAATCATGCTCTTTTCACCCCTTTTGGCCGAAATCTGCCATCATTCTCAATCAAAAAACAGCGCCACGGCCGAGAGCGCAAACGAAATATTCAGGATCCAGCGGAAGACATGCTGTGGGATCGAACGCAGAAACTGCCTGCCGATCCACGTGCCGACGATGGAGAGGACGAGGAACGGCCATGCCTTTACGAACGAATAGAGATCAATCGTGCCCGTAGCATAGTACGTCGCGAGCTTCGGGATATTCACGAAGAACGACGTGAAGGCATACGTGCCGATGTAGGTTTCCTTCAGCA
>CAZLUK010000068.1:0-4213 GCA_964562735.1 uncultured Candidatus Peribacteria bacterium
CTCCCACGATGCGGCGTTCCTCAACAGCTTCACCCACGGTGTGCTGCATTTGGATACCTTCACGCATCTGGTGACGCAGTATGTGGGCGATTACTTCGATGTCGTCGAGCAAATCGAGGCCCAGATCGAGCGCGAGCAGCGCCAAAACATCCGGATGGAAAAAGACATCCTCAGCCAGAAAGAGAAGATCAATTTCTTCTCTCACAAGGGCGGCAAAATGCGCAAGCTCGCGAGCAAAATGCGCGAGGCTGTCGAAGAAGCCGGGGAAAACAAGGTCGAGGTCCGCCGCGACGATACAACTCTCGCCGTTTTCACGATCGAGTCCGAACCATTCAAAAAGCCTCTCGTGCAGATCCGCTCCGTCACGGTGATGAACAACCACAAACCAGTGAAGAAGAAGGTGGAAGTCACCGTCCATAACCGTCACCGCCTCCTGATCACGGGGCCCAATGGCATCGGCAAGAGTTCACTGCTCGAAGCGATGGCGAATGGAACGGAGAAGTGCGCCGTCATCGCCGACGGCGTCAAAGTCGGTTACTATCGCCAGGACTTCTCCGGGTTGCCGATGGAGAAAACCGTCTATGAAATTCTCGAACAGGAAATGGATATGCCGAACAAACAACAGGTCTACGCTACAGCCGCGCGGTTCCTCCTCCCGGGCCATACGCTCCAGGCGAAAGCAGGATCGCTCTCCGAGGGGCTCAAGGGGCTGCTCTGCTTTGCCCGGTTCACTCTCCAAAAGCCGACGCTGCTGATCCTCGATGAGCCGACCAATCACATCAATTTCCGCCATTTGCCCGACATCGCCGACGCGCTGAACCGCTACGAGGGGGGAATCATCCTCGTGAGCCATGACCATGAATTCGTTGAGCGAATTGAGATGAACGAAGAGCTCGATCTGGGAGCCTTGTAAGCCCGGCTTCGTCTGCGGACTTCGCCGAGATTTCATCTCAACGGAGGATTCAGAGTTTTGGCGGCGGAGTGAGGCCGGCGGACACTGACGAAACGGCGTCGTACACGGTGCGGGAAATATCGGCGATCACGGACTCCTGGTTTGCGAAACTCTTGCCGCTCGTCATGACGCAGAGCACGTATGCCGCTTCAGGATTGTACACAATGCCGCAGTCGTGCAGCTCGGTTTCCTTGCCGACGTACCGCTGGCCGAATTTGTGGGCAACGCGGACATCTGGAGGCACTCCCGCAACAAGCCCGTTTTTGTACGTGGACTGCGATAAAAGATCCAGCGCATATTGAGACATTTCCCTGGACAAATATCCCGTGTTGTACAGCACGGGAAAGAGATTGGCATAGTTTTGAATCGAGACGTAATCCCCCCTGGGATCCAGCATCATGCGCAGAATGTCGAGATCGCGGAACGTTGCGTAGGGAAGAAACGGCGACGACGTATTCAATTCCTTGACGAGGAGCGTGAAGGAGTAATTATCGGAAAACACGATCATTTTCGTCAGCAGGTCACGCACGGTGTAGGAAGTGTTCGGAGCGATGGTTTGCTCCGAGTCCTCGATGTTTGAATCAGCGTTGAACTTGCCGGAAAAGAACGTTGTCATATTGAGAATGTCCGGCTCGAGGTCGGCCATATGGAGGTAGGCAATCAATACCGGTACTTTCCGCAGGCTGGCCGGATGGAATTTGTCGTACTCTCCGATGCCGAACCGGGGACCGTTATTCAGGTCACGGAAATAGATGGAAAGATGTGACACGGTTCCCGCGGCTTTGTATGCAAGTTTCTTTCTCGTCAGCGTATCGCGCAGCGGCTCGTAGTTCCACACCCCCTCCCGGAACCCCCTATCACATTGCAACTGGGGGTTCAGCAGGTCGAAGTCACGGGAGCATGTGGTGTTCCGTGCGTTGGCGTTCACGAGTTCAAGCAGTATCAGTGCTCCGAGCGAGAATGCCAAGACGTGGCTCAGAAACACTCGCGCCGACGGGATTTTGCGCAGGAAACGCACTGCAGTCAGTATGCTCTTGGCTGTGATGCACTACAAGCTGGACTGAATATTGCAGAGGGTTGCTGGAAACTATTACAACTACTTGTCGGCCGAAGCTGACATAGTTGTGTTTTCGGAGCGAGCGGAACATCGGCGTAGCCCGCAGGCGAAGCCGGGTGGAGCTCTGTCCTGAACGTTATGACAACTTTTTACTGTTGCCAGGTGAGCTGACCTCCCGTGAACGTTAACGTTACCGGCGCGCAGCCGTGGGTGCGGGGCAGATGGAGAATTGGTGAAGTGTAGGTGGTTCCATCTTGAGCGGTGAGTGTAACGGTTGTATCAACATCAAGAGGGATTGCATGAGCCAAAGAGGGCGATGTTGAGAAGTCACCGGGGCCGCCGGGGCCGCTTATTTGCGGGTAATCGATTTGAAAAGTAACCGGTGTATCAGACGCTATGGAAAGATCCACCCCCGGCCACTGCGGAACCGTCATAGTTACCGATGGCCCCGTCACCGGGGCAAAGAACACTCGTGGCAACGCGAACATCTTATCAATGCCAATCCCAAATGCGTTGTCGCCAACAACACTGCTTGTTTGCTGGTCATATCCATAATCAAGCGCGCTAGTGAATCCGGCGCCAATGTGGCAAGCCGCAGTGACGCTAACACTGGTTTCCCAATTCACGACAGTCGGCTCCGTAAAGGAGAAATGACCCGAAGCATCGGTGTTTGAGTTTACGGTGGCTCCATTTAATGCGTACAGCAGCGAGGCCTGGATGGGCGCACCGGTGAATGCGTCAACCGTTTGGCCATTAATCTTTACGGAATTACCCAGAATGGAGAACGGAGCACTTGCCGTTTTTGTTTTGGGGAAGTTAGAAAAATATGCTTCCAGTGTGTAATCATTGCTCGCAGGGAGCGACGACGGCACGGTCCAGACACCATGCGCTAGGCCATTTTGTGGAACGTTATTCCCCAGAGGGGCCGCTTTGTAGGGGAATGTTTGAATCACGGACCCGGCGCGGGCGAGGTTGAGGGTCAGCTCGCCATAGGTAACCGGGTCAGTGTAGTTTGCGACATTGACTGTGAAGTACATGTCCGTATTCGGCGCCCAGCCACGGCCACTTGTCGGCGATAGAATCGATACCGTTGGTGCGGGTCCTTTCGACTCTTTTTCGTTGTCTTTTTCGTCGTGCGTGTCTTTCCCTTGTTTTTGCTTCTTGCACGATTCCGACTTTTTCTTGCCGGACTTCTCATCACACTCCGGCTCCGGCGCAGCATCCTTCATCTTTGTGCCGCTGATCCCATTTGGCGAAGGAGGAGATTCAGAACCACGTGCTCGAATCTCCCTCACTGATGGACGCTCCGATAGCGAGCGAGACGTGATTTTTAACTCAGGCGATTCTTTCGAAAACACGCCTTGAAAGACAATTGCACCAGCGAGAAACCCGCCAAGCGCAACGGCAATAGGAACCTTTTTGTGTATGAGTGTGTGTAGCATATGGACATATTATATCAAAAAAGTATTTAAATGTCAATGGAGCGGGTTATTGGAAACTATTACAACCACTTGTCGGCCGTAGCTCGCAAGCGAAGGCTGATGATCGGTGCTCCTAGGAGTTTGTGTCTTTGAGGCTTATGCGCTCTTTGCGAGATACACATGTCGGTACCATCCGATGAGGCTACTGACGAGAAAGGCAGCGCTAGAAATGGCAAAAACTGGTGATGCAATAAGGATGCCATATACCAGCCATCCAAATGATCCAAGGATAATTGAAACTCGCATTAAATTATCTGATTTGAGAAAAGTCGAAATAATGATGAATGTCGCTGCGAGATATGAGGTGCCCGAAAGAATAAATCCTTCAAAGACGAAATATGTTGCTACCGTGTTTATAACAAGGAAGAGAACCAGCCAGAGTTTGTTTGTGGAGAAAATGTTTACACCGAATCGTACTGCTCCAATTATTGACAACAGTGCTCCTGTAAACGCACTAAGAAGAAGAAACTGACCTGCATTCAACAGATTGGCAATGATGAAAAATGCCAAGAGCATTTCTCTCTTCTTAAATTGCTGACTCCATACAGAAACAATAGTGGAAAGCAGGGCTAGGAACTGCGCAAGGATGAAGGTGTTTGATGTGAAATCCACGAGCTCGATTATACGTGGAAGTTATTTCGGAGCAATATGTCGAAATCGAATTGAGCTTCCTGAGCCAGATTTTAGGTACTTTTCAAATTCAATAGCACGCTTCTGCTCTTC
>CAZLUK010000069.1:0-4070 GCA_964562735.1 uncultured Candidatus Peribacteria bacterium
ATTTACCTCTCAAGCGAAGTAAGAAAACATGCCACGACGCTCTTTACGCACCCAACGTATATATTTCCGCTTGCGCTTTGGTCTTTTGAACTCTGAGAGCCGCTTCCTGGGTCGTGATATCGCGGATTTGGGTAAGCAGTACTTCCGTATGAACTCACGAATCGGCTGATGTAATTAAAGATTTACCAAGCGGGAGGGCAGGAAGGTTGATGAGAGGGCAGGAAGGGCAGGAACGTTTTACCTTTCTGCCTTTCCTGCCTTTCCTCACCTTCCTGCCCCTTTCTGCCTTCTGTTTGCAGAAATGTAAAATGGGCATCAGCCGATTCGTGAGTTCATTCATTACTTTCACATGTATCCTGCAACGTGATCGAACTCCAGCGCAAACTCCTCGGCGATACCGTCCGCAACGCGGCATTTGAGCGCGCAGTCAAGCAAGCCGTGAAGCCCGACGATACGGTCGTTGATCTCGGATCCGGCACCGGATTGCTGGGATTTCTGGCCTCCCGTCTCGGGGCCAAACAGGTCATCCTTATCGAAAGTGGCGAGATCTTGGACGTCAGCCGGAAACTGGCATTTAGAAACAAAATCAAGCACTGCACGTTCATCAAAAAACACTCTACCGCTGTTCATGACATTCCCAAGGCTGATATTCTGGTTTCGGAAACTCTCGGTAATTACGCACTGGAAGAGAACATTATCGAATCGATCGAGGATGGTAAACGCTTCCTGAAGCCTAGCGGCGTCATCATTCCAGGCAAGATCAGTCAGTTCGTCTGTCCGGTGATTTCAGAACGTCTGAAAAACGACATCGACATCTGGTCGGCCATTGGATTCGATATTGCGTTTGACGAAGCGCGCGACATTTCGCTTAATAACATTTTTGTAAAGACAATCCGCTCGGATGATCTGCTTCCCGGCGGAACGCAGGAGTGGGATCGCTTGGATTTCTCGAAGAAGAACAAAAGCATTCGCACTAAAACAATCAGCTGGAAGCCGGAAAAGATAACCGTCATCCACGGATTTGCGCTGTGGTGGGACGCCGAACTCGTGCCGGGTGTGCATCTTTCCACTGCACCGGATAAGTCTGCAACGCATTGGGAGCAGATCTATCTGCCGCTCCTGAAGTCCGTCACGCTCAAAAAAGGCGAGCATGTGCAGCTCACGCTGATATCGGACTCACGCTACGTCGTGAAGATCAATTTGGCGTGGAACGTGCGGGAATTCGATGTTTCAGGCAAGGCCGTTTCCGAGCAGACGCTCGATATGAGCCGTGGGTATCTGAGCTAGGCGCACAGCACCCGGAACTCCCCTTCACTGATCGTCCTCACCCCCAGTTTCATCGCCTGATCCAGCTTGCTTCCAGCATCTGTGCCGAGCAGGAGGTAATCGGTCTTTTTGCTTACAGTCGCGCTCACCTTTCCGCCGCGGTCTTTGATCATTGTTTTCGCGTCCTCACGGCCAAGATTCGGGAGGGTTCCGGTGATGACGAATATTTTTCCGGCCAGATTCTGCGGAGTCGCCGATGATACGGGCAGCCCGCACCGCACACCGCCGTTTGTCATTTTATGGAGCAGTGCGCGGTTGTCGGCATCGTGGATCCACTGCATGAGCGACTGCGCCACAGCCTCTCCGATTCCATCGATTGCGAAGAGTTCGTCGGTGGAAATACTGTTCAATACTTTCCCGATTGCGGTCGGAGTCAGCAGGCCATCGAGGTGAGGGATCTTGTCCCACATGATCCGTCGTGCCAAAAGCTCCGCCGTCTCGCGTCCGATGTGGCGGATGCCGAGCGCGAAGATAAATCGTTCGAGCGGAACCGTCTTGGCTTTGGCGATCGATTGCAACGCGTTCTCGGTCTTCTGTTCTTTAAACAGCGGCAGACTCAGGAAGTCCTGCTCGGTTACAAAGAACAAATCGCCGACGTCGCTCACCAGATTGGCCGCGATCAGCGCTTCGATTGTCTCTTTGCCCACACCCTCGATGTTCATCGCGTAGCGCGAAGTGAAGTGCTCGAGCCGCTCTTGTCTCACCGCACCGCAATCGGCATTCGAACAGCGGTGTACAGCTTCGTCCTCGGGCCTTACGAGCGTGCTTCCGCAACTCGGGCAATGCTCGGGATACCGGAATGGTTTTGCACCCTTCGGTCGCAGGTTCTGAAGCACTTCCATGACTTCCGGAATGATGTCACCAGCCTTACGGACGATCACCGTGTCGCCGATACAGATGTCGAGCCTCAGGATTTCATCTGCGTTATGGAGCGTTGCGCGCGTGACAGTAGTTCCCGCAAGCTGCACTGGTGTGAGGTGCGCGACGGGCGTAATGGCTCCGGTGCGCCCCACCTGGAGTTCTATATCCAGGATCTGGGCAGCTGCCTGTTCCGCCTCAAATTTGAGGGCTCGGGCGTAGCGCGGCGCCTTCGCCGTCGATCCCAGGTCTTTCTGCATCCGCCGGTCATCTACTTTGATGACAATGCCGTCGATGTCGTACGCAAGCGTGTCTCTTTTCTCCCCGGTTTCGCGGTACAGATTTTCGATATCCTCAAGCGATCCGAGCACCCTGTAGCTTTTTTCCACTGGCAGTCCGCAGCCACGCAGAAAATCCATAAGCTCTTTCTGGCTCCTGATTCCAAGTGTGTCAGCATTTATGGAATCGAGTGAGTAACAGAACATCCGCAGGTCTCTGGAGGCTGCCATAGCCGGGTCCAGCTGGCGCACCGAGCCTGCCGCAGCGTTCCGGGGGTTCGCGAACCGTTCTTCATCAGGCAGCTTTTGATTGATCTTTTTCAGTGTCTGCTTCTCGATAAATACCTCGCCGCCGATTTCCAGATATTGCGGCTTGGCTGGAATCGATGCGTATTCTTTTGGCAGCACAAAACTGAGCGGCAGGCTTTGGATCGTTTTCACCGTGTGCGTGACATCTTCACCCTCCACGCCGTTGCCTCTCGTCACCGCCCGCACAAACCGATACCGCCCGCTTCCCGCTCCCCGCTCTCCGCTGTCCCTCTCGTACCCCAGCGACATATTCAGTCCGTCGATTTTGAGTTCGGTCTCAAATCGGAATGTCGCGTCCGGTCGGCCGAGCGCGCGCTTCATCTGGTCCACCCAGTCATCCAGGTCAGCGCGGCTGAAGGCATCCTGCAATGATTCTTTTGGATGAAGATGTTTCACTTTCGGGAGCCTGCCGTCCAGCGGCGATCCCACGCGTTGGGTCGGGGAATCCGGTGTGACGAGATCCGGATACTCTGATTCCAGAGCAATAAGTTCGCGCTTCAGACTATCACGGACTGCTTCGGACACGAGTGACGTGTTATCCGTAAAGTATGCCGTATTGAGCCGCCTGATCTCTTCTTTCAGGCGCTGGATTCGTTCAGTGGCCTTGTACTTGTCCATAGTTGGATTGTATACTCAATTGCTTTAATAATTTTCGAAAATAGCGGCGTAGCCGAACCTCATAAAATGGCTTATAACATAGGCCAATCACAGCAACAAAGTTTAGCCTCATTGAGGCAGAGCCGTATAGCAAGTTCTTCCGCAGAGCGGGCTGGCATGTGTGGCTGCATTGTCCAAGTGTTAAATTTCAATTCCTCGTTATCTTGTCAATTGCAAAGTCCTCGAATATGGCGAGTATATCGCGTCAGATGGCTTCAGTTCTCGATCTCCGCAGGCAAGTGGACGCAATCGACCGACAAGTCGTGGAATTGTTGTCTAGGCGCAATGCGCTCGTAAAACAGATCACGATTCAGCTGGGTGAGGACGAACCGGACAAGGCCCGCGAGGCGCAGGTCCTCAGTAACTGGCTGGAGGAAGGTTTTGATTACGATCTGGATGAAGTGCAGCTTGAAAAAGTGTGTAAAACCGTCATGGAGATGGGGCGGAAGGCGAAAGATGCATGAGAGCAAGCGTAAATGGTCACTGACCCTGCGGGAGAGGCAGTAGCACGGCCATCGTGGCCGTGTTAAATGCACACGGGCTGGAAGCCTCGTGCTACGCAACGAAAATGAGACAAGAGCATTAGTGCGGGATAAAATGAAGACCGTTTTTTCCCCGCAGACGGGACGCCGCGTCCCGAGG
>CAZLUK010000070.1:0-16331 GCA_964562735.1 uncultured Candidatus Peribacteria bacterium
CTTCGGATCCATTCCAAGATAGAACGCAGCATGGACGCACACTGATTTTACACCTGCTATTTCGGACATCCGCAGAGCGTCGAGTATGCGCTTTTTGCTCGCTAAAAGTTTTGTTTCGTCTGGCGAATTAAGATTGATGTAGTACGGAGCGTGACAGGTCAGGTACAGGTTCAGTTTCTCGGCGGTCTTTCGAATCTCCAGCATACGTTCAGGATTCAGCGGTACGCGTTGCACCCACTCAATCTCCATCGCCGTGATACCCAGCGCCGCCGTACGCTTGAGGCCCTCCACGGTTCCTCCGGGTGGGGGAGTGGAGAGCGGGACACCAGCAACGGCGAAATGCAACATACGAAGAGAATTATGAATTAAGAATTAAGAATTAAGAATTAGGAATGATAACATACTCTTAATTCCTAATTCCTAATTCCCGTCATGTCCATTGCCCACGACATCATCGACCGCACTCTCGGAACTTCGCACGGCGAGGCCGCCTACAAAGTCATTGAAAAACTGATAGATGCCAATCATGAAGCCTGGTGGATCGGGGGAGCAGTGAGAGACATGTTGCTAAAGCGCGTTCCGCATGAAATCGATATGGCTGTGTCAGCTCTTCCTGAGCAGGTTTCAGCTATTTTTCCGACAAGTGATTCATCGGCGGCATCGCTCGGAACAGTTATCGTATCGCTCGGCGGCCACACTTTTGAAGTGACGACATTTCGCGAAGATGACAGTGCTTCAGACGGACGTCATCCGGAATCCGTCACGTTCGGCAGCCGGGAAAAAGACGCACTCCGTAGAGATGCAACCGTGAATGCCATGTACTGGAACCCAGTGACGCGTGAGCTCTTTGATCCGTGTGGCGGGGAAATCGATCTCACGGAGAAACTTGTCCGTTTTATCGGTGATCCTTCCGTTCGTATTCGCCACGATGCCCTCAGAATCCTGCGTATGATTCGGCTCCGGACTGTACTGCAAGGCCAGTATCACCCCGCGACGTATACGGCACTCCGGGACAATGCGGCACTCGTATCCGAGCTTTCCGGTATGCGCGTTCTGCAAGAACTGGAAAAACTTCTGGTAACGCCGAAACCGTCGATTGGCTTGGAGGACTGGTTCGAGCTTGGGATTCTGAAACTGTTATTTCCGGAACTGGAAGCCTGCAAAGGCGTTGCACAGCCGCAGCAGTATCACCTGGAAGGCGACGTCTGGAATCACCTGAAAGCCTGCGCAGATTCTTATACCGAGGATTTCGGCTCTGACGTCCGGCTTGCGGGATTTTTTCACGATATCGGCAAAGCAACGACGTTTTCCGTGAAAGAACGCATCCGGTTCGATCACCACGCCGAGGCGTCGGCCGCGATCATAGGCGACGTATTCTTCCGGCTGCAAATGCCTACGGAGCGGATCAGGAAAATACAGTGGCTCATAGAACACCACATGATGATGGACGCGTTTCATAAATTAACTGACGAACGCAAGGCCCACTGGTACTTTCATCCTTGGTTTAGGGAACTTTTGCAGCTCTTCTGGATCGATATCAGCGGCACGAGCCCGAGTGCCACAGCGCTCTACGACAGCATTATTACCGACTATGATGCGTTCCTGAATTCTCATCCGCGCCCGGAGAAACCAATTCTTTCCGGTGACGACATCATGACGCTTACAGGTCTTATCCCCGGTGAGGATGTGGGCAAAGCAACCCGACTGCTCAAAGCTGCGCAGGTCAGGAAAGAAGTCACAACCAAAGCTGAAGCCAGATTATTTCTTCGGAAACTTTTTCCATAACTATACGGCTTTGCCTCAATAATGCCGAACCTTATTTGTGTGATTTTTCTGTGTAGAAGCCATTTATGAGGTTCGGCTACGCCGCTATATCCGAAATTATTAAAGCAATTGAGTATATGCTATCATGACGATTCAATGTTGGAACTTCTGATTCTCAGTGTGTCGTTCGTCCTCGCTTCCGGCGTGCTTGCCATGATCGACGCCGCGGTTCTGAGCGTCAATCACGCCGAAGTGGAAGTGATGATCGCAAAGCAGCGCTGGGGAGCAAACGAACTGAAGCAGCTGCTTCGGCATTCCACGCGGGCGATCATCGTCATCGTCATTCTCACAAACATCACAAATATCCTCGGCCCGATTCTTGTCGGTCGGAAAGCTGAAGCACTGTTTGGCAGCCATGTTATCGGCGTCGTCACGGCACTTCTGACTTTCATGACGATCATCTTTTCGGAAATTATCCCAAAATCGATCGGCACACACTATGCCCCACACATTGCCAGAATCGTTGCTCCAGTTCTCCGAATTCTTATTCTTATTCTCTATCCAGTTGTTTTCGTTCTAGAGCGAATTGCGCGAATGTTCAGGTCCGGCAAACGAAAAGTCGGAACCGAAGATCAGATCAGAGCACTCGCCAACCTCGGCGGAGGAGCAGGACATATTGACTCAGACGAACGCGATCTCATTCATAGAGCATTCGTTCTTAATGACCGAACAACCGGTGACATCATGACGCCTGCTTCGTCGATCATCTTCATTCAGAAAAGCCAGAGTCTCCGGCAAGCCGCAAAAATCATCTTCTCTAACAGCTATTCGCGCTATCCGGTCATTGGGGAGTCACTTGATAACGTTATCGGGTATGTTCTCGGCATGGACGTGCTCGAGATGCTGGCGGACGGCAAAGACAGCCACCTGATAACCGAAATCATCCGCGACGTGCCGGCCGTGGACCCAGCTCTGCGCTGTGACGATCTTTTGAATGTACTTCGGAAGAGCGATTCGCATCTCGCTATCGTGCGGAATCAGGGAAAAACAATGGGACTCGTGACACTGGAGGACGTGCTCGAAGAACTTGTCGGTGAGATCAGCGATGAAGGCGATAATGAGGGATGAGGTATGGTGGTGCCTGGGCGACAAAATCATAACCGATTTCCGCGAACATTGGCACGGCGGCTGAAAAATTCGGGGAGGCAGCCGCCGCGCCGCCAAAACGCTGTCGCCGTTTCCGTGACGATTTGTTACTGCTCTTTTGCTGCTTAAATGTTTGGACAGAAGATTTCATGCTTTACTTCCGATCGATCGGCCTCATTATTTGGAATACTTGTCTCGTTTCATTCATTCTTGTGTATATTTTAACTCTGCCATCTTTCTGAACCTCAAAACTAACAAAACCCTTCATAACTCCATCGCTCAGTAGTCCATACTTCCCTGAATCAAGCTGAATAATACTGTCAATTTTTGGACTCTCAGTAGTGGTACGCACACCCGCCAGGTTAAAAGATTGAAACTTGCCCCAAATTTCGGAGTCAACTGTTAGAAGTATTTGATACTTCGAATAGGCAGTATATGTTTGTATGCTTAGCCGCACACCAGGAAACAAATTTGTGTCTGCTGCCTGACCTACTGGCGCAGTCTTGAGTGTTTTCAGTGATAGCTCTTTCTGATGCCAACGTAGGATACCAAAGCCAGCCGTTTCCCAGTCATTCTGATATGACTTTCCCTTTGTGTCGGAGGATAGCCGGTACTCTATATATCCTCCCCTCAATGGTTCTGCAACAGCTACAACTTTTCCACGGTGCAGTACTTCCCATGTTCTCGTATTCGGCATCTTTCTCAGTTTCAATACGTCACTCCCTCGTTGCGGAACACGCTTCCCATCACGATTCTCTTCATAATGTACATATAACTCATCTAGAGCGTTCCAAAGAGTATCAGCGCTATCGACATCTCCTTCTGCCACCCGAGTTTTTGCACCTTCGCATTGCTCATGAGACACAAGGGACATTGCAGACACTAGCCTATTTGTTACAATGCTTATTTCATAAGCAGTGGCATCTTCTTCGATTTTCTTCTGCAAACTCTCGTGGAGTTGCTTAGTTCTATCAAGAAGGTCTGTATCAACTTTTCTTATTGCAGCCTCACGTAACCTTTTGTCCCAGTCTTCATCCTTGTACCTTTGAATCACTTCATTAGCAGTTTGCAGAATAATCTCTGACTTATTCTTATTGTATAAACTATCTAAGCGTGCTTCCGTTTCTCTTGCAGCTTGTTGTTCAGGGCTTTGAGGGTTTTTCTGTTCTTGATTGGAATTGTTTTTTGGTGTTTCTGACATAAGAACATTATAGCATTATTCTCTCTGAGAGTAAAAAAATTTTGCGGCTGGCGAACCGCCCAGTTCAAGCCGTCTTGCTTTTCCGGTTTCACGTGCTATTCTGACGGAAACGGTCGCGGCTTGTCGGGCGTAGCTCTGCCTCAGCGGAGCGAAGACTGAAAATCGGTTATGATTTTGTCGCCCAGGCACCACCAATTACAACGTTCGGAAATCGAGTGAACAGGAAGAGAGGCAGGCGCTATCCATCGCAGCACAACTGCGTGAACTTGATGAGTACGCAGCATCTGTAATTATTGCTATCGCTTCATCAAAATTTCCTGCGCAAATAACCGGTGAAAATCCAACACTCTCTGCAAACTCTTTAAAAAGTGCTGTAGCGCCCGCCTCGTCTTTAAAAATTAACAATCCTTTAGCCATATGTTATTATTAAGATATTTTTATATCTTGTGTCAACTTGGTGGGCCAGGGGGGATTTGAACCACCGACCCCCGGTTTATAAGTCCGGTGCTCTAACCAACTGAGCTACTGGCCCACATCAAAAGTATACAGCATGAAATCGTAGTTAATCACGAATCGGCTGATGTTTTTAAAGGTTTCCCAAGCGGGAGGGCAGGAAGGTTGATGAGAGGGCAGGAAGGGCAGGAACATTTTACCTTTCTGCCTTTTCTGCCTTTCCTCACCTTTCTGCCTTCTGTTTGCAGAAATGTAAAATGGGCATCAGCCGATTCGTGAGTTAATTCATAAAATCCTCCGGCAGAATCATGGCCGAGCAGCCGATGGACTTTAGACGGCGACTGCAGCGACGCTGATAAAAGTCTCGAGCTCGCGGTTGCCGCTGAATTTCTTAATTTTGGCCTTATGAAACATAACCTTGCCGCCGATACCGGCATGAATCGTCCAGTCCTTACCCACGTACGTGTTCTCGCCGGGGCGATACCAAAAACCTTTCTGGCGGATAAGAATCTCGCCCGCGTTCACAACCTGTCCTCCGAAGCGCTTTACGCCCCGACGTTTCGATATACTATCTCTGCCGTTCTCTGTAGACCCACCAGCCTTTTTTGTTGCCATAGCGCGAAGAGTATAGAGATGTTTTTTGTGTCTGCAAGTGAAATTTTTGGTTGCGGGGGCAGGATTTGAACCTGCGGCCTCCAGGTTATGAGCCTGGCGAGCTACCGGGCTGCTCCACCCCGCGTCGGACACAGAGTATGCGTGATCTGGGGGCAAAACGCAATCGTGCTAGGTATTTTTCTTCAGATCGTCGATCCGGTCTCTATTAAAGAGATACAGCTTCCATTGATCAACGACGCGAATACTGCGGAGGTTTTCCTCGAAGATCGCCTGCTTTTCTTCGGGGGTTAGGTCAGCATTGTTCTGACTGACAGTCACCTGCTCACTGGGCCGGTTGACGAGGAGCACTTTTTCGCCCGGCTTCAGGAGTCCGAAGTTCTCCTTGGCGTACTTATCTCTATATTGTGCGGATTCAAGGTACTGAAGGTTGTCATTGCCGTTAGCAATCTGTAGTTTGAGACGATTATTACGTTCCTGCATTGTCTGCAACTGACGGTCGAAGAGGATGTTTTTATAGTACGAAAGAGCCAGTCCGAAGGCCATCAGACCCACGACACACAGCCCGATGACGATGGTCATCTGCTTAGGGATCGGTGCTACTTCGTTATATGGCACGGGTGCAGTATAAAGTCATAAGTCAAAAGTCATAAGTGGTTTTACTTGTGACTTATGACTAATCCGTCATGTTATAATCGCCATATGAAAGTTTTTTGCAGTGGCATCGGTGGCATCGGTCTTTCGGCTTATGCTGCGCATATGCGTGCAGCCGGGCATGACGTGTCTGGTAGCGACAAAACAGACTCTGGCCTAGTCCAAGACCTGGAAAGTCAGGGGATTGGGATTTCGCTCCTTCAGGATGGTTCGGCTGTTCCGATAGACGCTCAACTCTTTGTCTATTCCGAAGCGGTAACGCCGGATGCTCCCGAGCGAGTGAAGGCAGCTGAATTAAAAATCCGCCAGATTTCGTACTTCGCTGCTCTGGGGGAGCTTACCGCCGGAACCGATCTCATCGCAATCTGCGGCACGCACGGCAAATCCTCCGCCACGGCGATGGCCGCCAAAGTTTCTATCGATGCCGGACTGGATCCAAGCGTCGTAGTCGGCACCAAGACCGCCGACCTTGGCGGCAGGAATTGGCGCAAGGGAAAGGGAAATGTTTGGATTGTGGAAGCCTGCGAATACCGCCGATCTTTTCTGCACCTCAAGCCCACGACAATTCTGCTTACCAATGCCGACGGCGATCATTTCGATTATTACTCTAATATGCAGGATTACCTACAGGCATTTGTCGAATTCCTATCTTCACTCCCGAATGGGGGGAGTGTAATCGCGCACGGAAATGACGAACGTACGCAGGAAATCCTCAAGCGTTCCGGAAAAACACTGATGGATGCCGATCTTGAAAAAATGCCGATCCTGACGGTGCCGGGCATCCACATGCAGCAGAATGCCCAGCTCGTTCTCGCACTTGCAAAGCTTCGGAATCTGAATCCGGAGCAGGCGGCAAAATCACTGTTGGGTTACGCTGGATCATGGCGACGGATGGAGGTGAAAGGGGATACTAAGCACGGGGTCACAGTCATCGATGATTACGCGCATCACCCCACGGAAATCAGCGCGACGATCGCTGCGATCAAAACAAAATATCCAGATAGACGGCTTGTCTGCGTCTTCGAGCCGCACACCAATGACCGCATCCTGAAACTTTGGAAAGAATTTACCGCGTCTTTTGCGGGAGCAAATCTCGTACTCGTGACAAAAGTTTTTGATGCTCGACCAGACAAAGATAAAGAACCGGCTGACATTGCAAAATTGGCGGCCGAAATCGGCAGGACATGCAAGGTCTCGTGCCGGCCCACCGGATCGATTGAGAAGACGAAAGTGGCGCTGGAAACTCTGCTCCTGAGCGCCGACGTGCTCCTGATCATGGGTGCCGGTAACAGCACAAAACTTGCGGCTGCCATGATCGTGTAGAGACACCCCGGCGGGGCGTCTCTACTTTAGGCGCCCGGCGGGCTGCTACCGGACATGGCTCTTACTTGCGTTCGCCGCGGGTTTTCTGTTCACGTTCGTTCACATAGTCTCGTAAAGCACGTTTGCTGATGCGGCTGCGGTCGACATTATCATCCTGAGCGATATTGCAGGGGAGCGTCACGTTGGTTGTGTTTCGCTCTTCCGGTTGGACGAGAATGGTCTGCACTGCTGGCTGCAGACAGTTGTCAGTCTTCGGGAAGTACAGACTATACTTCCCGGCGGGCAAATTCTTGAACGTATATGGAGTTTTTGCCGAGAAATTGCGACCGGTCGGTCCCTTCATCCTAAAACGCAGATTGCCCGGTTCGCTCGTGACGCCTAGTGATCCGACGCGTGACAACGCATATTTGATAATGAATCTGAAATTGTCATTGGTATACAGCGGAAACGAATACTGGTTCGACGTCACTTCGGCCACGATGTCCCCGCCATGGTAGACGCTGATCGTTGCCGACATGCCCGGAGGCGACGTCACACTGAGCGTGGTCTGACCGAATTCTGTAAGACCGATAGTTAATCCGCCGGTCTTGCCAACATTTTTATCAGAACTCGATAGACTACTGCCGTTGGCGGAGAGCAGTGTCCACGTGCCGTAAATAGACGGTGATAACTGTTCAATTTTTATGGCAGCTTGGGCTCCGGCAAAAGCTATTGGCATGGCAAAGGCGAACGCAGTGAGCGAGAGAGTGACTAGGACGGAAGTGCGGTATGTCATACCGATATGAAATCAGAATAAGCGGCAGGCGTAAATAAAACCCTCTTGAGATTACGACGATTTTAGCGCACGCTCGAGAGCGCAAGACCAGGCAGCTCGAAGTGTTTTCAAAGACTGATCAATCAGCACAGTTCCACTACGCCGAACCTTGAACACCGGTTCGGGTGTAGTGCTACCGATATTCAGTAGCTCCAGACCTGATTTCTTCGCAAGTTTTTCGATAGCTGCGGCGTTTTCCAAATCCACTTCGAGCACGAATCCTCCGGTCTCGCTCCAGAGAACCGTGTCCGCTCGCAGTCTCGGCGCTACCGGACTCACGTCGACTGCAACCCCAGTTGAACCGCCGATTTTGCGCTGCGGGAGTGTCATTTCAAACAGCGCTAGCAAGAGCCCGCCTTCACTGATGTCGTGCGCGGCTAGAACCAGTCCAGACGATACCGCCCGTGACATAAATAATATTTGTTTAAGGACATCTGCAAGGTCCGGTGACGGAACGTTGGCTCCGAGATACGCATTGCGCCTGGCGCCGGAGAGTGTCTCGAGAACGTAGTAGTACGCGCTGCCACCGCACTCGTTCTTGCGGTCACCGAGTAGATAGAGCATTGATCCGGTTTGCTTGATCTGCATGCTGGTGGCCTTACGCGCATCGGGCATGACTCCCGCGATGCAAACGTTGGCCGTCGGATCGATCGAACCAGCCTTAGTAGCATTATAAAGGCTCACGTTGCCGCTAATTACCGGAATCGGTTCACCACCCACTGCCAAACCGCGGGCGGCATCCGAGATGCCCTTCACCCCTTGTTCCAGCGCCCACAGCTGTTCTGGGATTTCCGGATTGCCATAGTTCAGGCAGTCTGTGATGCAGCGGGGGAGCGCACCGGCAGTTGCCACATTGCGGACGTTCTCTACCACGGCATTCACGCCCTGCAAATACGGCGAGATCCGGCCATAACGACTATTGCCACCGCACGCGAGTGCAACGCCGACGTACCGATCTGACTCTGGACTTTGCAGGTCCGAAAGCGGCATGATGACGCTACAGTCGCCTTCGCCGGGCTCGATGATTGTGTTGCCGAGAATATTTTTATCGTAGTGCCGAAAGACGCGTGATTTACTGGCGTGGCTGGGCTGGCTGATCAGTGCCATAAAAATCTCGTCCATCGTGAATGCCATTTTTCCGGTCTTTATGGTGTTATCGATACATGCGATCACCGGTTCTTTCCATGCGGTCATAGGCTCCTTGGTTGGCCGTACGTATTGGAGCCCGGACGTGAGATCTTTGGATTTGACGTTACAGACTTTTTCGCCCTTGTACTTGAGCACATACAGGTCGTTCTCGGTGACCTTGCCGACGACGCTGGCTCTGGCGCCTTCGGCCACCGACGGCAGATCCCACGTCTCGTTGTAGTGCTTTAGAATCATCTTGGTGAGCGACGGATGGCAGATCCAACAGAAGCGTTCTTGCGTCTCGGCGCAAGCAATGACTTGGGGAGGAAGCCCCGGAATCGCCACGTGAATTTTTTCGAGATCAATGATTGCACCCATGCCGACCGGAGCAACTTGCTCCACCGACGCACACACGCAGCCGCCGGCACCGAGGTCCTTGAAGCTAACTTTGTCGAGCTTGCCATCGCGCACGAGCTGGTCGAAAAGCGCGTAGCTGGACACGAGCAAGTGACGCTCGAGAAACGGATTTGGTTCCTGTACTGCTCCGGCATTCTGATCCTTGTCCTCCTCTACCATAGCGACACTGGCGAATGCCGCTCCTCCAAAGCCGCTTTTATCGGTTGGTTTTCCTACAATGATGATATCGTAACCGGCCTTTCCGGATTCTTGATGCGCGAAGCTATGGATAATCTCGTCCTCGCGCAGCAGTCCGACCGATACGACGTTCACGAGACAGCTCTTGTTGAAAGCATCGTCAAATACAGTGTCGCCGCCGAGATTTGGGATACCAAGCGCGTTACTGTAGCCCGCGACTCCGCGGATGACTTCGCTTGCAACGGCGCGGGTTTCATCGGACTTTAAATCTCCCAGTCGCAGACTGTCCATCGAACCGATTACCCGGGCGCCCATGCACAAAACGTCCCGCACGCAGCCTCCGACACCGGTGGCCGCTCCCTCGTACGGCACGATCTGCGACGGATGATTATGGGACTCGTGACTAAGCACTAGTCCCCAGCGTTTGCCCTTTGGTCCATCGGTGATGGCGATGATGCCACTGTCTTCTTTTGGCCCGAGAATTACGTGCTTACCAGTGGTCGGAAAAGATTTCAAAAACCGTCGACTGGATTTGTAACTACAGTGCTCACTGCCCTGGATTCCCCAAATCGTTGCTTCGGTTACAGTCGGTGCCCGGCCGAGCAGCGTTTCGATTTTGCGGGCCTCTTCCACCGTGAGACCGATATGGTTTTTTAGCAGGCATTCCTTCACCTCATCGTCGGCCATTGTCGAGAAGGGTAGTAGAGCTTGAGGCATTGTGAAAAGGATGCATAGATTCTAACGGCTTCGATCGTATTAAAAAAGCATGACGCAATGCTATGCTCGGTCCATGAACAAATTCCTCGCCTCGGTTCTCTCCCAAAAGCGCATCGCCGGCGGCGCCATGGTACTGGCTTTTTTGTCGCTCACAGCGTCAGCGTTTGGGTTTCTGCGTGACCAGGCGTTTTCGATCATGTTTCCGCTCGACACGGACCCACTCGGCGTCGCGTCGGTGTACATCGCTGCATTCCGTCCAAGCGATCTCCTGTTTCAGATTCTGGTGATGTCGTGTCTCAGCGTCGTGGTCGTGCCTTTTTTAGCGTCTCATCTGGCCCACAACCGCAAACCGGAGATGGATCGAATTCTAACGAGCACGATGTTTTTGTTCTCACTTGTCTTCGGGGTCGTCGCACTCGTCGCGGCTGCCTTCTTCCCGCTGCTCGCAGTTCACATGGTGAAGTTTCAGGGAGAAAGTTTAGCGCTTTACATCACATTCGGGCGCATCGCGCTGTTCACAAATTTCCTGTTTGTGTTCGGAAACGCATTGGGGCAGTACCTCATCGCTGCCCAGCGTTACTGGGTTTACGGTCTGACACCCATTATTTGGGCAGCCGGCACCATTCTCGGCACGTATTTTCTGACGCCGTTCTACGGCCCGCTCGGCCCCATGATCGGCACCGTGGTCGGAACCGGGCTGTATTTGTTCTTTCGGGCCAGTGCGGTATTCCGGAGCGGTTTTCGTTTGCGTGCGGGTAGGCAGAGTCTGTTTCATGGCGAGCTTATGCACATGGGACTCCTCATCATTCCTCGCATGGCTGCACTTGGAGCATTGCAGCTACAGCTGCTGCTTTTGGACCGGCTGGCATCGGGGCTTGGTAATCAGATGGTCGCCATCAACCAGTTTGCGAGCAACTTCGAGTCGGTGATTCCTGGCATCGTCGGTATCGCCATCGCGCAGTCGGCGTTCTCTGCCCTCAGCCAGTCTGCGGCGCTTCGGAATATGGACCGGCTTTCGGATCAGGTGAAAAAAAGTCTCGTCTTTAACTGGTTCATGGCCATCCCTGGTACTGTCGCACTCGCACTTTGCTCCGGAATTGCAGCCTGGCTGATGCATCTCGGGCCTTCGGTGTCAGGCATTTTCATCCGTTCACTCCTGATTTATGCCTTCGCCGTTCCGTTCGAAAGCACGAATCACATCATTCTGCGCACGTTTTATGCGCTCAAGAATACCGGCTGGCCGGCGCTCAGCAGTATCGTAAGCGGGGCCGCAGCGGTAACCGCAGGCACGCTGCTTTTGCCGTCACTCGGGATCTATGCTTTGGCAGTCGCCTACGTCACGGGACAAGTCTGTCAGACCATTTTTCTCGGTAGCGCACTTGTGAGACTGATGAGAAAAAAAACCGAAACAGAAAGGATTAATCAACCGTCCTGACGCCGAAATCGATGGTTGTGGGTTTGGATGTGCGCACAACTGGTTTATCTCCCGTAACACGAAGTATGCGAACAAGCGACGTGTCGCTCGGATTCAGTGTCAGCAGCACTTGTTTTCCAATCAGTGTGAGTGCATCGACTCCGTGAAGCGTGTAGTTGAAAATTACCTCCGTCTCGTTCGTGATGGTGTAGATACGATTCTGGCTGTCGCTACCGAGGACCGTGATCTTGTTGCCATCAACCGACTTGAGAATGCCGTTATGGGACAGCACTGGATTCAGCTCGATGTTCATGATGATTAGAAGCGACGCTGTGAGAGAATTACTGTTGACTCTCCATCCACGGACTCTGATCTGCATACCCGTAACGATATTGGCAGGAATCATGTATTTTCGGCTCAGGCGACCTTCGGAGATGATTTGTGTATCTTTGGTGAGAACAACTGTCACAATCTGACCGTTGCTGGCTTTCATCACGATTTCTGCACCCTCTTCGCTGAAGGCTTGCTTCTGGCTAATACGGATTTCCTGCACGATACCGGTAACAGTGACGCGCGGGCCGATTCCTTCAAGTGCGAAAGCTGAACTGGGAAAAACAATCGAGATCGCAATGGCGAGTGGAACGAAACGAGCGCAACGCATAAAGTTAAAATGGAAGATTAGCGCGAATTCTCCATGTTATCTTCAAATAGAACAATAACAGGGTCTTTACTTCGATTGACAAATAAAGACGAATCCTTACTTCTTACGGACCTGAGTGAAATCAAGTTCCACCGGAGTATCCCGATCGAAGATTAGTACGAGCACTGTGAGCTTGCCTTTGTCCACGTCCACGGCATCCACCGTACCCTCATAGTTCTTGAAGGGACCGTCAATGATGACGACAAGATCGCCAACCTGGAAGTCACTCTTAAATTTGGCGGTTGCTTCGCCCATACGACGTTCCACGACGCCGAATTCTTCGAGAGTGACAGGAACAGGAATGTTACCGGAGCCCACGAAACCGGTGACGTTAGGAGTATTACGAACCATGTACCAGCTTTCGTCCGTCACGGTCATATCGATGAGTACGTAACCCGGGAACAGCTTGCGTTCTTCTTCCACAGGTTCATTGCGCTTGAAAACGATTTGTTTCTCTTTCGGTACCACCACTTGGAAAATATAATCTTTCATACCAAAAGTCTCAGAACGTTGTTCGATAGATTTCTTCACACTGTCCTCGTAACCGGAGTACGTGTGAACCACGTACCAGTTTCTTCCGGCTGAGGGGTCCTGCTTGACCATTAAGAATGGGGTTGAACGTTAGGCTTTGAGAGTGATGCGGATCACTTCCGAGAAGACGGCATCGATGACTCCGAAGAAAATTGAGGCTACGATGATGAATCCGATGACGATGACCGTCAAACGTACGGCCTGCTGCTGGGTTGGCCAGCGGACCTGACGCAGTTCTTCCAGACTTTCACGGATATACCTGGTGATGGAATCCATAAGATACGTGAAAAAAGCGGTCGGACTGAACAATACTACTCGGGAACGGCAAAAGTCACAAGTCAGAAGTGATAATCTATAGGAACATCTGCGAAACTCCTTATTACCCGCAGCCGCGATTCGCAAATCGTGGTTCCGGAGCCACTGGCCAGCGGTCTCCGAACCGCTGCTGCGGAATGAGGGGGATTTTTCAGAGGTTCCTATACTTGTAACTTATGACTTCTGGACTTATGACTCTTCTGGCTATAACCCGTACTCCGGCACCTCAAACGCATGGATTTTGGTTACAGGAAGTGCTACAAACCAAACGCTGCCTTTGATGTTTTTTTGAGGAACGAATGCAGACTGATGTGTGCCGAGGTAGGAAAAGCTGCGGGAATCTAAGCTTCCCTGTCGGTTATCGCCGAGGACAAAATACTGGCCCTGTGAGACTTCAAATATTTCCTCAGATGTGTCACCGGCCGAAATACCTCCATTGCTATTGAAGCGGTACGTCTTGCCCTGATTAGTGGCCGAAAGGTAGGTCTCGTTTAATTCCACATCTCTTTTATTGCCCTCACGAACAAAAACGTCTCCATCTCGAATGACAATAGTGTCGCCGGGAAGACCGATGACGCGTTTTACGTAGTACTTGTTTTGATCGGTAGGTGGGCGAAATACGACGATATCGCCACGCTGCGGAGAACCAAAGAGGTAGCGGAACTTGTTGATGACGATGTATTCCTTATGTTCGAGTGTATCGACCATCGAATTTCCCTCGATTTGAAACGGTGAGACGATAAATGTGCGGATGATTCCTACGATTGCCACAATGATCACGATATTGAGCGTGACATCCAAGACATGAAACAGAATGCTTCTCCGGTTGAGGTTTTTTAACATACGGAAACAGTATAGCAGAGAAGAAGATTGTTGTAGACTTCTTCCGTGCTCAACCGATTCTTCTTCACCCAACACCTGGACAACGAAGAGGAGATCCAGCTGGTCGTCCATAAACATTGGCTGCTGGGCTTCAAATCTTTATGGCTTCCGACAATCGTGTTCATGACGGTGTGGAGTCTGCTCTACTTTACGCACACCAAGTATATCGTCTACGGTATTTTGCTTTCGTCCTTGGGAGTCGCGCTGTGGTGGATCCGCAATTTCATGGATTACTACTTGGACGCGTGGATCATCACGAATAAAGGAGTGATCGACTTGGAGTGGCACGGCTGGTTTCACCGGACATCGGTACGCGTACTCTTTAGCGATATCCAGGGTCTTGAGTACGAAGTGAAGGGAATTCTTGGCACGCTCATGGGCTACGGCGAGATTAGGCTCGAAAAAATTTCGACCGGCGGCACGCTCTCGATGCCATACGTGAAGTGCCCGCGTAAAGTAGAAGCCGTAGTGCTTCAGTGTATGGAAAATTACATGCACAATAAGAATCTGAAGGATGCCACAACTGTGCAGACGATTCTCGCCGAATTTGTGGCATCGACTATGCAAAAGCGTGCTGTCGATGAGAACGCCAAAAAAGTATTGCCGAAAAAATTTATCAAACAATGAAACATTCTTTCCTGATTGTCGGCCTCGGTAACCCCGGTAAACAATATGCTAGGACTCGTCACAACACAGGCTGGATAGCGCTAGATAGCATCGCCAAAACGATTGGAGCAGGGGAGTACAAAGATCATCATAAGCTTCTGTGCAGTGCTGCGGATGGCGAGATCGATGAATTGCCGGTGCAGCTGGTAAAGCCGACAACGTATATGAATTTGTCGGGCCAGTGCATCAAGCAGCTCGTCGATTTTTATAAACTGAATCCCGCGAACCAGCTTCTGGTCCTCTGCGACGACGTTGATATCCCGCTCGGTTCGCATCGTTTCCGGATGACCGGCGGACCCGGTACCCACAACGGCCTCAAATCAATCGTCGAAATCTTTGGTGAGAATTTCCCACGTTATCGCATCGGCCTCGGGCATAAGCCCGCGGAAATCGATCTGGCGGCCTGGGTGCTCTCCCGGATGACTGCATCCGACTTGAAAGCCATGCTACCGGCGTTTGATGCGTTGCTGACGTCCGTGAGGGGGGTGATGAACGCCGCCAAATAGTGTGATAACGAATGAAATCACGTCTTGATTGGTTCCAAAAATTCTCTTTACCTTCCACCAACAGAGCGTTCCGTTCGCGGGCGCGTTGTTCATGGAATAGCATGGTGTGGATGATTCTCAGAAAATTTGTGAGTACGTATTTTCGCAGCATTTCAGCTTCCTGATAAATAGCTGTAGAATTAAATTCAGTCCTTTTTATTTCCGTTGGGGAGTCGCCAAGTGGTAAGGCAGCGGCCTTTGAAGCCGCCATTCGATGGTTCGAATCCATCCTCCCCAGCCATGAACCATTCGCCCTGCTGGGCTCAGGTTCATGGCGAGCCCGGTACCCGAGCCGTAGCGAGTGGTACGGGGCGGGGCCATCCACTATTAGATTCAATTTTTGCGCGCATACCGGCAGTATCTAAGTAGTCGAAATATGTCGGGGATAGGCTCCTACAATTATTGTTTTCACTACTTCAAAAAACGATATCGGTATCGACATTGTCTTTCTTCGTGCCTTTCAGGGCAGAAATTCGTGTTAATAGACCCACATGCCTCAGAATTCAATGTGGAGAGGATTGAAAAGAGGTTGTGCAGGAGCACCAAGCCAGATCCAAATGATGAAAACTGCATGTAGGCCAACTACACACGGGACAAAATGAACGAAATAGAAGGCAAAATTCTTTCTGGTTGTGTAGCACGGCCATCGTGGCCGTGTAAATGCACACGGGCTGGAAGCCTCGTGCTACGCAACTAAAATCAAACATTCCTGCAGACTCAGTGACCACTTACGTGTTCAGGACATTGACAGATAAAAAATAAATCTTATACTATGCATATGCCAATGCAGTATGGAACATTGCTAAATCGACTGAAGCTGTTTGTCGTTGAGTCAGGAATTGATTTGGGCGATAGAGTTGTTCTTGCGTACG
>CAZLUK010000071.1:0-16997 GCA_964562735.1 uncultured Candidatus Peribacteria bacterium
CAAGCGGGAGGGCAGGAAGGTTGATGAGAGGGCAGGAAGGGCAGGAACGTTTTACCTTTCTGCCTTTCCTGCCTTTCCTCACCTTCCTGCCCCTTTCTGCCTTCTGTTTGCAGAAATGTAGAATGGGCATCAGCCGATTTGTGAGTTAATTCTTTTTCCTTCGTTGATCAATGACCACAGACAATATTTCACACGCAGCCTTAGCATCAGGGTCGGTTCCCGGTTGAGTGCCGTAAGTGGAATAGCGTTCATCGATTAGCGTGACCGGAAGGCCGAGAGTTTTTTTTAGGATTTCCGCTAGCTCGCGGACAAGTACTGCCTGTTTCCCTTCATCGCCCTGCGGCAGACAAGGCAGACCAATGACGATCTCGCTTGCATTCCTCTGCTTGGCAAGTAAAACGATCCTATTCACAAGTTCTTCGATTGATCTATGTCGAATGGTATCGAGAGCCATGACGAATCCGGCCTTAGTATCAGCAAAAGCGACTCCCGTGCGTCTGGTGCCGGCGTCGATACCGAGCAGGATGGGCATCACTTACTGCTTGGGACTTACGATGCGGGCGAGTGCCGACTTCTTTTTGCCGGCATTCTTCCAATGGATGATGTTCTTCTTGGCGGCAGTATCGATGGCTTTGTACGCTACCGGGAGAACTTTGACGGCCTCGGCGTTGTTGCCGGCCTTCACGAGATCTTGCACTTTTTTGATCTGGGTCTTCATGCCGGTTTTGAACGGCTGACGGCGCGCACGGCGCTGCTCGGACTGACGAGCGTGTCTGATGGAAGCTTTCAGAACTGGCATAGAAAAGAGTGAGCTTTAAAGCCAGGTAAGCATAGTTAGCGCGCTCTAGGAAGTCAATGTGTTAGTCACAAGTCTTTCAGTCACAAGTCACAAGTAAAAACCTACGTATGACTTTTGACTTATGACTTATAACTTTCGTGGTACGATCATGGTGAAATGTGTGGAATCTTCGGTTACATCGGCAAACGGACGGACGCGGGTTCGGTGGTCATCAAAGGACTTAAGAATCTCGAGTATCGCGGTTATGATTCTTGGGGCATTGCGATTCGCAGAGACGACGGTACGCTTCGTATTGGCAAAGACGTCGGCAAAATCGGTTCGGTGAAGCCCGAGGATTACGCTGATGTCTCCAGCCTCGCGATCGCTCACTCACGTTGGGCTACACACGGCGGTGTGACGAAAGAGAACGCGCATCCGCACACGAGTTGTGATGAACGGATTGCCGTCGTTCATAACGGCATCATCGAGAATTATCGGGAACTCAGAGACGAACTTAAGGCGAAGGGACACCGGTTTGTGTCCGAGACAGACACCGAGGTAATCCCCCACCTCATCGAAGAACTGCTGAAAAGTGGAATGGCTTTGCATGAGGCTGTCCGCACAGCATGCCTACGCTTCCACGGACGTTATGCGGTGCTGGTCATGGACAAACTTTCAAAGGGGCTTGTCGCCGCGCGCACCGGTTCTCCCCTCATAGTTGGCGTTGGCAAGAATGAATACTTCGTTGCGTCCGACATTCCGGCGTTTCTGGAGCACACACGCACGGTGCAGTATCTGGATGACGGTGAGATGCTCACGATCGAAAACGGCGCGATCCGATTCCTCGATATCGACTCAGGCAGCGAGAGGAGCAAGCGCAACGTCACGATTGATTGGGAAGTAAAAGATTCCGAGAAAGGCGAATACGAGCACTACATGCTGAAGGAAATCATGGATCAAAAAGAGAGCATCCGCCGCGCGATCCATCAGGATGAGAATGAAATTCTGGAAGTCGCGAAGGCCATCGAGACCTGCCTCGGTTGCATCCTCACCGCTTGTGGCACTGCCGGAAAGGTCTGCATGGTGGCCGATTACTTCTTCTCGGTCGTCGCCAAGCGGCACGTGAATTTTGCGCCAGCGAGTGAATTTCCGATCTACCACCACTTCCTGAAGCCAGAAAGCCTCATCATCGTCGTGAGCCAAAGCGGTGAGACGGCTGACGTGCTGGAGGCCATGAAAGTCGCAAAGGTTGCGGGATCCAAAGTGCTTGCAATTGTGAATACCGAAGGCTCATCGATCGCGCGCGCGGCCGATTACACGTTGCTTATCAATGCAGGTCCCGAAAAAGCTGTCGCCTCAACAAAGGCCGCAACCGGACAGATGGCGGTGCTCCTGCTTATCGCCCATGCGGTTGCTGGCAAACTGAATGCCGGACGACTTTTGCTGCAGGAAACTGGCGGACAGATCAACGATATGTTAAACCCGCGGTACGTGCAGCATATTCAAGCAGTCGCCGATGCGATTCACACGCATGACAACATGTACATCATCGGTAAGGGTTGGAATTACCCGATGGCACTCGAGGCTGCGATCAAGATCCAAGAAGTGAGCTATATCCACGCCGAAGGCTTCGCTGCCGGCGAACTGAAGCACGGGCCGATCGCTTTGATCGAAAAAGGCACTCCCTGCATCGCGCTCATGGGCAACGATGAATTCACAAACGACATGCTCAATAATATTTCAGAGCTCAAGGCACGCGGCGCACTCATCATCGGCATTGCGCCGAAGAAGCACGATGTCTTCGATCACTGGATCAAGGTACCGGACGCCGGGGCAGCGCAGCCGATCGTCAATATTATTCCCGTCCAGATTTTGGCTTACTTACTCGCGGTTCTACGAGGAAGAGATCCGGATATGCCCAGGAATTTGGCGAAGTCGGTTACAGTAAAGTAGCACGGTCATCGTGACCGTGTTACTTCTCATCCGGCGGTATCCCGTAATAATCGAAGAGGAACGACGCGATGTCCTTAAAAAGCGGCGCTGCGGACTTGGAGCCGAAGTCATCCTTCTTCGGCCGGTCCAGCTTCACCAGGATCACGAACTTAGGGCGATCGGCCGGGGCAAAGCCGGCGTAGGTGGCGATAGTGGAACCGGTGCCGGATTCGTACTTGCCGCCGGGGCCGGCGATCTGCGATGTACCGGTCTTGCCGGCGATGCGGTGGTGCGGTACTTTTCCGGCTTTGGCGAAACCGTTCTGCGCCGAGTGGATGAGCATGGCCGTGATCGTCGCGGCTGTTTCGGGCTTGATGACTTGGCCTACGATTGTGGGCTGACGTTTATCGATAGTGCCGTCCGAGTGTTCGATTTGGTCTACGATTGTCGGACGCATGAGCTTGCCGCCGTTCGCGAGTGCGGTGTACGCCGTTATCATCTGGAGCGGCGTAGACGTAATCCCCTGTCCGAACGCCATGGTCATCACGAGCGCAGGGCTCCATTCCTTCCAGGGCTTCAGGTCGCCGGGCAGCTCATTATCAAGCTCGATGCCCGTGATACGGCCGAAGCCGAACTGATCGAGCATCGAACGGAAGAGCTTGCGGCCCAGTTTCTGACTGACGCTGGTCATGCAGGTATTGATGGAAAAATCGATGCAGTCGACCATCGTCACTTTCCCGTAGTACGTGCTCAGAGCATTCTTAATGGTGAAGACATCCACTTTTACGGCCCCAGTGTCGTTGTAGATATCGAGCGGCGAGACTTCACCCTGGTCGATGGCGATCGCCATTGTCACCGGCTTCAAGACCGAACCTGGTTCGTACACTTCCTGAACGTTGCGGTTCACGTACGAACCGATGCCGATGTTGTTCTGGTACTTCAGCCATATGCTTTTATGATCGGTTAAAAAGATTTCGCGGCGGTTGTTGTCCCCCAGGTACAGGTAATAGCGGCTGATACTCTGAAGGTCGTAAAGGGCTTCCAGCTCTTTGATTTTGTCCTGGATCTCTTTGCCAAGACGGGTTCGTCCCTCCGGCAGAATGTCCGGGAGGTATGCCTTGACCACGCGCGCGTTCGTCTCCGGGTTAAAGACTTCCACCACGATCTGTTTTTCACGTTCGGGATCGATGAACATCGGTTCTTTCTCGTACACTGCGGCGTACGAATTATTATCAAAGAGCGGCGCGTTAGCCATTGCGACGATGCGGCCGGTGTACGGATCAATAATGATGACCTGCCCGCTTTCGGCGTCGACCTTCTTTACCATTGATTCCAGCAGTTCTTCTACCTTGGACTGGATGAAACGGTCGATTGTCAGTGTGATCGTGGAGCCGTCGCGGGGGTCAATAAACTTATGGTCGGATGAAACGATTTGGCCGCCGAACGGGTCGCTCACGGACGCGATTAGGCCTTCCTGTCCGCGGAGAACCGAATCGTACGTGCGTTCGATGCCGTACTGCGGCTCCGAAAGGGTGTTGATGAATCCGATGAGGTGCGAGGCGATCCTGGTGTCGGGATAAAATCTCCAGTGTTGCGGAACGAGTGCGACGGCGCGGAATGAGTCGTACGCATGCGGATCAACAGCTGCTTGCTTAGACGCCTCTGTAGCATGATTCTTCTTCATTTCACGGACTTTGCGCGAGAGCTCGGGTGGTAGACGGTTCATGATCGGAACGTACCGCAGTGGTCGTTGGAGCATTCGGGTCCGGAGCACGCTTGGATCCTGCTTCAGCACCGGAGAGAGTTGACGTGAAATTTCTCCGATTGATGATTGCTCGATGAGATCCGGATTCACGTAGACCAATTTCTGTTCCTCATTTACGGAAACGCCCGGGATATTCATCTTCACGGTCTCGGCAATTTGCTTTTTGTTTGCGCTGTAAAGCAGCGGCGCAAATGTGACAGTTTGGCGACGGATACGATCCTCGATGTACCTCGCAAAGAGGCGTTGCACTTCGGTAATGTCAGGCAGTGGCGACGCCGGATCGGTTATCGCAAGAGCACCCGTGAGGATCATCACGGTGTAACCGGAGCCGGAGCCGCTCACAACAATTTTAACTTTGGCAAGCGGATCGAACGCAGGCCGGTAGAACTTGATAAGCTCATTCGGGCACGCAGTGGCGCCTTTGCGGCAGGCTGCATCAAATGCCGGGGTCACGAGTATATTCGACAGTTCGTCCGCAATCGCTGCGTGGTCGCCGTGAACGACTAGTGGATCGATGTACAAAAGATCAAGCGTCGTGTTTGTAGCGAGGATGCTCGTCTCGCCGGTCTTGCTGTTACGGCTCAGGATTTCTCCACGTTTTGCCGCAAGTACGACACCGCCGTATTGCTGTTCCTGGGCTCGGCGGCTGTATTCGGCACCGTTGACAATCTGTAGCTCGATTAAGCGTCCGATGATGATCAAGCAGACGAACACCAGAATCCCTTGCAGCACGAAAATACGCTGTTTGAAGGAGCGACGTTTCTGGGTCTCCGATAGTGATCCGGTCCGCGTAATCACGGGGTCGAGCCTATCACAAAGGAACCGACGAGTCATAAGTCTTTAAGTCATAAGTCACAAGTAAAAATTACGAATGAACTCAGGAATCGGTTGATGCTCATTTTACATTTCTGCAAACAGAAGGCAGAAAGGTGAGGAAAGGCAGAAAAGGCAGAAAGGTAAAACGTTCCTGCCCTTCCTGCCCTCTCATCAACCTTCCCGCCCTCCCGCTTGGGAAACCTTTAAAAACATCAGCCGATTCGTGAGTAACTACAAAATTACTTATAACTTGTGACTTTCTGACTTGTGACTTTTTATCGAACAATAATGTCCTCCCTCGCCTGTCCCGTACCAATCAGACGAACCGGAACACCCGTACATTTCTCGATAAAATCGACGTACTCGCGAGCTTCTTTCGGGAGTTTCATCCATTCGCGAATGCCTTTCGTAGATGTCTTCCAACCCGGCAGCGTATGGTACGCTACAGCTCCTGCCGGATTTTTTCCGGTACCGACCGGAATTGATTCTTCTTCATCGAGGACATCGAGCTTTGTGAGATTAAGGCACGAAAATCCGTTAATCCAGGCGCCGTCTGCGATGTCCGGCAGATACATCCAACCACAGCGGCGCGGCCGGCCCGTGGTGGAACCGTACTCCCCTCCCCGCTCACGGAGTTTGTCGCCGCGCTCGCCTGTGTTCTCAGTCGGGAAATCTCCGGTGCCGACCCGCGTGCAGTACGCCTTGGCTACCCCGATGCAGGAAGTGAGGATCCGCGGTGCAAGGCCGAGGCCCTGTAGTGCACCGGCAGCGGTAGTGAAACTGCTGGTGACGAACGGATAAGTACCGTGATCAAGATCAAGCCGGGTGGCCTGCGCGCCCTCGATCAGGATTGTTTTCTTCCCGACGATGAAATTATGCATGAGTTCCGGCAGAGACGGCACGATGCACGACAATAAATATTTTCTAGCCTCGGCGATATTTTTCATCTCGGAATCAATATCGACCTTCACGCCGTACATGGCTTCGATGTCTTTAGCGCGGACAGTCAGCTCGTTTTTCAGATTGTCACTCAGGCGTTCCATGCGAATACCCGTGCGTCCGGCCTTGTCCATGTACGCCGGTCCGATGCCGCGGCGGGTCGTGCCAATTCCTTTCGTTCGCCTCGCTTCTAATTCTCCATCGATCGCTTTGTGAAAATCAAACAGTATATGTGCGGCTGGAGAGATGAAAAGACGGTCGAGGAGATCGAAACCTGCGTCTTTCAGTGTGCGAATTTCTTCAAGCAGAGTTGGCAGGTGAATTACCATACCGGAGCCGAGAACGATAGGTTTGCCCTCGTGCAGACAGCCCGCCGGTAACAGATGAAAGACATGCTTTTTGCCACTGACGATGATGGTGTGTCCGGCATTTGCTCCGCCGCAGGCCCGCGCGATCACATCGAAATACTTGCCCAAGATATCGGTTACCTTCCCCTTACCCTCATCCCCCCATTGGGCACCGATGATGGCGGAAACCGGACCGAGATCCTTGAGGAGCTGCTGCATGCGGCAAGAATACCACTTTTTTCGTAGAGACGCTTTTTTCGTAGAGACGCCCCGCATGGATGTTGCTGTCACTACAAACGAGCAGGTTGTATTTCCAATAAAAACACGGGGCGTCTCTACGATAATTTACATCACTCCGAGCAGGTTCTTAACGGCGATGATCTGCCCGGTCTTCAGTTCCAGCGCGATACCGAGGCAGGCAGGATTTCCGACAGCAGCCCGTGCGAGTCCGGCAAGTACGTCCATGCCCTCTTTTCCTGCAAACAGTGCTTCATGCGGCTCGTGATCACTGACGTTTTTCTGTAGCTTGGTTCCTTCCGGAATATACGGAGGATTGGACAAGACAAAAAACGGTTGAAGAATTGAGCGAACGAATGACGGACCGTCGCCGACTGCTGAGATGATGCTCAATTTGAAGTTGGCAAAATTCTGTTTTGCAACATCAAGGGCTGCTTCTGAGCTATCGACCGCGATAATTTTCTCTGACCTTCCCTCAAGTGCGAGCGTTGCCGCAATGCAGCCGCTGCCGGTGCCGATGTCGACAAGTAGTTCCGGTATTCCGGAGGCGACAGGAACGCAGAGTGCCGAGATTCCGGTATCGATTTCGCGTTCGATGAGCCGCGGACTCCTTATAAAATCAAGAGCGCAAATAACAAATTCTTCGGTAGCCGGCCGGGGGATCAGGACATCCGGAGTGACTTGGAATATCCGTCCGAAAAATTCTTTTTCTCCAATTATGTAGGCGATGGGCTCGCATTTTCTCCGGCGCGCGGCGAGTTCCTCGAATCGTTTTACATCACTTCCGGTTAGCGGCTGATCAGCGTGTGCTGCCAGCCACGAACGGGGCTTTTGTAGGACGTGCGCCAGCAGCACTTCAGAATCGAGTGCTGGCAGGCCAGACGCTGCAAGCATCTCTCGGATGAGCATGCTTTTATGTTACACTGTTGTTCTTCCCCAACACCTGCTCTAAATCTATGCCAACTGTGGGCATTGACTGCCGTTTTGGTTCTGCTCTAGCCGGGCTCGGGACGTTTACTCGCAATCTTACGAGCGAACTCATCGCCCGTGGTGACAGTTGGTCGTATGTCTTGTTCGTGAAGTCAGCGCGCGAGGAGTGGTTGGCACCGCTTGCCAAAATTTCCGGCGTTGAGCTACGCGAAGCGCCATTTAGACATTACTCCTTCCAGGAACAGACCGATCTGCCGAATCTCATTCAGGACTCCAAATGCAACCTCTTCCACTGCCCGCATTTCAACGTTCCCCTCTTCTGTCCGGTGCCCTTCACCTGCACGGTGCACGACCTGATTCTGCACCGTTTCCCCAACGAGGCGTCGTTGTCTAGGCGGCTTGCGTATCGCTTTGTCATGGCAAACGCGCTTCGCAATGCCAAACATATTTTAGCCGTGAGCGAATCGACTAAGGCGGACATCAGAACCTTCTATGCCCCGGGTATCGAAGACAAAACGACTGTAACGTACCCCGGAGTCTCCGATGCTTTTTGTCCTCAAAGCGCAGCCGTGAAAGACGAAGTGAAAATGAGATATAGGCTTGATAAACCATTTCTTTTGTACGTCGGCAACTGCAAGCAGCACAAGAACGTCGGCCTGCTTATCGATGCCTTTGCTCTGGCCGGACTACCCGGCATCGAGCTTGTGCTGGTTGCTGGCGGCATCGAGTGTGCGGCCTTTGGCAGACGCAAGGATGTCCACTTTATTCCGACCGTCCCTACGGAGGATCTACCGGCGCTCTACGGGGCAGCACTTGGCTGCGTGACGGCGACTCTGATGGAAGGTTTCTGTCTGCCGCTAATTGAAGCCATGGCCTGCCGCACACCGGTGCTCGCAACTAACATTGGTCCGATCCCGGAAGTGTGCGGAGAACATGCGACTCTCGTTCAGCCTACGGTGACTGCAATAGCAGATGGCATGCGCAGGATTGTCCTGGATCGGTCGATCCGTAGTCTGGAAAAACTGACTGTGGCCGAGCACTGGGCCGGACGATTTTCATGGAAAAATACGGCAGCGCAGACAGCTGGTGTGCTACAGAGTGTTCTTGAAAAGTCATAAGTGTTTTATACTTGTGACTTGCTGACGGATCATACGATTCTTGGCTGGAGAAACTTTGATGGACTGAAAGCGCACTTCATATTTTTCATGCCCCGCTTCTTCTCCTCTCCCCGCAGCAGGGACGCCGTTTCTTCTCCTCTCCCCGCAGACGGGACGCCGCGTCCCGAGGAAGAAGAAGCATACTTTTATTCGTTCTCACATTTATCACTACAAGCATGTCATTTTCTCTATTATTTTCCTGCTCTTTTTTGTTCACCAGCGATTTAAATGGCTGGTGAACAAACGGCGATTCTTGCGCAGGATCGGTTACTGTTGCGGGACGCGGCGTCCCGTCTGCGGGAATTATTGAAATTATGTTTTTCCGGCCAAGAATCGTGTGATCCTTGCTGACTTATGACTTCTCATAAATAGCCTTGCACGGGTTTTATCGCTCCTCTAGACTTGTTCGGCTGCTTATACGTCACTCACGCAATGCTCGTTATCCGCCTCCAGAGAACCGGCCGTGAAAACATTCCGACGTACCGGATTGTGGTCTCGGAAAAGACCAAGAGTGCCAAGAAAGGCATGCACGAGATCCTTGGACATTGCTTGCCAAGCCGCGAAACTCCTGTTTTCAAGTGTAATATCGAGCGCGTTGCGTACTGGGTCAGTAAAGGCGCACAGCCAAGCGATACGCTAGCTCGCCTCCTGAAGCGTAGCGGCATGAAAGACATGGAAAAGTTTATCGTACGCTATACCAAACAAAAATCACGGAAAGAAGTGCCAGCTGAAGCCATATCTGCTCCGGCACCCGTGCCAGTAACACCGGCCACATAAAAGATTTGAGTTGCGAATTTGAAATGATTAGCGTGACAAATATCTTTCGGAGCTCTATCCTGCGCTTGTTATGACAGATCCGACAGTGGCCGAGGGCGCTCTCCCCGGATACGAATTCATCAAGACAGTCCTCTTAATGCTCGTGGAGGACAAAGATCAGTTGATTGTAGAGGCCAAGCTCGATGAGCTCGGAGTCCTGATCACCGTGAAGGTGAGCGACCGCGATATGGGTAAGCTAATCGGCAAGAACGGTCAGACCATTAAGTCGGTTCGGACCCTGCTCCGCGTCATTGGCGGGGCCAGCAACCAGCGTGTCAACCTAAAAGTATTGGAGCCGGAGACGGCTTCCGTTTAATCACTTACTTTTTCCCTCCCTTCTATGATTCGCGATCTCATTGAGAACGGTTCCATCGTCCAGATCGTCGCTACCGTCATCGCCTTCGCGCTGATACTGGCTTCGGTCCTGAGCCTCTTCTACATCATCGTGGGAGGCATCACCTTTATCCTCTCCGCCGGCAACGAGGAGAAGATCAAGAAGGCTGTCCACACGGTGCGCTATTCGATCATCGGTCTCCTCGTGAGCTTTATTGCGTTCTTCGTAGTTTCCTGGATCGCCAAGCTCCTCGATGTTCCGTTTGACTTGTCGTTTGGAACGATCCTAGATCTTATGAGCCAGCTGTTTGATTCGCTGAAGTAGCACTCAGTGTTTTAAGAAAGAGCAACTTTGCGCTGGATACCGGTGGCAGCCAGAGCCGGGATGCTCATGAGCAGCGCGAGGATTGCATCCATGCCAACACCAGTCGTTGGGAAATCGCCGAGGACACCGGTCTGGTTGGTGCGGACGCGCTCGGTTAGCGAGATGCCGCTGACGTCAGCGCCGCGGAGGGTAGCTACGTTGTCAAGCTCGATACCGGTCGGAGCGTCGGCTGCTACGGCAAGCACGTACGTCGTCTGCCAGCTTTCACCGGGCTTCAGGACCGGTACCCGCCATTCCATGTGGCCCTCAGAGCGGTTGACAAGATTCTGTCGGTTCTCGGTGCTGACGAACGAGAGGTACTGCGTCTCGTAACGGTCCACGATGATGGCATCTGAAATAACGTGGTCCAAAGTATTTCTGATAAAAAGCGTGTAACGGATGGCTCCGCCAGGGACGGCTTCGGTGCGATCTGCAGTTTTGCGGAAGATAACGTCATCCCTCGCAATACCCAGTTCATTGCTTTCGGCTACTACTTTCGTGACATCACGAGAAATCTGTCCGTTCATCCCATCGGCAACTGCGCTGGCAGTGAGGATGCTACTGAGCGGGACATCGGAACGGACGCGCACGGTGTACGTTAGGGTACGGGTGTCACGCGGGGCGATCTGGATGATGAGCCAGCGGACGTTAACACCATCGGAGATACCGCCTTCGGTAGCCGACACGAACTCACCGTGCTGCGGCATGGCGCCGCTCACGGATACGTTGGTTCCGACGATATTGGAGCTATTGGTTACTTTCACGACGTAGGTCAGTAGTTGTCCGATTTCGGCGGTGTTACGATTGTCTGAAATCGTTGTTGTGATCGCCTGATATGGTAATCCGAAGCCAACAATAGTTTCATCGAGCGCGCTAATCGTACCGACGTAGGCGCGGGCGCGAATTGCGAAGCGGTTCACTGCGTTACGGTCCACTTGGACTGTGTACGTGAAGATTCTCTCCTGCCCCGGATAAAGCGTCACCGAGCGCCACGTCACATTGTAATTGTCACGCACGCCACCGTCGCTTATGGCAAGGTATTCCGACATGTAGGGCATAGACGCGCGGACATCGGTAGTGGCGACCTGCGATGACGTATTTTTGACGCGGACAGTGTACGTAAGATTCTGACCCGGGGTGACAAATTCACGCCCGTCGGTGATGCTCACTTTGTAGCGGTCGGATGGCGGCGGAACGTAGTTTTCGATCAGAGTAGTATCAGTGGCTTCGTTGCCTTCCACCAGAGCCCGGGCGACCACATACTGGCCGACAGCAGCATCCGGATTCACGTTGGCATTCACGGTCAGCGTACGAGTCACGTTTTTGTACACGGAGACATTGGTCCAACGGACATAGCCGTTGCGGACATCGCCGCCATCAGTAGCGGATACGATGTTGCCCTGATTTGGCAGGTGGAAACTAATGTTCACGACGCGTGCATCTTGCCTTTGTTGTTTTAGAGTGATGACGTACACCATATTGCCTCCGGGCTGCACCGATTCTTTACCGTCAGTAACAGTGATGAAGTTGCCATTCAGGCCAATGCCTTCAAAGTCGTCGTCGAGCGAGGCGCAGTCGTCGTCCTGCGGGTAATCTACCCGTCCGTCGGTATCGTTATCCTTTCCATCGGAACACTGACTATGACTTGCAAACGTTATCTCTGAGCTAACCGCCATGAGAGTGGTGAACGCGAGCGACAACACGAGTATCAGTGTCAGAACAGTGACGACTTTCTTGGTGCCGAGCGTGCACATATGAAGGAAGGCCTGTACCACGTGGGGAGGGGGAAAGTAAAAAGGTGATATTTATATACGTATTTGCTTTATATGTCAAATCATTCCACACTATTATGCACTTACGTTCAGTTATTTTACGGTTTGAGTGCTTTCTGACGCTTTTTCGACGGTTTTAAAATCATGGAAACTTTCTTTTGCCGCAGGTATTTGGGGAGAATCAGGGCGGCTTTTACCCCGCTGATCTGGTCGACAAGGCCTAAGTCCTCGATGGCGATCTTGCCCACGTACAGCCGTCTGATATCCCCACCCTCCCTGACAAATTGCTCGATTGCTCGATACCCGCGGTAGTAGACCAGCGATTTCGTAAAAGCGCCTGGTTCCGAAGTCCGTGATACTCCTCGTTTGAGGTCAGCGGCCCGCATGAGCGCCTCTTCCGGGGTTAAGCCGAGTTCCCGCATCAGGTATCTTCTGGTCTCCGCAAACGAGTGTTCCATGGCGAAAGCGACACCGAGAACTCTTTTGGCGTGGAGGTAGCGTCTTTCGTGGTGCGGCGAGATGACCCTGAGCTGACTAAAGATGGCTAGCCCTTCCTGGGTATCTAAGTAATTTGCAAAACCAAACCGGAAGAGTTCATATGGTTGGATGGATCCGTTCTCGGCTGTAAGTACATGAGTTTCGATCTCGTGGGCTACCAGACACTCGATGTGAGAACGGCTGAACCGCGCTCCCGAGCGAATAAAGACGCTTTGTCCCCCGACGGCGCAGTCGGCGATCATCGAGGTTTTAATTGTCACCTGCCAATCGTGCAGTCCGTAGGCCAGTAAGACATGATCAAATTCTGATTTGGCTTCCTCAGCACTCAGAAGTTCGTTTGCTGGCACCGGTAGATCACACGCAATGCGGGATTTCAGGTGGGTCTCAGCAAAACCGATAAGGGCAGCGCTCGGAGCGCCAAACAGCGCCAAGCTCGCAGTGCTGAATTTCATACCATCTCCGCGGGCACGGAGCAGATCCACTTTCAGCAGAAGCTCGCGGCGCTTTTTCCGGAGCAGGATCCCGAGCGGAGAATCGTCAGTATCGATCTTGTGAAGATTCGCTTCCATCAGGCGGAGGTCAATCTTCGGTTCGCGCGGGAGAAACACCGGATTATACGATTCGTCGAGGCGGCAGCGCTCCAGTTCTTCTTCCAGATTCACCGGCCGCAGTTCTTTTAGTAGCTGAAGATCTTTGTCGTAGGTGCAGAGCAGGCGGTCTGCGGCACGCAGATCATGTTTGATGCCAGTCGTACGAATCACATTATCAGTGCGCTTCGACGGATCGATGAGGAATCCGGCGAGGTCGCGGCGGCCGATGATGGCCCGCACGTCCTTGATTCCGGTTTCACCTTTTCGCACCAGCGTCTGGATCTTGCGGCCGGCAAGACTAAACTTGATCTTGTACGTTCCAGGTGCTCCCTCGACGGATTCCAGAACAGCTCGTTTTTCCAGTTCCTCGATGAAGTCTGCGGAGAAAACAGTCTGTTCCTGTTCCGGGGCCACGGCGCAGAGTTCCTCTACCACATAGCTCTCACCGGAGATTTCCATAATTTCTCGGGAGGCGAGCACCGGCTTTTCGGATTGGTCAGCGTGACGTCGGCCGACTTTCTCGCCGAAGAGTTCCTGCGCGATGCGCACGCCCTTTTCGGGCGAGCTCACTTTCAGGCCCGAGACGCGCTCAAGCCTTGCCCGGAGCGGAGCGAGGTTTGCGACCTGCACCATGAGCCCGGCCCTTGCGTTTACTTCCAGGAGTACCGGCCCCAGTTCGCGGTCGAGGGTAAGATCGACAGCTAGATAGCCGATATTCGTGATGTACTGAATGCGCGACGAGATGAGCAGAATTTCATCCCAGCACGGAATCTGGATGCCAGCGATCGGCGTACCGTGCGGCAGTTCCGAGAGCATCCGATTGTACTGCGCTGCATGCGTGGTGACTCCTTTGGCGATATCGATGCCGATGCCGATGCCGCCGAGGTGCACGTTGGCTTTGCCATGACTCTCGGCTGTGGGAATGCGGAGCATCGCCATGACGGGCACAAGATTGAAAACTACGATCCGTAAATCCGGAAGTCCGGCCGGGCGGAACGGTATGAACGAATCGTCGGCAACGAGAATTTGTTCAAAGAATGCGCTGTCGGCCTGGCCGCTGATCGAGTATTTACCGTCGAGAATGTCTTCGATGTGTTCCCGGAGACTGCGTTCGGTGATCGGAGTTTTGCCTTGCTCAAGAAATTCGCCGTTTAGTCTGCCTTTCAGGATGATGATCCCCTCCCCTCCGAAGCCTTCGTTGGGCTTCAGGACACATTCTTCCGGAAGAGTGCTGAAATCGAAAGAATTCAGCTGACGACGGGTTTCGATCCGCGCAAAGAGCCGGGCCGTCGGTATGCCGCGAGCGGAGAGAAACGCCTTGGTCTTCATCTTGTCATCCGCGAAGGCAACCGCCTTCTTGGGGTTAAACGGCTTGATGTACAACAGATTCCGAGCGTTCAAGCCCAAAACGCCGTAGTGGTTCAGGAACGGGAAAAACATAGTTTATTCTTCTTCCTGAAGATTCTTGAAGACCTCGCGGAAGCGGAAGTATTCGACAAGCCGGAGACCGGTCCATCGGCCGAGCCCAATATTGATGATGATCGTGAGAAGTACGATTTCCGGATATGCAAGCACGAGCGACTGTAGCCACTGCGATTGAACAATAAATACACACAACAGTGATCCGAATACCGTTTCTCCGATGCCGATAATGGCGGAACGCCAGCCTTCCTCGGTTTTGAGATTGAGAAAGTTCTCGGCGAGCGCGGACATGATGAGCAGAATGAACACGGTATCCCGCGGGAAAGCGAGTCCGGCGTAGGTACCGATGGCGACGAGAAGCAGGAGCGTGAAGCTGAGGACAGTAAGGATGATCGCAACTTTTGGGATGTAGAGGAGCCGCCACCTTTTCATCACCGAGCGGGTCAGATAGCCCATTATCAGGATAAATAATAGAAACAGCAGACCGATCTGCCAACCAAGAGCGAGGAAGCTCAAGGCCACGATTGACGGCGCAAAGAGGCCGAACGACGTGATACCGATAATCTGTTTGAGGAACGCGAAGATCGTCGCGATGATCGGTAGGATGAGAAGCAGGATCACGGCCTGGCCCGAAACTCCGTGCGCCAGGAGATAGTTCACGAGGATCGATAGAAAGTCCCATGGACGGAGAGTCACGGATGACGAGCTCAAGGTGAGCGAACCGATGTCGCGGGTTTTGATCGTCGTACGAAATTCGTTCATGTTTGCGGCTGCAAGCAGCGGATTAATGGCTTCACTGCGGGTGATGACGATCTCGGCCGGTCGCAGCAGTGTGAGAGCGCCGTGCGTCGTGCGGGCGATGGTGCCGAGGCTGTTCTCAGTCAGAATCACGATTGATTGGTTGTGCATCGCGGCGGTCCGTTCACTGCTGACCTGGACCGCGCGCATGAGCGCCTGCAGACCGGAAATACCTTCCGTCCAGATGATGATTGCATCCGCACCAGAGAGCGCATCCTTGTCTTCTGAAAGCATTTTGAAAAGCGCGTCTTCGACTACCAGCCTCTTCGTCGCCGGATCGGTCTGGATAATTTTTACGTAGACGCCGTCCTTCAGCGCTTCTGCGGCGTGAGTCGTCAGTTTGTCCTGCGTCACCGAGCCGTCGGCAATCACGACTATTTTCCGCTTGAAGACGGTTACCTGATGTTCGGCTTCTGCCTGCTCAGCTTTTCCATTAAGTCCCGTGGTTTTTAAGAGCAGGCGAAACGTGAGCTGTCCGGTCTTTTCCGGCGTGTAAATGGTTTCCACGTTACGTCCGATGCTTTGTTTGGTTTCATCGATGCTCCACCGGTATTCGGTCTGATCGCCCTGAATGCGGCTCGACGAAGCATCCAGAATGATCGTGCGGCCAACGGCAATGTCCTTGGGGCCCGTGATGATGGCCTGAATGCCATTTTCGTCTTCAGGAACAGTCTGCCCAAAAGCCACCGGCGCGATAAGCGCAGGAAACAAGCTGAGAACAAGCGCAAAAACTAACCGGCGCATAGTGTGAGTATAGCAGTACCCCGTCATTTGGTATCGAACAGAGACAGGAAGGGCTAACATCTCGTTTATGCTCATCCTTGTCTTGAAAAGAGTCATCGGGATCATCCTGCTTATTATTGGCGTTGTCGCACTTGTCACTCCGCTCACACCGGGGGCGGCGTTCCTCATCTTCGTCGGTATGGAGTTACTGGGAATCGGCTTCTTGATCCCCGGTGGGCTTCGGAAGTACTGGGAACGCGTGAAGAGCAGAATCACAAGGCGGGGTGAAGATGCAAATATGTGAATTTGTAGACAATCAGAGGACGCATTCATTATCATTCTGGCTATAGAGCTCGCCCGACTGTGGTGATGGCCATTAGGAAGAAGTCAGGGAAGATTCGACGCGCTTGAGGAGTACCGCGTTGACGGCGACCGCAACAGAATCGCCGGACATGAGGAGCGCAGCCCACTCAGGACGGATTGATATGCCGAACGCGGGATATAACACACCTGCCGCGATAGGAATAGCGAGCGTGTTATATGTTGCCGCCCAGAGTAGATTCTGCTTCATTTTTCTCACAGTCGCTTTCTTCGATGATCTTCTTGTCACCAAAATACAATTTCACATCCATCCTATCTATTCACATCCGTAAACTTGAAAGTAGAAATGATATTCTGCACTTCTGAAATGATTTTTTGTAGTTCTTGGTCAGGTAGAAGTACATACTGTTTATATGTTTCGATGTCTAGTGTCGCTTGGGCTATAGAACTCAGAATGAG
>CAZLUK010000072.1:0-10009 GCA_964562735.1 uncultured Candidatus Peribacteria bacterium
TGCCACACGTACGGCAGCTTGGTCACATCCCAGGGGACTTTTTTACCCGGGATATATTTCCCTTGGGCGATCGACTGTGATCCGGTGAAGACCAGTTGGTCCATAAAGTCATACTTAGCCTGCATCACGGGGTTCTTGGCAGCGAGCTTTTTAAAAGCTTCTTTTTGGAGCGCATAGTAGGCGAATGTCTCCGCGAAGTCTTCAAACGGATCCGATGCGGCGTAACCGGAGACAAAATCATCTTCTTTCGTGTTTGGTTGGTTGATATTTGGCGTGATCCAGCTGATCGTATAAAAGGCGACGCTCGAGTCGTTGCCGTAGATCGGTGTGTTGCCGTCGTAAAAACTGGTATTGCCACCGTCAATTGCTCCACGCAATCCGCCTAAGTCCGCAACGTGGCCGCACTCGTGGACGATTAGGGCGCGGAATTCGCGGTCCGGGACATTGCCGATGACGATGATCGTGTTCTCGCCGCCGAGGCCGCGATTTGCTGCGTGCTTGTCATAATTTACGTAGAAGTTCTGTAGATTGTCCCGACACTGGCGAGGAAGTGACCGCAACACCTGGTCAGCTAAAATACGCTGGGGTAGGGTAATGTCCGCCTGATCGATGACCGGAAGCAGACCTACGGATGCCTGGTGCCCTAACTTCACTACCGTTTTGGTTTTGGCTGCTGCGTGTAAATTAGTTCCGCTTGTGGCAAAAGATGTCTGTGCTACCATGATCGCAGTTACGAGAAGCCCGAACATCGTTCCCCCCGCGAGCAGGTGGATCGCCTTTCTTTCCGGCGACAGCAGATGGTACTTGGGAGATTGCATAGATTGTAAAAGTGTTAATTTATACATTATATTCTGAATAATGTCAAGTATAGCCGATCCCATTGTTCCAGAGCCGGGACAGTCCCATGTTCTGACTATCGAGAAGTTTGCCCACGGCGGTGCTGGTTTTGCGATGCTTGCTGGCATGCCGGTCTTTATTGCAGGTGCTATTCCGGGCCAAAAGGTTTCGGTTTTTATCACCAAAAAAAAGGATACTTATTACGAGGCCAAGGTCGAAAAAGTGATCATGCGTTCCAAAGACGAAATCGTCGCCAAGTGTGCGCACTTTGGCACCTGCGGCGGATGCGTGTGGCAGAACCTCACCTATAACAAGCAGATTCAGTACAAAGAGGACATCGTCCGTGAGACGCTGGAGCACCTCACGCCGGTTGATCCGGCCGTCCGCAAGCAGCTGCTTGGCCGGGTACTCAAGATCATCCCTAGTCCGCAGGTCTTTCACTATCGTAATAAACTGGAGCTCACGTTCGGTTACTCGAGCATGCGTTCCGAGCAGCAGCTCCCTAAGGTGCCGGGCGGGAAACCGCAGCGAATTTTTTTTGACGAGAACCCTAGTATCGGTTTTCATCAGGCAGGTGAGTGGGCGACGATTCTTCCAGTGACCGAGTGCCATCTTTACGACGAACAGCTGCCTACACTGCTTTCAGATGTCCGGCGTTTCATGGATGATACCAAGCTTCCGGTTTATAATCCGAAGACGCACAAAGGGATGCTGAGAAATCTTATCCTGCGCCGTGGTATTCATACCGATGAACAGATGATCTGTTTTGTCGTGCAGGCTCGAAAAAAAGAACTTGAGCCTATATTCCAGAAATTTCTGCGTTTCGCCGGTCGTCCACACCTGAAGTCGCTGCTCATCGTCGAGCACTTCGGCCTAAACGATAAACCGGAGGAGCCGAAGATTCATGTACTCGTCGGTGAACAGTGGATCACAGAACGTATTTTTGATCTCGCATTTCAGATTTCGCCGTTCTCGTTTTTTCAGACCAATACACTCGCGACCGAAAAACTCTATAGCGCGGTCGGTGCTGCGGCTGATCTTTCGCCTAAAGATACGGTATTGGATGCGTACTGCGGTATGGGCACTATCGGTCAGTATTTGGCCAGGTACTGCGAGAAAGTCGTTGGTATCGAATCACATCCTTCTGCGGTGGACGACGCACTCCGGTCCGCCGGGAAAAATCGCATTGGCAACATCAGTTTCTATAAAGGCAAGGTCGAGCAGGTTTTGCATCAGCAGCTGAAAGCCGGCGGCAAATATAAATTTAACGTAATTGTTGTCGATCCGCCGCGCGTCGGCCTGCATCCGGCAGCACTGGAATCAATCATCACGCACCGCCCGGAAAAGATCGTCTACGTCTCCTGCAACGCCGCGACGTTTGCCCGCGATCTCGGGGAGTTTTTGAAAAACGGTTACGAACTGCGTACAGTGCAGCCGGTGGATATGTTCCCGCATACGGCGCATATTGAGCTCGTTGCGCTGCTGCATAGGAAGTAGCCACTCGCCCTTGCATCGCCTCATTCTCCTCTCCGTCGGCAAGATCAAAACGCGGTGGATCAAAGACGGCTGCGAGTTGTACGCCGAGCGTCTTGGTCATTTCTGCGATCTAACGGAGAGAGTTTTGGGTGCTGGGGAAGAACAAGAAGAGCGGCAGAAGATCATCGGTGTGCTTGAAAAAACAGACGGAGTGATCGTCGCGCTCGATGAGAAAGGCAAAGAATTCTCTTCGTCTGAGTTTGCTGTGTGGACTCGTAAGCAAAGAGATAGCGGACTGTCGGTTATATTTGTTCTTGGTGGTGCGTATGGCCTCGATGATCGGATTCGGTCGAAGGCGACACTTGTTCTTTCACTCAGCCGGATGACGCTGCCGCATGAACTCTGCAAACTGGTGTTTTTGGAGCAATTGTATCGGGCACAGACGATTTTGGTGGGGAGTGGGTATCATCATTGATTATCGAGTGGTCCATGATCGTCGGTATTTGTATTTCCGGACTGCCAGGATGGTTTGATCGTGGAGGTGCAGGGCAGCGAAGGCATGTATCTGCGCCCGCGCGATTGCATTCACGATGGGAACTTCACAGACTGAGCCACGACAAAAATTTTTGCCAGTACGAGCGGGTGAGTTCTTTGACTTCCACTTGTACGCTCTGGAGCGCGTCTTCCGCGAATATGCGGCGGGCCAAGCGCAGGCAGTTCTTCGGATTCCGGTGAATTAGGACGTTCGTCTCGCCCAATTTTACGAGTGACGACGTGACGAAATTTGTGGAGCCGATGAAGAGTGTTTTACGATCAATGATGATCATTTTAGTGTGCAGTAGTCCGCGAGGGTACCGGAAAACGAAGGCATGATGCCTTCGGGACAGGGCCAGCAACTTCGCCGCGGCGCCCAAGTTGGCGTGATGATGAATATCCGGAGAATGTGGAAGTATCAAAAAAACGTAGATGCCTTCGTGTGTTTTTTTAGCAAGAAGCTCGACGATTTGCGGATCGGAAAAATATGCCATTTCGATGCGAATACTCCGCTTGGCGCCGGTGATGAGCGAGAGCACAACCGGCAGCATCGGGTGTTTGCTGGAGCTCCTGATAATTTCGATTTGTCCGTTCTTAGTAAGCTGCGGCGGCTCGGCACTGCCTTTTCGATACGATTCCACGAATCTTTGTCCGTGTAATTCTACCAAGCATTCGTGCCAGTTATTGCAATAGGCATCACCGATGTTCATGCTCGAAACCAAGAGCACGTTATCATCAATGACAAACGTTTTCGAGTGGTCGTGGTGATTGGTGTGATGAACGGTGATCTGCGGATGATTCCAGAACGCTTGCCACACGGGGTGCTGCTCATCTTTGGTCGCCAGGAAGTCGTCACCGAATTCAAAGGCGTCGCCGATTATTTCTTTTTGTATCGTTACTTTTACGTCTCGGTTTGCCGCATCGACCAAAAGTTCTGCAACTTCTCGTCCGGTTGTGTCTGCTATCCAGATGAACATCTGTATCTCGATTGATGTCTTTGCGAGAGTGATAGCATGTTTCATGCGGTTGAAGGCCTGTTTCTTGAAGGACAGACGGGCGTAACCGATTTTATTTTCTTGGAGCGTGCTCTGCAACGGGGCTCGAAACGATGATAAAACCCGTTTCACTTTTTCCGAACCTTGTTCGGGGCCATGGATAGACGCTCGCAGCGAGCGAAGGCTGGATTGCATAGCGCGTCGCAACTTGAAGAAATTCTCTAGCATTGTCGCTACGTAGTATAGACGTTCATACTTATGACGTTGAATCCGTGAAGAATTTATTTCCTTGGAGGGCGGCCAAGATTTATGAAACAATGATTTTCCAATTACTCGTTGCGATCCCGCATCATCTCTAACCGATGTTGCCAAAGACCAAAACCCCCTCCCGGACTATCCGAGAAAGGAGCCGATTTTTAACATATTTTGACAGAAAAATCAAGGCTCCGTGGGGAATAAACCTACAATTTGACTGAGGTTCTCGTGATCAAAGGATGATCGTAAATCTTACGCAAAATATGTCACCATTGCGCCACAATCGACGCCTTAATGCGCATCGTCCCCACGATCGCCGAGCGCTCGGTTTCATCGAGCTTCATCTTGATGTACTTCACTGTTTCCACGAGATCGGGGATCATCTTGTGCTCCAGCGCATTGACTCTGCGACGGGTAGTTTCCAGTTCGATGGCCAGTGCCTCCGCCTGCTTCTCAATCTGGGCAAGCTCAATAAGCGTAACAAACAGTGCATCAAAGGAGTCTACGGCCTGATCCAGAAGTGCATTTGTCCCAGCAAGTCCGTACGCCTTGATATTGCCGGACTTCTGTACCGTAAAAAACGGTATACGAACACTCATGACCGAGCGCGTCTCGACCGCAAGCTCAATCGTTGCCTGCGGACTCGAGAGCGCATTTTGAAGCTGAGCATCCGTTAGCCATGCAGAAGCAATAAGAAATGTGCGAAAGGCTTCGCCAAGACTCTTTTCCACGCGCAAACGCACTTCCTTGGCTCTGCGAATAACGAGGAGAAACTGCTGCATCAGACCGTCTTGCTTATCCTTCAGCAGCTTGTGACCTCGCTGCGCGGACTTCGTCCTGCGCTTCAGATCCAGAAGAGCCATTCGTGTCGGATTGACGGTGAGGAGTGCCATAGAACGCCCTTAGGTGGAGGAGGAACGATTGCCGTACTTGTCGACATGCGCACCCTTCACGCGCTTAAGTTCCGACTTTGGAAGCTCTTTGAGCAGTTCCCAGCCAATGGCAAGTGACTCGTAGATGGAACGGTTTTTGAACTCGTCTTGGGCGATAAACTCCTTCTCGAAGCGCGATGCAAAAGTGAGATACGCCTTGTCGACTTCGTTGAGAGATGATTCACCGAGAATAACCGCAAGTTCCCGGACTTCGATACCGCGCGCGTAGGCGGCAGTCAGCTGGGCGTCCATGCCGCTGTGGTCTTCGCGGGTTTTGCCTTCGCCCTGAGCCTTACCCTTGAGACGGGAGAGCGATCCCATTGGAATGACCGGCGGATAGATTCCTTTTTGATGGAGACTGCGATCAAGACGAATCTGTCCTTCCGTGATGTACCCCGTGAGATCCGGAATAGGGTGCGTCACATCGTCTTCCGGCATCGTGAGGATGGGAATCTGGGTGATGGAACCACTTCGTCCACGGATGCGGCCGGCGCGCTCATAAATCGTCGCAAGATCGGTGTAGAGATAGCCGGGGTACCCACGACGTCCCGGTACTTCCTTGCGTGCAGCAGACACTTCACGCAGCGCTTCGCAGTAGTTGGTCATATCGGTAAGAATAACCGTAACGTGATACCCCAATTCGTATGCGAGGTACTCGGCTGCAGTAAGAGCAAGACGCGGGGTGGCGATGCGCTCAACGACCGGGTCGGCTGCTGTATTAAGAAAGAGAACTGCGCGCGAAAGTGCGCCCGTACGCTCAAACTCCTGCTTAAAAAACTGTGCCTCTTCAAACGTCACACCCATCGCGCCGAAGACGACGGCGAACTTGTCGTCACCGCCTCCCTGCGCATGTTCATCGGAATGTTGTGATTCCACTTCTTTCGGTGTGAGAACTCTCGCCTGACGGGCGATCTGGGCTGCAAGCCGATTATGAGGAAGACCTGCTCCCGAGAAGATAGGAAGTTTCTGACCGCGAACGAGGGTATTTAAGACGTCGATTGTTGAGATACCCGTCTGGATGAAGTCATCGGGAAATTCGCGTGACGTCGGGTTGATCGGCTCGCCGTTAATATCGAGCTTTTTTTCGGGGAGAATCTGCTGCCCGCCGTCGATCGGAACACCCGAACCCGAGAATATGCGACCCAGCATTCCTTCGGAAACACCGAGCTGGAACGTGCGACCGAGGAAACGGATTTTGGTTCCTTGCGTCGTAACGCCCTGAGTGGATTCGAAGAGCTGAACGACAGCGCGACCCTTCGATGCCTCGAGTACTTTACCGAGACGACGGGATCCGTCGCTGAGCTCGATCTCACAGAGCTCGTCGTAGGTAACACCTTCCACCTGCTCAACGATGAGAAGGGGGCCGGTGACGTCTTTGATGGTCTTGTAGGCAGTGGACATGGAAAAGATGGGAAGAATGGATGGGCGAATTACGAGCGGAGAGCAGAGATCTGATGCACGATTTCCGCGTCGAGCGCATCGAATTCCTCGAGTGCATCCTCGGCGATGAGATGCGCCTGCGTGATGCGCTCTTTCACGGGAATTTCGCGGATCTTCTGCATGTCAAAGTCTTCCTGCGCAACAACGGGCAACGCCGTGTCCATAAAGGAAAGAATTGTCTTCAGAATGCGATACTGCTTTTTCAGTGACGTAAATGCATCAGCTCGGTCGAAAGCGTTCTGGAAGAGAAAATCTTCACGAATCATGCGCGCGACTTCTAGCGTCAACTGTTCCTTGGGCGAGAGAGCGTCGGTACCGACAAGGCGGACGATTTCCTCAAGTTTGCTCTCCTCCTGCAGGATCACCTGCGCCCGGTCGCGATTTTTTGAGAAATCATCGGCGACCTCCTTGGTATAGAATCCAGAAAGATTTTCGGCATAGAGCGAATAACTCTGAAGCCAGTTGATCGCGGGAAAGTGACGCTTGTAGGCAAGCTTGGCGTCGAGCGCCCAGAATACTTTTGTCACGCGGAGAGTGTTTTGGGTGACCGGCTCGGAGAAGTCGCCTCCCGGAGGCGAGACGGCACCGATGACGGTTAGTGAACCGCTTCTCTGCGAGGAACCGAGACATTCGACTATGCCCGCACGTTCGTAGAAACCAGCGGTTCTCGATCCAAGGTATGCGGGATAGCCTTCTTCACCGGGCATTTCTTCGAGGCGTCCGGACATTTCGCGCATCGCTTCCGCCCATCGCGAGGTAGAGTCGGCCATAAGCGCGACATCGTAACCCATATCGCGATAGTACTCAGCAATGGTGATCCCTGTGTAAACACTCGCTTCGCGTGCGGCCACCGGCATATTGCTGGTGTTCGCGATGAGGATGGTGCGCTTCATGAGGGGCTCGCCGGTATTGGGATCTTCGAGATGCGGGAATTCGGAAAGAACTTCCGTCATTTCGTTTCCACGCTCACCGCAACCGATGTACACGATCACCTGCGCGTTGCAATATTTCGCAAGACACTGCTGCGTAACGGTTTTTCCTGCTCCGAAAGGACCAGGGATGGCGCCTGCTCCCCCCTTCGCGATGGGAAAAAGGGTATCGAGAATGCGCGTACCCGTCGCAAGGGGCTCCGAGGGGATGTTCTTCTTCCTTACAGGACGCGGAATCCGAATCGGCCAACGCTGGAGCATCTGTACGTCAACCGTCTTACCGTCCTGCGTTTCAATCTGTGCAATCACCTCTTCGATCGTATGCGCACCGCTCTTGATGCTCTTGAGTGTTCCTGCAAGCGTTGGCGGAACCATGACACGGTGCTCGATAAGCGTCGTCTCTTGTACCGTCCCGAGTACATCGCCTCCGATGACGCTGTCCCCCACTTTCACTGTTGCTTTGAAATCCCATTTCTTCTTGCGATCCAACGCGGGCACTTCGATACCGCGGGAGATAAACGGACTCTTCGCCGCCTGTTCGATGAGTTCCAGAGGACGCTGGATACCATCGTAGATCGATGACAGAAGTCCTGGAGCGAGCTCAACTGAAAGTGTTGTTCCCGTACGCTCAACAACTTCTCCGGGGCCGATGCCAGAGGTTTCCTCGTAGACCTGGATACTTGCGGTATCGCCATGCAGTTCGATCACTTCGCCAACGAGCCTCTCTTTCGAGACGCGGACGACCTCGTACATTTTCGCCTCGGACATGCCGTCTGCAACGACGAGCGGACCGGCTACTTTGGTGATGGATGCGTTGGACATACGAAGAAAGGGGAGAAAGATTATGCAAGGATATCCGATCCCACAGCGCGTTCGACAATGCGCTTCAGGCGCGCAAGGCCATAGCCGCTCGAACCGCGGTGAGAAGGAAGTGGAATGATGGCGGGTAAGGCGCCGCGAGCGAGTTTCTTTTCGTCTTCAGGGGGAATGTCGCTCGCGAGGTCTTCGGTGACAAACACGATGGCGTAGGTGTTGCGCTCCGTTCCCCTCTCGTCTTTCGTCATTTCCTTTTTCAGACGGAAGAGCGCGGCAATCGCTTCGGCTGTCGTTTCCGCAGACACGATATCCGCTCCGAGGAGGGAGAAACCCTGAATGGATTGGCGGCTGCCAACGATGGCGATGCGGTAGCTCGACATATTCAGAGAATGTAATGGGTTGCGGGCAAAAACGGCGGCAGAACGTGCTTCGTTTCCTGCGGAGAGAAGCCTGCGCGCCTGGCAAGGAGGATCGTGCGCAGCAGACGCAACTGGGAAAGCGCAATTGCAGCAAATGCAAAGATTTGATCAATTTTGAGAGGCACATTCCACAGTGCAGCAATATCTTCAGCAAGTACGGCACTCAGGGACTGCTCCAGCTCCCGATGATCGCCGTTCTGAATTTCGCCGGTGAGCGTAAAACCGATTTCTGCGACTTCAACGGCATGCTGCAGATCCTGTTTCGTACCGCAGAATGCGGAAAGAGGAAGTGTCCCGCCATGCAAAAGCATTGCTTCACGTTCTTCTTTTGGAAGGTCTAGTGCTCGAAGTGCCGTGCGGATGTTCTGGAGATCGATCTGATGACGGACATAGGACACAATCAATGGGCTTCCAGATTTTCGAGTAATCTCTACCTGATATTTCGCTCCCCATTGAGCCGCAATCGCATCAATCACTGCAGGGGTGGGAGATTTTTGTGAAAGTGCTTCCTGTACGCAAGAAACAGCGGATGCAGGAATCTCGTTTGATGTTCCGTGCTCCACGAGTGCTTGCCATGCCTGTGGAGGGAAAGCAGTGATGGCCGGAGTAGGAATACGGCTGATTGCAGAGGTGAGACCGAGTCGCTTCTTCAGGAGATAGGCAAGGAGCGGCACATCTCCTTCAAGCCAAAGCACATCAAATATTTTTACAAATTTTTCCGGTGCCATACCCAGTGCCTCGTCCCGAACCCAAACGGCAATGGCATCGAGAATCACGTCTGGGTCAGAGATTCCTTGATCGATGCGGTTACTGAACTTCAGCTCGGTAAATATGCGTGCCACTTCATGCAGATCATGAGCACCAAGTAAGCGGTCGATATCCGGGCGTGCAAGCAAGTGTTGTTGCAGCACGGAGATTCTCCCGTGAGCAAAGAGAACATCGTGGCCGATGCCGGAACGAGGGAGCGTCATTTGCGGGAAGCGGAGAAGAGATCGAGCGCCACTTGCAGCTCTGTTTGGGGACGTAATACTTGAGTAACGATCGTCTCGAAGCGGAAATCGTGTTCCTGAGTTTTAGATACACATAGGAAACCGCCACGTGCTTCGATGGATTTTCCCATAGTGAACTTCTTGCCATGCACCAACTTCTTCAACAAGGCGGCATGTGCTTTTGCGGGGCGGATTTCCCCATCATGCAGTGTGGCAAGACAGGCACAGAGGAGCGGCTCGATGTGCACTTCGGGTTTTTTGCTCAGCACATCGAGTACCGCTGCATAGGCCTCATCAAGTAATGCGCGCTTACGCTGCAAGACGGCATTGCATCGAAGAAATTCTGCGCTTTGCTCCGCTTTCCTTCGGATCTGATCCATCTTCTGA
>CAZLUK010000073.1:0-8293 GCA_964562735.1 uncultured Candidatus Peribacteria bacterium
TCATGTTCTCGGTCGTTTCGAGTAGAGCAACGAGGTCGAAAAGAAGCTCCCGCATTTCACGATCGCTATGTGTTGGATCGAAGTACCTACCGCAGGGTCGGAACGACGAGTAGGAAGAGCCACGTGACTGTTCTAAAGACACTGCATGCAGATCTTGCAGATGTTGTCTTTGCGAATGCAAAAGAGCCAAGCGGCATTCTGCTTCTCGACGGCAAAGCTCTCTCCATTCGCGGAAAGAAATACTGTGAGCATTTGGTGTGGGACATGAGAGCGGGACTACTGGAACGCAGGCTCTGTCTTGGCAAGGAATCGCCCAAGGTCTTCGACGAGTTGTTGCAAACAATTTTGCAGTGCGGTATTGTCTTCACAGCAGCAACCATTGATGGTTTGCCGGGGCTTACGCAGGTTCTGGAGGTCTACGGCATCTATGTTCATCGTTGCCATATTCACCTTCTCCGAGACCTGAAAACAGGATTGCAGCTCAAACGATTCAGTCATCATTCCGGCAACAGACAGAAGCGCATTCTCTACCGTTACTGCCAGCTTTCACTCAGTGCATCTCCGGCAACTTTTTCATTGCGCTGGAAACATCTGGAGCGACTCATTGCAACGAATGTCTTCGCGCTCAATCCCATCCATCACAATGTTCTTGTGCGCTTCAAAAAAGCTTGCCGCTATGCATTCATGCACTTCATCGATGCTCGCATTCCAACAACCACAAACAGGCTTGAGTCGTACATCAGTTTCTTCAATGCACGGCTTAAAACTATGCGAGGGTTTAAGAAGCCGGAGAACGCCGAAAGAATTCTCATCGCGCTCCATCTTTCTCTTCTCGAATCATCATGATTTACCAACCAAAAAAGTTACCAGTCCCGAATTTCCCTCCCCCCGCAGGATATGGCTTCAGACCTGAATTCTACCAAGATCGATAGTGAACATCCTGAAATTCCCGCGAAGCAGCGCAACTTTCTACGACGGTTATTGATGCCCATTGGCACTATCGAGGTGTGGGTGGTTTTGGCATTGATTTTCACCATCGTGATGCGCTTGTCCAATCCTGATGCGGAAAATTCCTCAGACCTGTGGTTTCTGGATCCATTAGTCATGGTCATTTTTCTGCTGATGCTCTTCGTCAACCGACAATTTCATGTACAGGAGAAACTCCGCCTTCCACCGGTACTGGCGGCAGTCGGATTTGTCGTAATATCCTGGACAATGTCGATGCTGTACGAACTGAGCATCGCTAGCGGCGGTATCGGTACGTACGGGGGTATGTACCCAAAAACAATTCCTTCTTTTATCATCGCTCAAGGACACTACGTTCCGCTTGCTCTCCTGGGGTTTTGGCTGGTGCGAAGGTACCATATCACCTCCTACGAACTGTTCTTCGTCGCTGGGATGACGGCTCTCTACGAGGCAATCACTGTGGGCGGCCCCGTGTTACTTTCGCCGCTGTTCGTGCTGAGTCCGATTGTGATTGCGTATTACTTCGTTGTGTATTCGATATTTTTATCGATGGGGTTACAATTAATTGATGCAAGACTGTTCTGGGATAACACGGACCGACATATCTCATTTGGCCGGAAAATCCTCTACGGCGCAATACTTGGCATCTTCTGTTGGGTGACTTTTGTACTCTGGGGAGAAGTCATGACATCTCTGTTCGATGGTTTCAAGTCATTTTGATAGAGCCATCCGATGCAGACGGTTTAGGCCCTACTGCTTTATTTTTCAATGAATCCCCCTGGTGGCTCTTGGTCTATTGTGGAAACTGTTTCTGGTACGGTGGCGGATTCAAATACAACGTCGAGTACCTGTGAGTCCCTTTGTTCTTTATTTCTCTGCAAAGAACTGAGTTTGTCATTTTCACTTTCTATTTCTGAGGTGAATCTTACAGAGGCTTGGATGATTCCGGCAATCATTTTTCTTTGACTAGTAAGAGTCACTTCTTCACCGTTAACTTTTAGCCATCTCTGTGCACCATCAGCACCATAAGCCTGTCCTTTATCATAGGCAATTTTAAGACTTGGTGGCAGACATTTATCATATTGCCACTGCACTTCCGCAACATTTTTTAATTCTTCCGGAGTAGTGATGAGATGGAGAAGATTTTTATTCTCACAGGCAAAAAGAATACGCTTTACTCGATCACTTACCATTCGCAGTGCCTCCACCAGTGTCCGCTGATACCGAATCTGGTCTTCTAGTGATGCATCGGGGATAGACTGTAGTAACCCTGACAAAGGCTCTTCTATTTTACTGAAGAGATCACGATTATTGCCAGTAGAATCGTTCCGCATGCAATTGAGTTCTCGCATTGCAACCAAGTTCTCCGATACGCCTGCTTGTTCTACAACCTGGTTTAAAATCTCGGATTTAAACGGATTATTGGCGGTATTCATAGGCGCGAAGAGGAATATGTGTAAGTCTTATAAGAAAGGCAGGAGAACTGTCAAGATAACATTGTCTGAAAACACCCCAGTTTTTTGTCGAACTAGTGACCTGATCTGAACCAGCCTACCTGGAATTCTAGCCGACTGCACCCGCGCCTCCTGCGCCCAGCTCATTTTCGAAAATGAGCTGGGCTTCGGCGGCCAGGGAACGGGATGCTCCTTTGGTGAAAGTATTTTGCAGAGGAATATAAAACTAAATGGTCAGAGACCATGAGCAAGCACTTCGCGCAGCGAATGCGAGTCGAATGGTGGTCCCAGCGGGAGTCGAACCTGCATTTACCCCTTAGGAGAGGGTCGTTCTATCCATTGAACTATGGGACCGCAAAACAGGCCCTAGGATATATCATTGGGAATGAACTCACGAATCGGCTGATGTCGTTAAAGGTTCTCCAAGCGGGAAGGCAGGAAGGTAAGAAAAGGCAAGAAAGGCAGAAAGGCTTTGTTCCTCTTGCCTACACCTTCCTGCCTTTTCTCACTTTTCTGCCCTTCCTGCCTTCTGTCTGTAGAAATATCAAATGAGCCTCAGCCGATTCGTGAATAACTACGCCAAAGAGAGTTGCTCACTGAAGAAAATCGTATTTGCCTCGCGGAGCGACTCGCCGCGCATAGTCGGCCTGCTGGTATTCCGTACCAGTTTTAAGTTTATCCATCTCGGCTTTTTTGATCTGCTCTTCTTTGTCCCATTTCACTTTGTTGGCGCACCAGTTGCCAAATCTTTGGGCCGTGAACACGAGCTTGCCCTTACTCAGGCACCAGTCAATACAGCGGTCCACCTCGGAGGTCATCCCCTGCACCCGTCCGTAATAACGATTCACGGTCAGGTAAAAATGCTGGGGCTCACACTTTTGGCACTTGAGGCCCACAAGCTGACAGGCATCTTTAGAATGCTGTGACAGCTTATGAGCTAAATCCGTCTGAGTACTCGTAAGTTCAATCGGCATGAGGTCATATAGTAGCAAACCAAGCATTCTGGGCAAGATTTAGGGCATCGTAACTGATGCCATAACATTCTTTTCGGGTACCAGCCCCAACATTTTTTCCGCGGCTTTACGAGCACGAAGAACAAGATCGACATTGAGCAGACTGCCGTACCGAAATTCGGGAATGCCGCTCTGACGCGTTCCGAAGATTTCGCCCGGGCCACGCAGCCTGAGATCAATCTCAGCCAGCATGAACCCGGAGTCATTAGTCTCCATAGCTTTCAGCCGCTCGGACCCAGCCTGTTCGGGAGTAGTGGTAAAGAGGAAACAATAGCTCTGATCGTCACTCCTACCTACGCGCCCACGAAACTGATGCAACTGCGAGAGACCGAACCGTTCAGCACCTTCGATAACGATGATCGTAGTGTTAGGGATGTCAATTCCGACTTCGATGACCGATGTTGAAACCAGAATATCTTGCTCACGATCTTTAAATTGGCGCATGACATCGGTTTTTTCATCACCGGTCATCCGGCCGTGCAGTTTGACGATGCGTCGGTTCGGGAAGGACTTCATGAGTCGCACCACTTCAGCCTCCACGTTTTTTACCTCCACGAGGCCGCCATCCTTAGATTCCTCGATGAGCGGACAGATGACAAATATCTGACGGCCCTCGGAAATCTGCCGGTCGATGAATAATTCTACGGTCTTGCGCCCGGATGGAGCAACGACCTTCGTTTCGATTGTCTTACGCTGACCGGGCTTTTCCATAAGTACCGAGAGATCATGATCACCGTACGCGGTGAGCGCCAGAGTCCTGGGAATCGGTGTAGCCGTCATCGAAAGAAAATGCGGACTGCCCTTGTCCTTCAGCAATTGGCGTTGCGTTACACCGAATCGGTGCTGTTCATCCACAATTGCAAGCCGAAGGTCTTTGAAGCGGACTTTATCTTCGATGAGCGCGTGCGTCCCGATGACAAGATCAATGAGACCCTGAGAAAGTCTCTGACGGATGTTATCGGCCTCAGCCTGCGGAACGGAACCCGTCAGCAGTGCAACGGTCGGCTGCGGCATGGATTTCAGGTGATCGGCCTTGATGCCCTTCTCGGCATATTTCCCACTCTGAATATAAGAATGCATCGTGATAAGGAGACGCGAGACAGTGAACGTGTGCTGACGTGCTAGTACTTCCGTCGGGACCATTAACGCACACTGACCGCTCCTCGCCATGACCTCGGCAATAACCGCGACCGCAACCAGCGTCTTCCCGGAACCGGTGTCGCCTTCCAGCAAGCGTGACATCGGCCGGTCTTTTTCCATATCCAAAAGAATCTCATAGATTGCAGTACGTTGGCCTAAAGTAGGCGTAAAATTGAGTGACGCGAAGAACGCCTTAATAAGTTCGGCATCGATCGGAATCCGGATGCGATCCTGTCGGTCGCCCTGCCACTGCTTTTTACGCTCCAGTGCATCGATCTGGACTGCATACATTTCTTCGAAGGCCATCCTATTTTTGGCTTCCTCCAACCGCTCGGGAGTCGTCGGCGCATGCAGCTCTACGATCGCAGATGAGCGAGCAAGCAGCTTCTCTTCTTTAATGATTGCCTCTGGAAGAGTCTCCTTGAAATCAGAAACAGCGCTCCGCACGAGTGCCAGTTTTTCCCGCAGCCAGCGGCTCGTAATCTGTGCACTCTGCGCATACACCGCAACGATGCGTCCAGCATGCAGCGGCATAGCACGCGAACCGTCTTCAAACTGCGGACTCTGTATTTTGAGCTTGTATCCGACTTCCTGTACTTTTCCGGTGAGCGTCACAGTCTGGCCTTCCTTCAACATGCGCATGATATGCGGCTGATTGAACCACACAACTTCGGCCCACGCCCCGACATCATCGACAAACTGCGCCTGCACAAGCGTTTTTCCAGACCTTGTTCTAACCAACTTCAGTTTTCGAATCGAACCACGAAGTGTCGATTTTTCATTGAGCGGCGCATCGGCCAAATTCGTGACCTGACTTAAATCTTCATATGCCCTTGGCAGATACAAAAGCAAATCTTCAACAGTCCGAATTCCCATCGCTTCCAGCGCATCGATGAACGACTGCGTTGTTTTGAGGATGGCCGGAGTCAAGACATCAGTGAGCTTCATGAGGGGATGATTGTACACCCAGTCACTACTCACTATTGAATTAACTCACGAATCGGCTGATGCCCATTCTACATTTCTGCAAACAGAAGGCAGAAAGGGGCCGGAAGGTGAGGAAAGGCAGGAAAGGCAGAAAGGTAAAACGTTCCTGCCCTTCCTGCCCTCTCATCAACCTTCCTGCCCTTCCTGCCCTCTCATCAACCTTCCTGCCCTCCCGCTTGGAGAACCTTTTAAAAACATCAGCCGATTCGTGATTAACTACGTCGTGTCACTTTTTGGTTACGAGGTGGCCGATCATTCGATCCCTGCGTTGCATGATGCGCGACTTCGTCGCATCGGACACAAGATTTTCATGCACTTCATCTTCAAGGAACGCTCTGCATGGGTTGGCCACTCTTAATGTACTGAGCATCGGATCATCGTCCGCAGGTATCATACTTACGAGCAGTCTCCTAAAATCAATAGGCGATTTCCGTTCAATCTTTTCACGCAACACCGCACATCCCCGCCCCGCCAGATGCGGCTGCATAATGAGGATATCAGCCAGGTTTTGTAGCGTCGCGCGCATCCTAGGGGATGTGCTCTGTGCCAGCGTATGCAGGTCGATTTCTTCATTTGCTTTGCAGCGGGTGCAGGCGGTAATTATGGAAAGCACGTCTCCGATTGCACATGCCTCCAGACAGTCATCGATGGCAGTATCGAGCTCAGATAGCCACAACCGTTCATCGCTGAAAATATCGTGCCTCGCCTGTTGATTCGCCCCACTTTTGACTAGTAGCTTGGGTTTCCGTCTTGGGTCAAGAGCAAGTGCGAAAAAAACCGCAGTCACTGTTGCATTACTCAAAAAACGGCGGCGAGTCCAGTGTTGATCTGATTCTGGTTTTGCGTCTTCTTCTTTTGCCTGCGCGCGATCGAGCGAAGGTATGAAGTAGATGCTAGCGGCTTCTTTTGCTGATTCAAGTTCTATCTTCCATCGCCTCATCTTTTTCACTACAGTACTGCCAAATCAGATTGTTCTTTGAAATCCAAAAATTGATCATTGCCCGGATGGCGGAATGGCAGACGCGCTAGCTTCAGGAGCTAGTATCCTTAAGGGATGTGGAGGTTCGAGTCCTCTTCCGGGCACCACGTAAAATCGCTGCGCGATCACGTGGCGCAGCCTCTCACATCAGGCATGTATTCCAAAAGAAGGGATTTTACGTGCCACGTGCGGCGTAGCCGTTTTACGTGGCTTCAGCAGCATCACAGTTATTATTTTATCTAACAGAGTGCGTCATGATCACTTTACCTTCGGCACAAACCGCATCGACAACGAATTCACGCAATGCCGGGTATTTTTCGGTGTTAGATTCTCACCGCTGAAAACGTGCCCGAGATGACCGTCACAATGCTGGCAGCGGATTTCTACTCGGCGTCCGTCCGGATCGGAGATATTTTTAACGGCCCCCGAAATTTCCTGATCGAAACTCGGCCAACCACAACCGGAGTGGAACTTCGCAGAGGATGTATAGAGGGGTGCGTTGCAGCGGCGGCAGGCGTAACTACCGTCTCGGAACTCGTTGTCGTATTCGCCGGAAAAAGGCGCCTCGGTACCCGCGTTCTCGATAACCTGTTTTTCCTGCGGGGTGAGATCGTTCCAAGTGCTCATGGTACCATTCTTGTCTTTTTTTCAGCGACAAACAAGAATTTTTGGATTCACTGATTTCTCACCGATACGCCAACATCATCGATTTCTTGTGACGTTTCACCGTGAAGCCGTTTTTCTCCAGATGCGCCTGCAGCGAATCAGCATTATGCGCAGGATCAGATGAGAAGTGATGATACTCCAAGCCGATCATGCGGATGCGCGGGAAGTACTCGGGTGGAAGTGTGTAGAGCGCTTCGTACTCGACGCCTTCACAGTCGATCTTGAGATAATCGCAGACACTGATCTCATGGCGATCGAATATTTCTTTGAGTGAAATAGTATCGATCATGACCGGAATGCCGCCTTCCTGCTTTCGGTAAACAGAATTGCCACCGCGGTCGTTTGGAAATGTAAAGAGCGTGGTACTCCGTCCGTCGCCGAGACCGAGGTTATGCGGCGTGATTCGCCCGAGGAGTTTATTCATAGCGATGTTCGCCGTGAGCATGACGAAGTTTCTAGGTTCGGGTTCCAGTGTCACGATCCCGGCTTCCGGTGCCTTGGCGGCGGCAAACAACGTGAATGTGCCGATGTGTCCACCGACATCGATGATGTTCTTCGCACTTTTCCAATCAAAGGGCACGCCGAATGCATTCGGATCGTAGCTCCGGTCGAACCATACTTCATTCAGCGCCGATCCATCGATGTGGTACGGTCGGGTTGTGACGATCATACCGTTCCAGAGACGATAGCGAACATTCCGTGTGATCATGCCAAAACGGTTCAGGAAATACACCGGCCAGTTCATGACAGTTGTTACAAGCCGGCAGAAGAGCAGGGCGTACGTTGTTAGTAAGTGGAAGAATTAAATCTGGACGATTGTACCAAAGAACAGTAAAAATTCTTCCAGTTCTGGCTCTACGTTGTTTCAGGTACTATCGCTGCATGCGGCTTGCGGGTGTGAATATGCAGCGGCTGGTCCTCACACTGCTCGTAATTTTCGTGGTGTGGAAGGGCGGCAAGGCGCTGGATGCAGTATGGCTTTTGGCATTGCTCTCCGGCGTCGTCATCCTATTTTCCGGTACCGCAAGCAGCCGTGCAGTTTCGCCGATGTTTCTTCTGGCACTCGGCGCGCTGCTCCTGTGGACGGT
>CAZLUK010000074.1:0-36960 GCA_964562735.1 uncultured Candidatus Peribacteria bacterium
TCCACCACAACTATGTGAATTTGAGCGTGCTTATAGAGTTTGAAATTACCGGAAGCTATGCGTACAGCAGAATATTCCTTACTTATTAATGAAAAACCATCATTGAAAGCTTGATCAGCCAGCATCACTCTATCGACAACAAACAGGACTCGCTTCGCCATGTTGTATTCAAGTAGAGCTTTCACAAAAGCAACCATGGTTCGCGTTTTTCCAAGCCCTGTCGCCATGTGGACAAGCATTTTCTGTTTACCTTCTCTATATTTAGTCAGAAGAATTTCAATACACTCTGTCTGGAAGTATGTTTCTTGCCCGCAGCTGGGATTCACACCACCAGCAATGCCTTTATCGATTGTAATTACTCTGTTCAAGTTGATTTTCCGGGCTTGTTCTATCTTCAGTTGCATGTCTTCCAGTGACATGAGGCTATTCACTTGGCGGAATTCTCCAGATTCAAGACCTTTCCATTCCGTGTCATAGAAAAGAATCCTCTCTGGCGAGCATGCATAAAGAAATCGTGGTTTTAGTACAGACGCATAAAGAGTACGAAGTTTTGTGAGTGCTTTTTTCTCGTCTTCAAACTTGTCTTCGATAATTGCTACAATATTGCCGTTTAGATCGGTTAAAGTAATATCTGGCTTTATGCTTTTTCTACCCTCAAATAATTTCTGTTGTTCTGGTGTAAGGGTGTATTCCTGTTGATAAAGCAAAGTATCTCCAGGCTTCCAGCCAAGTTTTTTTAGCTCGTCAATTATTTTCAAGTCGGTATCCGTTGCTTCGTTAATTCTTTGCATAGTCAGGAAAGTAAATCATCAACAGAAATTTCAAGAGTTCTTGCGACCTTCGCCACCACAAACACCGACGGCTTCTTAATCACCCCCGTCTCAATCTTCGTCAGCGTCGTGTAGGGCACATCGGTCTTCCTCGCGAATTCATCCTGCGACAGCCCACTCTCCTTGCGGAGTTTCTGTATCTTTTTGCCGGGTGTGTTCGCTTGCGTTCTATCCATACATTTCCAGTACATTCAGCAAGTATCACTTGCCATCGGCTGTCGCACGAGACTAAGGCCGACAAGCCAACAGCGTACAATGGTCGTCGTTGTTTCTCAATCACGTAAGCCTTCGGCTCCGCTCCTGAAGAAATTCACACTCCCCGAACTCTTCTAAACTCCAGGCACCCGAAATCGAACGCTAGCGGCTGGCGCCGCCATGTACCCGAGCCGCAGCGAGTGGTTCATGGCTGAGCGGACGGGTCTGGCACCAAAACTTGTGAGTCCCAGAGAGCATTTTTGAGGGGGGTCAAAATGCTCCAGAAGGGCAAGTGGGTCAGACGAATTCTTGCATGAATCTATACAAGTAGTAATCTGGAAGATATGAAAAGCTTTGCTGTGTTCTACAACAACGGTGTCAGTGAAGGATTATCTTATCCGAGAGGAGAAGAGGCGCTTGCAAACAATCAGAAAGTTATGAAGGAGCGTTTGGGCGCAAACTGGAGCCAAATGGAAGCCGCAAAGGTTCTTGAGGGTCTTGTCGTACACAGTCGTCAGGAATTTATCGGTGCCTTATGTGTGTCCGGTCCTCAAGAAAAAATTGATCAACTCAAGGTGTTCCTCGAAGAAAAAAACTTGGGAACGGTTATACCGAATGAAGTCATGTTCAAAGGAGCAGAAGTAGCGTAGGAGGCATCCGGGTCTATAAACACGATTTTATCTGGCTGGGGAGGAGGGATTCGAACCCCCGTATGACGGGTTCAGAGCCCGTTGCCTTACCGCTTGGCGACTCCCCAACGGTGGCCTGCAAAATGGTACAGATGTTCGAAAGTTTTGACTAGTTTTATCGGCAATTCACGAAGCCGTTTAGTTTCTATCCTCAATTGCTTTCATAATTTCGAAAATAGCGGCGTAGCCAAACCTTCATAAATGGTTTATGTATAAGCAAATCACAGCGACAAGGTTCAGCATTATCGAGGCGAAGCCGTATAACCCCAATCGCAACACAGCGCGTAACCTAGCAGCGGTGGCCCGTCGTTGTGTGCGTAAAAAATTGACAATCGAAATCAGTCTGTTAGATTTCGACTCTTCTATGGCCTCTATGGAACGTCGCGAACGAACACTCCTTAATGTGGTCCAAAGCACCGCGCGTACCGCATTCATCCAATTCTGCTCGAATCTGCAGCTTGCGATAGGTCACAAGCTGGGCGACCCCGTATTAAGTACCGAGAATTCCAAAACAATCCAAGGCCTCCTCAGCCGCAATAATGATGATTTGGCCGCAGAAGGAGAGCGGCTCTGGGAGACGTTGATCAATCTGGAATGCCATCAGACCTGCGCAGGTGTGTTCACGAAGGAGAGTTTACCCGGATTGCTTTCGCAGCTGGACAAAGTCCGCGATCTTTATGAAGAGCTGGAGCAGTACCGGGCATCTATTGCCGCTAGGGTTGCTGGAGGTCAGGGCGATACGCCGACTGGCATGATCACCTGAGACGGCACCATCGATCAGCTGTGGCAACCGCCGAGCCCGCGCTTCATCAGGTACTTCTGGTGGTAGTCCTCAGCAGTAAAGAACGTAGCCGCCGGGACGATTTGGGTGACGACCGGATGCTTCCAGGTACCGGACGCATCTGCTTTCTCTTTGAGCGTATTCGCTTCTTTCTCTTGATGTGGCGTAGTGAAGAAAATCGCGGAACGATACTGCGATCCGAAATCCGGACCCTGTTGATTCTTGGTCGTAGGATTGTGATTGGCGAAAAATACTTTCAGTACGTCGGCATACGAAATCTTCGCAGGATCAAAGACGATCTTCAGCGCCTCGGCATGCCCGGTGTCCCCGGTGCAAACTGTTTCGTACGTCGGAAATTCCGTGTGTCCGCCGGTGTAACCGACTTCCGTCGAGATGATGCCGGGAAGAACGCGAAATGTTTCTTCGATTGCCCAGAAACATCCGGCAGCGACGATGGCGGTTTCGGGCTTGGATACCGCATTTGGCATGCGCACATTCTACATCCAACGAGTGTTTTTCACTCTACAATACCGAGGATTTATGCGACTTGCCGTACGTCATGGGCTCATAACGATTTTAGTGCTGACGACCTGCATCTATGTCGGATCACTCAGAAACGGTTTCGTAAATCTCGATGATCCGATCCTCGTGACCGAGAACGCGCACGTACAAAAGGCATCGTTTGCGAATATCGGTTACGTTTTCACGCACTTCGATCCGGAACTTTATATCCCGGTGACGTTTCTTACATATCAGTTGGAGACATGGATACTCGGATCGGCCGCTTGGCATTTTCATTTCTTCTCTCTTCTTCTGCACCTCGCAGCAGTCTGGCTTGTGTTCGAGGTGGTGAAGCGGTTTACACAGAGTGACATGATCGCCCTGATCACCGCGCTTCTCTTCGCCGTGCATCCGATCAATTCGGAAACAGTACTGTGGGTCAGCGCGCGCAAAGATGTCCTCTCAACGGTGTTCTTCCTCGCTTCGCTCCTTTGCTTCTTCATCAACACAGAGCAACCGAGTAAGCGGCAGTACTGGTTGAGCGTCAGTCTCTTCGCGCTCGGACTCCTGAGCAAAGTCACCGTGGTGACGCTCCCGATCATCCTGATTCTGCTCATAATGCAACCCAAAAACATCCGACACTGGCTGCAGACAATCGGCCCGTTTCTGATACTCGCCGTCGTCTTCGGGATGGTCGCGATCATGGGAAAAGGCGCTGTCGAACAAAAGCTCCATGGGATGGACTTCGTGTTAATGGCGTTCCGCTCGACCTTCTTCTATCTCACGCTCATCATCGCCCAAGCATGGCAGTCGGCCGTTCACAGCATGGCGCCTCACGAAGTTTATTCGCCGCTCTTACCGGCCGCGATCGGCATTATCGGCTGCCTGTCATGGATATTCTTCCGGAATAGAAAACGTCTTTCGCTCGCCTGGGCCGGCTGGATATTTTTTATCGTGACACTGTCCCCGAGCTTCCTCCACTACACGCGGGGCAATGAAAATTTCATGCTCGGTTCGGAACGCTACGCGTATCTGCCATCGATCGGTATTTTTCTGATCATTGCGGCGGTATGGGCAGAGCTTTGGAATCGTTGGCTGATCAAAAAGCCGATGAAAATAATTTTTGCGATCACGTCAGCCGTTATCATTCTGGTTCTCGGATATCTCACGATCATCAGAACATTTGTCTTTGAAAACTCAGTGCTGTTCAATCTCGACATCCTGCAGAAAAATCCTCGTGACGGACGCACGTGGTACAACCTAGGGTCGGCATTGGAAACAGTAAAGCAATCGATGGAAGCCGAGAAAGCATACCTGAAGGCACTTGAGTTAAAACCCGATCTGGCCGATGCGGCGATCAATCTGGGAATTTTATTTCTGAAAGAAGGCCGAACCGATGAAGGCATGTTGATGCTCATGAATGCCACAGTCATCCGCCCCGATTACTTTAAGGGATATTTCAATCTCGGAGTCGCAGAGCAGAATGCTGAGAAATTTTTTGAAGCTGAGATCATGTATCGAAAAACTATTGAGCTCTTCCCGGACTATCCACAGGCACACCGAAATTTAGCAACCGTGCTCGGCGCACAGAAAAAATTTACTGAGGCGATGGCAGAGTATCAGATTCTGTCCGAGATCGATCCTGAGTTCAGAGCGGAATTTGACACCACTTCGCGTTTGAATCGCTACTAATCCACAAAACAAAAAACGCCCCGGGTGGGGCGCTTTCCGATTCGGAAACACTTTATTTCCTAGACCTCTTTTTCGACTTGGACTTCTTGGTCTTCTTCGCCTTCCTTTTCTTTGCAGGCATGAGAGATTAGGGGAAAGAGTAAGTGTAGCTTTCATTCTAGAACTGTCGGCGAGTTTGCCAACATTTTGTTAATGCGCTTTATGACAGTTGGTACGCATTCACATTCACAGAAAATATTTATTTTTTCTTTTACGGATAAGTATTGATGGAATCATTTTCGAATTTAACGAACTAAACAAAAAAAGATCGAAATTCCGGGCCGGTAAAATAAGCCTACGAGCACTTTACATCTATAGGACGGAACTCCATGATGTGTCGCGATTTATGCTTCCTCTTCCTTACCCTTTTGTATGAACGGCATCTTAGAGAATTCGTCGATGACATCACTCCTCTGGATCACCTTCGGTTCCGGCGTTATCGCCATGATCGGAGCCACAGTCTGCCGCATCATCATCGGAGCGCAGAATCCAGGCAGCGACGTGATGCAGGCCATCAGCGCGAAGATCCGCGCGGGTGCCATGGCGTTCCTCACCCGTGAGTACCTGATAATCGGTCCCTTCATTCTGATCACCGCAGTCCTGATCTATGTGTTTCTGGATACAGGAATAGAAAACATCGGATCAGCCTGGGGTAAGCCGTACACGGCGCTTAGCTTTATTGTCGGCGCCTTTACTTCGGCTTTGGCCGGATTCATCGGCATGCGCACCGCCACGATGGCCAACGTCCGCACGGCCGAAGCCGCCCGCACCAGCATCGTGAAAGCTTTGCGGGTTTCTTTTTTAAGCGGCTCAACCATGGGCCTCTCGGTTGTCGGGCTCGGACTCATCGGATTCGTGGGAACGCTCCTTTTCCTTTTGACAAAAATTGATACGACAAGCGCCTTGCAATCACTCACCGGCTTCAGCTTCGGAGCATCGTGTGTCGCTCTATTCGCCCGGGTCGGAGGCGGGATATTCACTAAGGCCGCGGACGTCGGCGCCGATCTCGTGGGAAAATTGGAAGCTGGGATTCCCGAAGACGATCCCCGCAATCCAGCCGTCATCGCGGATAACGTCGGTGACAACGTCGGTGATGTCGCCGGCATGGGGGCCGACCTGTTTGAAAGTTACATCGGCGCGATTCTCGCCACGATGCTTGTGGGTCTGCACGTCACCTGGGGAGTGAATCAGGCGCTTCTATTCCCGCTTTTGGTGTCCGTCATCGGAATCCTCAGCTCCATTCTGGCCATGTTTACAGTCAGGACCAAGCGCGCGGACGGCGTCCAAACAGCTCTCAAGAGCGGCATGCTCATCGCCTCGATCCTCGCGGTGGCCGGAACTTGGTGGCTGGCGAAATTTTACCTCCCGGCTGAAGTAGCCATTGGAATTTTCTACGCCTCTACTGCCGGTCTGCTCGCCGGGGTGGGCGTGGGTCTGATTACCGAATACTACACCTCCCACACTTACCGTCCGGTCCGAGCACTCGCCGAGTCCGCCAAGACGGGCGCCGCTACAGCATTGATCGAAGGTCTGGCGCTCGGATATCTGTCGACGGCGCTCCCGATTCTCGTAATCGTGATCGCAATCGGGGTGGCGTACGCGCAGGCTGGCCTCTATGGCATCGGCATCGGTGCCGTCGGCATGCTCTCAACACTGGCTATGACGCTTGCCATCGATGCGTTCGGTCCGGTGGCGGACAACGCCGGGGGGATCGCGGAGATGAGTAATCTCCCGAAAGAGGTTCGTGAGAACACCGACGCGCTCGATGCCGCGGGCAACACGACGGCAGCCATCGGAAAAGGCTTCGCCATCGGGGTTGCCGGCTTCATGTGTCTGGCGCTCTTTGGAGCCTACAAGGAAGAAACCGGACTGATCAGCATCGACGTTTCGAATCCGACCACACTCATCGGACTCCTGATCGGTGGTATGATCCCGTTCCTCTTCAGTTCCATGACCATGCGGGCGGTCGGCCGCGCCGCGATGGCGATCATTGAAGAAGTTCGACGACAGTTCCGTGAGATTAAAGGCCTCATGGAAGGCACCGCCGAGGGCGACCCGACGACCTGCATTGCTATTGCAACCTCGGCTGCTATTCGTGAGATGATCCTTCCGGGACTGCTTGCCATAGTGTCACCGGTTGCCATCGGGTTGCTTCTTGGGAAAGAAGCGCTTGGCGGACTGCTTGCAGGCACGCTCGTCTCCGCGATGATGCTTGGGACGTCCATGTCTAATTCCGGAGGAGCCTGGGACAACGCGAAGAAATACATCGAACAGGGCAATCTCGGTGGTAAGGGCAGTGATCCGCATAAAGCAGCCGTCGTCGGCGACACCGTCGGCGACCCATTCAAGGACACATCCGGTCCGGCTCTTAATATCCTGGTCAAACTAATGTCAATCGTAGCGGTGCTGACGGCCAGCTTGTATGGGACGGGGTGGTTCTGAAAAATGATCACGCTCCCGGTAACTCCGCAGTTCTGTCCTTCGGATCGATCCACGGCAAAGCCAATGCCTTGTAGATTTCCTTTTCTGTTTTTGACGCAATAATCTTCTCGCCCTTAAAGAGCCCGTACTCCGAAAGTTTCAAACCCCGCTCGATAGCGCGGCGCCGCAGCGAGATGTTGTGCTCTTTGCTTCCCGTGAAATAGAGAAGCGCGCTTCCCCACGCTTCCGGGCTGATGATGCGGATATCCGTCCGGAGACCGGCCTGCCCACCGGAGTCCGACCTGCCCCTCGAAGTCTTGACGAAGTGGGGAGGACGAAGACGGGATTTCAGATCGAACGCGATCCGCGTCTTCCCGGCCGCAACGACACGCTCGACAATCGGGAGCTTGGCGATGGCCTCGGCGATGCGTGATGCCAATACTTCGGAAGGGTTCTTCGCGGCCAGAAGAACGTCCACGTCGCCGACCGTCTCCTTGCGCCTGCGAAATGACCCCGCGGCTTCGGCCATGGTAACTCCGGGGATCGCGCGGAGTGTTGTCACGAGTTTTTCAACGTCCTTCTCGATATCCGTCAGCGTAAACCGTTTCACGCGTTCCTGGGACCGCATCGCTCCCTCTAAAATCTTCTTCTCCAGTTTTTCGGAAAAACGCGGCAGCTTCTGGAGCTTTCCGGCCTTCGCCGCCTCGATGAGCTCCGCGATGGTGCGGATATTCAGTTTCTGTTCGATCTCGCGGATGCGCTTCGGACCCAGGTCATCGACAGCGAGAAGTCCCGCGGCGCCCATCTGCGTTTCGACCAGAAGCCTATCCAGAAACGAAATGTGCTTCGTCTGGCGGTACTCCAAAATTTTATCCGCGATGGCGTCCCCGATGCCGGGCAGCTCCTTGAGCGCCTTCTTGTCCTTGAACGTCGAAAGATCTTTGGACATTTCTTCGATGGTTTGTGCCGCCCGCCGGTACGCGCCCGGTTTGAAGGCGACTCCCTGATAATCCAGAAGATCCGCGATTTTCCGAAGCAAGGCGGGAATGATGTCATTTTCCATAGGGACCATTCTACTGCTTCGAAACCCGAAGCACGAAATCCGAAATCCGAAGGAAATCGGAAATCCGAATGTTTGAAACATTTGATATTCGAGTTTTGAATTTCCCTCGGATTTCGAGTTTCGGATTTCGCCTACCGGTGCCTATCCACGTACTTTTGCAGCAGTTCCGCGAGCGTCTTCTTCTCAGACACCGAAAAAACCCCCATACAATCGGTGGCACAACCGCAAAGAACTCCCTTCAAATCCTCAGCGGCGTGCTTGCCTTTCGGGGTCAATATCAGCTGCGAAACACGACGGTCGTTTTTGAGCGATAGACGGGCGACGAATCTTTTTTTCTCGAGCCCGCCGATAATCTGAGTAATGTTGCTCTTGTGGCAACACATTTCTTTGCTGAGCGCGGACATGGATACCGAGCCACTTAGGAGCTTAAGCATTATCGTAGCTTGGCAGTGGCTGATCTCCATATTTGATAATGCATCGTTGAGCTGGCGCTCGCAGCACGCTGCGGCAGCTTTCAGGAGGTTGCAAACCGAGAGACAATCGTCCATGCATGAACCAGTCTATAGAACAAACATGTTGGAATCTATGCGATAGGCAGCTTGTGGCTGGTAGCTGGTAGCTGGTAGTTTGTCGCCATGCGAAAGAAAATCTCCTACTCCGCCGCCGGCATCAATATCGCGGCTGCCGATCAAACGAAGCAAGGCATGGCCGAAAGTCTGAAAACATCGAATCCACTCGTACTCAATACGATCGGCGCGTTCGCGTCAGTCTGCGATGGCGTGTTCCCGGGATACAAACATCCGGTCCTCGTTTGCAAGACCGAAGAACCGGGCAGTAAACAGCTGCTTGCGTTCCAGCATAACCGCGTCAAAGGCATCTGCTTCGATCTCATCAATCATCTGATCAACGACGTGATAGTCATGGGCGCGGTACCGATGTTCATACAGGACTTGATCGTCTGCGGAAAGTTGGAAAAAAATGTAGTGAGTAATCTCGTAAAACATATTGCCGAGGCTTGCCGCGATCAGGGCTGTGTGCTCACGGGTGGTGAAACATCGGAGCAACCGGCGGTGATTCCGGCCGGAACGTACATACTTGGTGCCAGCTGTATCGGAGTCGCTGAAAAGAATGCGGTCATTGACGGACGCGCTATCAAGATCGGTGACCGGGTACTGGCGCTCGAAAGCAGTGGACCGCACACCAACGGCTTTACGCTCATCCGCGCACTGATCAAAGCAGATGAATCAATCCTGAAGACGAATATCTACGGTAAATCTTTTCTCGACCGCATCATGGAACCGCACCGCTGTTACTTCACAGCACTACGAGGTATTTTTCCGATGCCAGGACTTCATGGCATGGCGCACATCACTGGCGGCGGCATTCCGGGTAACTTGAACCGCATACTTCCTAAGACGATGAACGCGGTCATTCATGCTGGTTCGATCAAAGTTCTGTCGGTGTTCTCGTTGATCAAAAACCGTTCCGGAAATGACGATGCAGACATGATCAGGACATTTAACTTGGGAGTCGGTATGACGATTGTCGTTGATCCGACTTTTATAGATGCCGCAATCACACATCTTCAGAAACACGGAGTCCCCGCCTACGACATCGGTGAAGTTGTCGGTGACGGATCGGGCGTTGTGGAGCTGAGGGGTAAGCTGCGGTGGTAGTTAGATCGCAATCGGCTTAATGCTGACACCGCCTGAAGCCGGCTCAGCGCCGTGAGGTTTCGGGGTGTAAGTGCCTCGTTGCAGATCTGCACGGGGCTGGTTTACCGGTTCTAAAGGAGCCGCTTCCTGTGTTTCAATCTTCGCAGCACCGTTGTATCCGCCCACCGAATCACGCACGAGTTTTCCGTCCTCCAGCCGCAGCACTCGCACCCCAAGCGCGTCGACGATGATTTTGTCGTGGGTCGCGAGGAGGACAGTCGTGCCTTCGGCATTCACCTGACGCAGAAAATTAAGAATGTGGATCGATTGCTCAGGGTCGATATTCCCGGTCGGCTCATCGGCAATGAGGATACTTGGCTTGTGAACAAGTGCTCGGGCGAGTGCGGTGCGCGTATTCTCACCGCCGGAGAGCTCACTAGGAAACGCATCGGCGCGGTCGGAGAGCTTGAGTTTTTCCAGGATCTCGGCTGTACAGACATCGATGGCTTCATCCGGTTCACCGCAGACCTCCAGCGCGAAGGCGACGTTCTCCTCCACGGTGCGGTCCGGGAGCAACTTGTAATCTTGGAACACGACGCCGGTACGCCTACGGTAAAGCTGTAAAATCGACTGCTGCAGTGTGGCAAGATTGGCGCCATCAATCTCGATGACGCCTTTCGTCGGAACGTCGGCGCGGATGAGGAGATGTACGACGGTGGATTTTCCAGCGCCGCTCGGGCCGGTGAGACATACGAACTCGCCAGGGTTGATCTGAAAGGTGAGATCGGATAGGACTTCGCGTCCTCCGTACTCCTTGGAGACGCCTATGAAGCTGATCATGGGAATAGTGTAAGTCATAAGTGACAGATGATATACACCTCACTACTCCGATCCCGGCTCGCATCCACCGTGTACGGTTTCGTATCAGGCCAATCAAGTCGGACCTCTTTCAAAAATTCATCGAAGTTCTTGCCACGGAATACTTTCATGACGAGCTTCCCACCGGGCCCGAGATGTCGCTTGGCAAACTGCACGACCAATCGGTTCAGCTCAATCGATTTCCACTGGTCCACGTCTTTTATCCCGCTCGTGTTCGGTGCGATATCGGAGAGCACGATGTCCGCCTGCGTCATGCCGGCATCCGCCATCGCCTTCTCTACCGCAGGCGCATCGTTGATATCGCACACCGCGCGTTTCACATTGGGCGCAATTCCTTTGATTTCCTTGATGTCCAAGCCGAGTGCAAGCCCGGTCGGGCCGATGCGTTTGGAGGTGTACTGCAGCCATGATCCGGGCGCCGCACCGATATCAAGAACCTTCATGCCCTGACGTAGGAGATGATATTTTTCGTCCAATTCCTGAAGCTTGTACACGGACCGTGCGCGGTAGCCTTCTTCGGCTGCGCGTCTACTCCACTTGTCATTGGGGATATAGGGCTTCGGCATCAGGGAAAGTATAACAGCGTCACAATTCCCTGTCTCGCACAATTGCCAGCGAAAACTCCCCGCCTATACTGCAATCCGTACGATTTTTTTCCTACGAAGACTATGCGCAGTCGCACACTCGGAATGTCACCCTTTCTCGTGGTCTTCGTCGCGTGTCTCGTGGTTGTGATCAGCACGCTTTCTCAGCAGCTGTGAGCGCCGAGAATGACTGTCATCTGAAAAGCAGCGCCCTCAAAGCTCAAGTCTCTAAGGAACCTCTGCGAAACTCCTTTAACCCGCAGCCGCGATTCGCAAACCGTGGTTCCGGAGCGACTGGCCAGCGGTCTCCGAACCGCTGCTGCGGAATAAGGGGCATTTTTCAGAGGTTCCCTAAGCTCAAAGCTTCATAAAGGCTGCTGCTTCGGCATACCAGTGCGCCGCGGATAATCGTTCGGTGTTGCGGCAGTTTTCTTGAAGAAAACTATCGTGCGCTCACCCCATTTATCCGGCAAAGCGTACTGGAAGCTTCCAATGTACGGCGCTGAAAGCATCTTCTGAGCGTCCGCCGTCTCGGCCAGTTCACCGGCGATCTTCGTGCTCTTCCAGAACGCACAGAGTCCACTGACTCTCAGGAATGGAACTGCATATTCGAGAAGCACGGCAAGCGGCGCAACAGCTCTGGCGGTCACGAGATCAAACTGCTCACGATACTCAGCATTGTGTGCAAGCGATTCGACTCGGCCGCACAGGAGCGATACATTCGGAATCCCGACGGCAGCGATAATGCGCTCAGCTGCATCAACTTTTTTCTGTGTTGCGTCGATACCGGTGCACTGCACGTCCGGAAGGCAGCGAGCGAGTGGCGTGAGTGGGAAACCGCCGCCGGTACCGATATCGAGGAGCCTGCCTACTTTCTTAAGATCCGGATACGCCTCAAATGCCTGCAAAAAAGCGACCGAATCTAGGATATTGCCCGGCCAGCAGAGTTCGGGTGTGCGGAACGCCGAGAGGTTCAGATTGCGGTTTTCCTCGAGAAAAACTTCCATGAGCTGCCGGAGTTTTTTCTCATCGATGTGCACCCAGGCATTCTTGTCCATCCATCGATATTTCTCAATTCTCAATTGTCAATTCTGTACAACTTCCCTTCTCCGCAGCCGCGATTCGCAAATCGTGGTTCGAGGATCTGCACAGCGGTTTGCTAACCGCTGCTACGTGATACTGGGAATTTTCATAAGTTCCAATTGTCAATTCTTAATTCTCAATTAGGATAGTCCCATACTTCGATTCCCCTCAGTATCAGTGTCACCCGGAGAACGCATCGCGGAGTACCTGCTCACGATCGGCGCGGTAAAGCTATCACTGGCTCCGCCCTTCACCTGGACAACCGGAATCAAAGCCCCGATCTATTGCGATAACCGGATGGTCTACAGCCACCCCGATGCCCGCGATTTTTTCGTAGCGGCACTCGCCAACCGCGTGAAGAATTTGCACGTCCCCGCTGACGTCATCGCCGGCATCGCTACCGCCGCCATCGGCTGGGGGGCATTGGTAGCTGATCGCCTGAAGCTGCCGTTCGTATATGTTCGCGCGAAGCCCAAGGAACACGGCACCCAAAAACGCATCGAAGGCGATCTCAGACCCGGCCAACACATCGTGGTGATCGAAGACTTGATATCTACTGGCTCGAGCTTCGCAGCAACGGTGGAAGCCCTCCGGGGCGAAGGACAGGGCTTTGTCACCGACATAGTCTCGATCTTCAGTTACGAACTCGTCTCCGGTATCGAAAAGGCCCGCGAGCTGAAAGTGCGTCTTCATCCGCTCGCGACGATCTCGATGCTTTTAAAGGTAGCACTCGTTCAGGACCGTATTACGGAAGAACAGGCTGAGCAGATCGGACAGTTCTCGCAGGATCCGGAGGGTTGGGCGAAGAAGAATGGGCTCTAAAAAAAGGGCCAGGATTCCGAGCTTGCGCATGGAATCCCGACCCGGGAACTATCTGCCGGTTGATGTATCGAGCAAGTAGCGCGTTGAAGACGGCGGGGTGTCATATCACGCATATGGTCCTCTCCTGCATGGACGCAAGTGGAAAAGAGCGTGACACTCACGCATGGCAGAAGAATGAGCAAATATCGACCTAGAATTGCTTTAAGAATCTCATGTCGCCACTGAAGAAGAGTCTGAGATCAGGTATCTGATGGCGGATCATGATCATGCGCTCAACTCCGAATCCGAAAGCAAAACCTTGATATTCCTGCGGATCGATACCGACATTCGTGAGGACACTGTGGTGCACCATGCCGCAGCCGACAATCTCGAGCCAACGGCCTTCGCGGCTCTTTGATTCATCCCCCCGCCAACGCATGTCCATCTCCAGACCGGGTTCCACGAATGGGAAATAGCCGGTCCGCCAACGGAATTCGGCATCAGGAGAAATGAGTTCGCGCACGGTCTGCTCCATGACGGCTTTCATATTGGCAAGCGAAACCGTCTTGCCGATCATCAGGCCTTCGATCTGGTGAAACATCGGTGAGTGCGTGGCATCGGAATCTTTGCGGTAGACTTTCCCCGTACAGATCATCCGAAACGGCGGCTTGTGTGTTTCCATATATCTAATTTGCACAGGCGACGTGTGCGTCCGGAGCACCGTACGATCGAGCGAGGAAACCCAGAACGTGTCCTGGGCATCGCGTGCCGGATGCGTCTCAGGGATATTCAGCATATTGAAGTTGTAATGCTCGGTCTCCAGCTCCGGTCCGCGAGCGGTATCAAAGCCCATGCGTCCGAAAACTTCTTCGGCCTTGCGGATGAATTCGTGAACCGGATGCAAGTGGCCGCTCTCTTCAGGCGGAAGATTGAGTGTGAGGTCCAGACCATCACTGTTTGCAAGTGTAGACAATGACACGGCGGCAAATGCAGTTTTTCGGGAGACGAATGCAGCATCAATCTCGGTCTTGATACGGTTCAGCTCCAGACCACGCGTTTTCCTCTGCTCCGGAGACTGTGCGCCGAGGTCTTTCATTGCAATAGTCAGCAGCCCGGCTTTACGGCCGAAGAGTTCGTGGCGTATGGCTTCCAGATCCTCGTAGCTCCTAGCCGCATCAATCTTCGGAAGGTAGCCGTTCCATGGAAGGGGTAAAGACATCGACCACAGTGTAGGGAATGGAGGAACGGACGGAAAGGACGGAAAAGAAACAAAGGATGTGCAGAATACGATTCTTTTCGTCCTTTCAATCCTTTCACTCTTTTATTTCCTTATGACAGCAGTGCCATTTCGATCAGAAAGAAGATGATGTAAATAAGCAGACCGATCCACCACGTGAGAATCCCGAGCAGGAGAAACAAAAGCAACAGGATCGTAGCGGCACTAAGCAGCAAGCCTTCTCTGAGCGATACGGACAGCCTGCGTCCGGAATCCATGCCTTCCATGGAGATCCGGCTCCAGAGCGCGTAACAGACGAGTGTGCCGAAGCTCGCGACCGCCAAGAATATCGTAAGAAAGAAGAACGGCACCGCTATGGCAGGCGCGCTAAGCGGGCTCACCCGAAACAGGATGACGACGAGCGACGTCAGCGACAGAATTGCTGCGACGGCGATGCGGACGAGGATGGATATCATGCGATCGTCTTCAGAAATTCGCCGAGCGCACTAAAATCTGAGACTAAGCTGCTGCGCAGTCCGCCGTTGTGAAGTGCAGCAGCTGGATGGTAGATCGGGAAAAGCGTCATGGAACTGGAAAGTTTTAGCGGCTTGCCGTGGGACTCGGTGATGGTCCTGGTCGGGAAGAAGTGCCCGAGCGAATGACGACCGAGCGTTACAATTACGCGGGGCTGAATGAGCGCGATCTCGAGCATGAGCCAGGGCATACACTGCTCCTTTTCGATCGGCTCAGGATCACGGTTGCCCGGCGGACGGAACTTCACGACGTTACTGATGTACACGTCCTCGCGCTTCAGGCCGATGCCCGAAAGTAGCTCGGTAAGAAATTGCCCCGATGCCCCGACGAACGGCCGCTTCAGCTCATCCTCTTTCTGGCCCGGCGCCTCGCCGATGAACATGACCCGCGCACGCGGATTCCCTTCTCCAAGCACGGGATTAGCGGTCTTCGCAAGATCGCAACCTTTCCATGAGGTCAGCTTTTCTTTCAAAATATCGAGTGTCAATTCCATGGCGATCATCATATCACCTGCGCTCGGGTGGCGGCACGATGAATTGAATGTCACGTTGCATCTCTTTCAATTCGTCATCGGACCAAGCACGTTTATCATGATTTTTTTAAATTCCACCATACGTTCATATACATCACATTTGCAGTAGCTACACTCATCCAACAAACTATTGATCCAAAGTTTGATGCTAGACGCTATTTTTTTTCTTGCGTCACAATCAGTATATTTCGCATACGATTCTATCCTTAAAAGCACCTTATTCATTGCATGTTCCCGTGGAAACTCTTGCTCCTCTCGTGAAAATCTATTCGTCATACAGTTAATATTCAGCTTTGATCTTCTTAATCCTCTCCAGAAGCTTCTTCTGTAGTGCCTTATCACTCTCCGCCAAAATCCGCAGTGTCGCGAGAGCCGCATTCTTGTAACCGGCAACCGTCATCACCGGCACGTCGGAGGGCATGCGAAGACTCGAATGAATATCGATCATGTATTCCTCTAGGTCGGCGTGTGGCGGACAATTGACCACCGGATGCACGCAGGAACCAGCCACCACTCCGCTGAGTCCGTTGCTCATGCCGACACACGTGATGACGACCGTGGGTTCCGTGCGGGCATTGAGCTTCTCGATGATCTGCACCACCTTCTCGGGCACCTTGTGGGCGGACGCCACTATGATCTTGGACGAGACGCCGTACTCGTCCAAAAGCGTTGCGATTTTCTTGGCAAAATCTGTATCTACCTTGGAGCCGAGCAGGAACGTGACGGTAGGCATGGGCGAAGTGTAAAGCGGAAAGTGTAAAGCGGAAAGTGGAAAGCCTGTAAACGACTGAGGGAATACAAAGAATGTAACAAAATACCCCACACAAGGAGCATCCCCAAAATCATAATCTAACGAGCGAATGTACAGAAAGATTGAAATTCCTAGACGATGAAAATAAGGCAGTTGAAGCAACCTCAAAACCCACGTAAAGTGTCCCGGCGTTGGGGCTCTAGCTCATCTGGTAGAGCGCTTCCATGGCATGGAAGAGGCAAGGGGTTCGAGTCCCCTGAGCTCCACCAATCGGGAATTGGAACTTCAAAAATGCCGTTTTAATCAACAATTTTTTGCGAGATATATCTTTGACACACAGTGAGGGCACGGGTCAGGTCATTATTGAACAAAAGTATATGGGTAACCCTCTATGGCTCCATGTTAAACAATGGGGGGTCTTTTGGTTTTTAATGGTTTTATTAATCATGAATGTTTTTTACAACGCGTATAACGAAGTAAGAAAATCCCGCAGTGCCTCTTAATTTGATCCAAAGAAAGTTCCCAATCGTTCCCCACAGCTCATGACAGTGCCCTGCTGCTCATAGTGTAAGTGCACATTCCATCGCGAAAGGATTTTTAAGAATGGATCTGACGAAATCCAGTGAATTCTTCAGCACTAAGAGATTTTCTGATAGAGTCAGCACATCCACTCTCGGGCGATTTTGGAGTGCGAGATTGGTTCGTACAGCTCCACCATTCGACTCGCACTCGCGTTGCGCGTAGCTTGCTCAGCGTAAACCATCTTCGTCCGTCACCCTATGTTCCAATCCATCGTCCATCAGATCGAACCGCTAGTGCAGAACTATGGGGCTCTCGGTGTCTTTCTTGCGAGCGTCCTTGAAGAAATCATCGCGCCGATACCCTCCACCCTGGTCGTTTTCAGCTCTGCTGTTTTACTGACTCAAGGCCTCCATGGATGGGATGCCATCCTCGTCATTCTCTTCAAAATCATGATTCCTGCGTCTGCAGGCATCACGCTGGGCTCGCTCTTCCCTTACTTTTTGGCGAGAATCGGGGAAAAAGTTGCCATCGAAAAATTCGGTAAATATCTTGGCCTCAGTTGGTCTGCGATCGAATCCATGCAGAAACGTGTGGAGCAGGCTACGTCAGTGGAACTTGCGATCTTCGTCGCGCGTGCCATCCCTGGCATGCCGTCACTGGCGGTCTCCATTTTTTCAGGGTTAGCCCGGGTTCCGGTCGGGGAATACATAATCTGGAGCTTCCTGGGTTGCCTACCCAGAAACCTCATTCTCGGCTTCGTCGGATGGTGGGGCGGCAAGCAGTACGGCGCGGTAATAGAGCTCCTCAGTACAACCGAAAGCGGCCTGCTCGTCCTGGTTTTCGCGGTGTTCATCAGCCTCGTCATTGGTTGGGCAATCTTTGAGCACAAACGAAGAAACAAAAATCGGAATGTGCAGGCAGCGGACCCCCCGCAGATGCGTCCGTAATCCGGGCAGGCTGGGGATCACATCATTTTTTGCTGGAGAAAGTTTTGCACGTCGCGGCTGCTGTTCTCGTACCCGCCTCACCCCCGACCCCTCTCCATCCTGCGGGCCAGAGAGGGGAGCTCCATTGAAGAAGAGAAGAAGGTTTATGAATCCTCAATGAGTAAAACAAAACAAAAACATTCCCCTTCTCCCCAGCCGCAGCGGGAGAAGGGGCTAGGGGATGAGGCGGGGAAAGAGAGACTGCTGCGTTCATGCCGTTCATTCCTACTCCAGCAAAGAATGATGTGATCCCAGGCTGGCGTTGATCGCTGCCCAAAAAGCCTGTAGCCTTGGCGGGCTTGCCGTCCATAAATGTGCGCCCGTAGCTCAGCTGGATAGAGCATCAGCTTGCGGAGCTGGGGGTCACAGGTTCAAATCCTGTCGGGCGCACCACGTAAAATCGCTGCGCGATCACGTGGCGCAGCCAAGTAAAATCGGTACCGAGATTTATCTTCAACCCCCGAACACATTACCGAGAATATTCACCGCTCCCTGCCCGCGCTCGGGGGCCCTGAGGAACGGATTCAACTGCTCGGCAAAAGAACGGAGGTTTCTGGTCTGCAAATAGATCGTTCCGGGCCCCGTGAATTCACAGGCGAGGCCTTCACCAGACTTTACCGCACTCACCATGCCATCGCCCATATTCCTGATGTCGTAGTGCATGTGCGCCGGAAATGCGACGATGTGGCCGTTGTCGACAATAAATTTCTCGCCCGCAGCCAGTTCCTGCTTCAGGATGCCGCCAAAGCTCGATACAAACATATGCCCCGTACCTTCAGCTCGGATCATGAAGAGGCCTTCGCCGCTGAAGAAGCCTTTCAGTCCGGAAAAATGCGAATCGGTTTTCACTCCCGGAGTCGACGCAAGAAACGATCCTCCCTGCACCACATAGGCTTCGCCCGAGAGGGGAATGTTCTCGACATCACCGGTTGCGCGTGGCGCGAGGAACACTTCGGTACCGTCTTTCGTTGCTGTGATCGTCGTCACGAAGAAACTTTCGCTCGTGAGGACGGTGCGCTTCAGCGCTCCCCAGAGTCCACCTTTCATCTTTCCATACACTTCAGGATCTCCACCGAGTGCGAGGATGGCTCCACTTTCGGCATGCACTTCTTCGCCCTTTTTGAGGGTCATCTTTACGGCGCTATAGCTCGGTTTGCCGACGATCTCATAGCTCGGCATATCCGAGGACTCTTGTAGTTTTTCACGGGGGACTTCAGGTGAAGGAACCATGGAGCAGAGGGAAAGAGTGATCCGATCATACTCGCTTTCGTTAACCAGCGATTTAAAACGAAAGATGGATTAGGAATTTTGACGTTTTTCTGATACAATAAATAGATTTCTCCGTGTGCGCCAGCATGCGCGAAACAAACCCAAAAAACCTTCGATGTCCGTCCACTCGCTCATGTTTGGCTGGGAGTATCCTCCCGCTCACCTCGGAGGTCTCGGTGTGGCGTGCCAGGGTATCGTCCGCGGACTGCTGCATCATGGGGTAAAGGTCACGCTTGTGCTGCCGCACAGTGCCGCCGAGGAGGCCGGTGTACAGATCATTTCGCCGTTGTCGTCAATCGCTTCTGGAACTGACATCATCGGGATCCCGACCGGACTCCAGCCGTACGACGGATTCACCGCGTACGGCGCGCGGCTTCAGGACTTCGACCTTGAAGACAACGGCATCAGCCAGCTCTATGGACAAAACCTCGGCGAGGAAGTGCAGCGCTTCACAGATATCGCCGTCGAGATGACGAAGAACGTCCGACCCAACATTATCCACACGCATGACTGGATGACGTTGGAGGCAGGCGTGAAGGCTGCCAGACATCATCGAAGGCCGCTCGTAGCGCACGTTCACGCCACCGAGCTTGATCGTACCGAATTCCATCCGAACCCGTGGATCTTCAAACGTGAAGTCCTAGGACTCCGCAAAGCGGACCACGTCATCGCGGTCTCGGCGTACACCCGCGGGCTCCTCATCCGTGAGTACGGTATTCCCAGTGACAAAATTACGGTAATTCATAACGGTACATTTTATGCTGGGCCGCACAAGCGCATGACCGAACCCGGAAACGCTCGTCATCCGCTCGTTCTTTTTCTCGGCCGTCTCACGGTGCAGAAGGGTGCCGTACATTTCATCGAAGCCGCACGCAAAGTGGCCGATCATAATCCCGCTGCCCGTTTCGTAGTTGCCGGTGAAGGCTACCTCCTGCCGCAGCTCATAGAACAGGCGTGCCGGGTCGGCCTCTCGGACCGCATCATTTTCGCCGGACGCGTGACGAGCGCCGAAGCCAGAAAGCTCTACGAGAACGCTGCATGTTTCGTCATGCCATCGGTCTCCGAGCCGTTCGGCTTGGTCGCCATGGAAGCCATCACGCACGGCGCCCCGGTTGTCCTCAGCAAACAATCCGGTGCTGCCGAAGTCGTCCACAATGCCATGCAGGTCGATTTCTGGGACACCGACAAAATGGCTGACTGCATCCTTACGGTGCTCCGCGAAGAACCACTTCGGGACGAGATGAGACTTCAGACTCCCCGCATTCTGAGTAATCTCACTTGGGCGAACCAAGGCCGGAAAATTCTTTCAATCTACTCTGACATTATCCGTTCCTAATTTTCATGACTAAAACAAATTCCCCATCGGTTTGTTTCTACTTCCAGGTCCATCAGCCGTTCCGTCTCCGTGACATGCGGATCATGGATATTGGTGAATTTCGCAGCTACTTCGATGACGATAAGAACCGTACCGTGTTTCGTAAAGTCGCGGAGAAGTGTTACCTGCCGACGAATGCACTCTTGCTCAAGCTTCTCAAGCAGCACAAGAATTTCCGCGTCGCGTTCTCGCTCTCCGGCGTTTTTATTGATCAGTGTCGTGAGTACGGAAGCGATGTGCTCGAGTCGTTCCAGCAGCTGGCTGCAACCGGACAGGTAGAGTTTCTTGCGGAAACGTATTACCACTCGCTCTCGTGTTTGTTCTCGCTCGAGGAATTCTGCGAGCAAGTTGCGAAGCATACCGAGACGATCAAGAAAATATTCAACATCAAGCCGACGACGTTCCGGAATACCGAGCTCGTGTACAGCAATGAAATCGCCGAAGTCGCTCGCTCGCTCGGATTTAAGGCAATTCTGGCCGAAGGTGCCGACCGCGTGCTCATGGGCCGCAGTCCGAACGTCGTTTATACGCCGCCTAGGTTTGCACTCTCCCGCGAGTGGCAACGGATCATCTCCCGCTACAGGGTCCATCCGGTGCCTGTGAAATCTATGCGCACCCTGCTTAAAAATTACCAGCTCTCCGATGATATAGCGTTCCGTTTCGGCCAAGCGCACCGAAGCAAAACGCCGCTTACCGCCGAAACGTTTGCATGGTGGATCAAGGACTCGCACGGCAAGTCCGTGAACCTATTTATGGACTACGAGACCTTCGGCGAGCACCAGTGGGCCGATACCGGCATTTTTCATTTCTTAGAGGCATTGCCCGGCGAATTTGAAAAACACGGCATCGAAACCACGACACCCGCTAAAACTGCTATGCAATACGGTAGAGGTACGCTTCCGGTTATCGATGCGCACGCTCCGGTTTCGTGGGCCGATACCGAGCGTGATCTCTCGGCGTGGCGAGGCAATCATCTCCAGGAAGCGGCGCTTGCCGGAATTTATGCTCTGGAACACGCCGTGAAGAAACTTAAGGATCCGGGATTGCTGGATATCTGGCGCAAATTACAGACATCCGATCACTTCTACTACCTGTGTACCAAGTATTGGTCCGATGGCGATGTGCACAAATACTTTAGCCCCTACGAATCGCCTTACGAGGCGTACAGGAGATACAGTCATGCGCTTTGTGATTTGAAATTACGCATTGAAGGACATGATTCCTAAGTCCCTATCCCTATCCCTATCCCTAATCCCTATCCCTATCCCTATCCCTAATCCCTAAGCCGTCCCCCATGCCCCGCTCACTCGTCCTCGGTAACGGCACGCTCCTCGCGACATTCGATGAGTTTTTGCAGCTTCGGGACTTCTACTATCCATATGTTGGAGAAGAAGACCACACGACGTACGGAAAATTTCACCGCGTTGGTTTCCTTGTGGAGGGCAAAGGATTCTCGTGGATCAACGATGGAACATGGAAGATTCATCCGGCCTCTGCCGAGCCGTCTTTGGTATCCGCATCGATGCTCGTCTCCGATAAACTACAGATCGAGATCATGAGTGAGGACTTCGTCGATCCGGTGAAGAATATACTGCTCCGATCGTTTCGGATTCGGACCCTCGATGGACAAGAGCGAAAAGTACAGTGCTTTTTTCATCATGACTTCTATCTGTACGGTGATAAACAGAAGGACACTGCGTTCTTCGAGCCGCACACCAAGAGCGTTATCCACTACCGCCAGAACCGTTACTTTCTCGTGGGCGGCACCACTAGTGATCCAGTGAACTGCCTGCCGTCCGAGATTCCGGATGAATTCCATCCGCTAAGCCGCGATGAGACGCACATCGATCACTCCGGCATTACCTCGTTCTCGATCGGCAAAGCCAACTACCGCGGACTGGAGGGAACGTGGCGCGATGCCGAGGACGGCATACTCGGACGTTATCCCATAGAACAGGGTTCCGTGGACTCCACTGTCGAGATCGATTGTCTGGCACGCGCCGATCGCGGTACGTGGGTCACTCTGTGGGTCTGCGCTGGCCAGAAGATCTCCGAGGTTCATGCACTGCAGCATTTCCTCTTGGAAGAGACCCCCGAACAGGTGAAACAGTCCGCCAGAAATTTCTGGCGCGGCTGGGTGGGATCGCACACTGATCCGGGTGAGGGCATCCCGAGAGAAGTCACCGATCTATATACCCGGAGTCTCCTGACGATTCGTACCCAGACCGATAATCATGGCGGCATCCTTGCGGCCAATGACAGCGATATCATGCAGTTTAATCGTGATACCTACACCTATGTTTGGCCGCGGGACGGTGCATTCGTTTGCATGGCGCTCACCAGCGCCGGAGAGCACGAGATCGTCCGCAGATTCATGGAATTCTGTGAAAAGGCTCAGACGAAAGAGGGTTATTTGCTCCACAAATACAACCCCGACGGTTCGGCCGGTTCCTCGTGGCATCCGTGGTATCGCGGACGGCAGTCGCTCCTTCCGATTCAGGGCGATGAGACGGCGCTGCCGCTGCAGGCACTCTGGAAGCACTTTGAGAAAACACAGGGCTTCGAGTTCCTGCACCGCATGTACCAGACGTTTGTAAAGCGCGCTGCGGACTTCCTCGTCCGCTATACCGAGCCACAGACCGGTCTGCCACTCTCCAGCTACGACCTGTGGGAAGAACACCGCGGTATCTTCACGTACACGACTGCGGCCACCGTCGCGGGACTCCGCGCGGCCGGCAACATCTCAGTCGCACTTGGCCACTATCGCCACGCCGACCGCTACAACGAGGCTGCCGACCGTATGACGGAAGCGATGATCTTTCATCTCTACGATCAGGCTACCAAGTGCTTCATGAAGAAGATCAAGCGTGAGGGCGGACAAACGATTGAACATGACACGACTCCGGACGCCAGTATCGGCATTCTGTGGCAGTTCGGCATTCTTCCCGCCGATGATCCGCGCGTAGTTTCCACAATCGATCGGCTCGAGAAATCGCTCACCGTGAAGTCGCCGGTTGGCGGAATTGCAAGGTACGTAAATGACTACTACCAGTCCGTGACTCCTCCCACCGCCGAAATTACCGGCAATCCGTGGATCATCACCACTCTCTGGTTCACCCAGTGGCGCATCGCTACGGCCAAGCAGATTGACGACCTCAAGCAGCCGATGCAGGAATTGCTATGGGCTGTAGCCAAGGCGTCTCCGGCCGGCATGCTTCCGGAACAGATGCATCCGATCACCGGTGCTCCGCTCTCCGTTGCTCCGCTTACGTGGAGCCATGCCGTGTATATGGAGACGGTGCTGATGTACGGGGAGAAGCTTAGGCAGCTGCAGAAAAGTAGTTAGTGGCTGGTGATCAGTGGTCAGTAATTTCTGTCAAACTATCTACTAACTACTAACCACTAACGACTTCTCTGGAAATTATTACCTTGAGCTTTCCCTATTCATGTCTCTCCTGCCCTCCACCCTCCTCGGCATCGATCTCGGCGGCACCAAAACGGCCATTGCGCTCTATGACAAAGACACGATGCAGCAGCTTTCGATTAAAGTTTTTCCGACTGATGCCGCCCGCGGGTTTGATGCCGTGAAGCAGATGTTGCTCGCCGAGATTGCGGTGCTGCGGCAGAGTGACACGGTCGCAATCGGACTCGGTGTTCCGGGTTTCATCGATCACGTCTCGGGGAAGATCGTCACGATGCCGAATATTCTAGGAGCCGAAGGAACCGAGCTTGCGGCTTGCGTTCAGTACGAAACGCGCCTCCCGACCGTGATCGAAAACGATGCGCGCTGTTTTACTTTGGCGGAAGCACTTTTTGGCGCTGGAAAAAATCACCCGGTCGTCCTCGGCGTTACGCTCGGTACCGGAGTTGGCGGCGGTATTGTCATTGATGGCAAGCTCTATCGCGGAGCACGGGGTTACGCTGGTGAAATAGGTCACATGCTTTTGCAGCCAGGACATCCTCCGTATCCTACGAAAGACAAGCGGGGAGAGGTCGAACAGTTCCTTTCCGGCACCGCCATGGGCAAGCGTTGCGCAGCCGCCGATTCGCCGCAGGATTATCTGGAAGGCCAGGTCTGCGGTTTCATGCAGCCCGATATTTTCCGCGAGGTCGCATGGCTCATTGTAAGCGTCGTTCATACGATCGATCCCTCGGTGATTATTTTCGGCGGTAGTGCCGGCCGCGCGTTGAAGTCGCATCTTCAGGTGATAGAACAGGAACTGATCCAGTGGATGCTTCCGAGTATCAAAGCACCGTTACTTGCGGTGAGTGAGCTTAAGGACGCAGCGGTGATGGGTGCGGCGCTTTTGGCGCGGGAAGTAGTCTAAGACTTTTTCTCAGGATTCATCCCATGCAGCATGACGTCTTTGACAGCTTCGAATTTGTACGAGAGCACGACGAGCAGAAGGCCGATGACGAAGATCGTTTTGGACGCGGCTGGGGATGTATACTCAATTGCTTTAATAATTTCGGATATAGCGGCGTAGCCGAACCTCATAAATGGCTTCTACACAGAAAAATCACACAAACAAGGTTCGGCATTATTGAGGCAAAGCCGTATAAAATGAAGATGGGTAGACGAGGCCTTGCTTTCCTACACAAGACACTGTACCGTTGCACCGATGCATCAGTACATTGTTTCTCGTCGGCTCGGTTGGTGGCAGGCTCTCAAGCAATCCGCTTGGCGGTAAGGGTCTTTTGAATTCGAATCCAAAGCCCTTCCCCTCAGCGGGAGGGCTTTTTTTTGTAGCAATTTTACTACCCATGGACTTCCCACTCACCTCTATCACCCTTCGGCCAAAACACTGTGATCCGGTGTTTCTGCTTCGGGAACTCGGACTCACACGTGAATACTGCGCATTGCTGGAATCAGCTGATCGTCAGGGAAACAACGATTTTTCGTTTGTGTCTCTGGGTGCGCGCGATGTTCTGACGATGCAAAACGGCTCAGTCCATGGTTCCCGATACTTCGCCGACGGTATTGTCTCCGATGTTTTGTCGGTCTTTGAGCAGCATGCCGGTTCAGGGATTCATGGCCAGCGTCTTCGTATGGGATACATTGGGTTTATCAGTTTCGAAGCAGCTAGGCAGCTTGAGAACGTTGCGCTTATTCCTGATGGAAACATTCCCGATGCCGTGTTTGTATTGCCGGAAGTTCTCCTCAGGATTGATCATGCGAAGCAAGAAGTCACGCTGATCACCCATAAAGATTCGGAGGAAGATCTTGAAAAGATTCAGAACATCATTCATGCATCCCCGTTCTACGACGATGGAAAAGACAAGACAAGTGTTGTTCTTTCAGGCCTGCCGCTGCCAACGCTTGAGGAAATCGAATCATACCGCCAAACCTCACGAAAAGATTTCTGTGAAGCTGTTCAGGCAATACAACAGGAGATCGTAGCCGGCGAAGTATTCCAAGTGGTTCTGAGCCAGGAATTGCGTTTGCGGAACATCGTCAAAGCCGATCACGTGTACGAGCAACTGCGCAGAATCAATCCATCGCCGTACATGTATTACTTTCATACACCGCAACGGATCATCGTTGGAGCGTCACCGGAAACCCTTGTGCGTGTTGATGGAGATCAGATTGCATATCGTCCGATTGCCGGCACTCGCAAGCGTACGGGGAATGCAGAAAAGGACAAAATACTGCAGCTCGATCTCCTTCACGATGAAAAAGAGCGATGCGAACATCAGATGCTTGTTGATCTCGGGAGAAACGATGTGGGGAGGGTTGCCGAGATAGGATCGGTGCACGTACAAAACGCTTTCCGTATCGAAGAATACGCGCACGTCTATCATTTGGTCTCGGAGATCGTGGGGCGCGTGCGCTCAGACAAAACATCACTGGATGTGCTGCGGTCGGTCTTTCCGGCAGGCACGCTTACCGGTGCGCCAAAGGTGCGAGCAATGGAGATGATTCGGCGCTTTGAACGTTCACCGCGCGGAATATACGGCGGAGCATTCGGTTACATCGATCTCAATGGAAATCTCGATTTCGCCATCACGATCCGAACAATGCTTTTTCAGGATGATGCGATCAGTCTTCGGGTGGGTGCCGGCATTGTGAAAGACAGCATTCCCGAGCACGAAGACGATGAATGTTTGCAGAAAGCAAGAAGCTGCCTTGCAGCTCTGAAGCTTGCCGAACCTTCCAACCAAATGTCATGAAAACCCTCATTCTCGATAACTACGATTCCTTCACGTTCAATCTGTATCAAGAGATTGGAGAACTGGGTGGAAACCCCATCGTGAAGCGCAATGACGCGGTGAGCATTCACGACGTGCATCGGCTTGGCATCACGCATATCGTCATCAGTCCGGGGCCGGGAAATCCGTATACAAAACGTGATATTGGAATCTCGGAAGAACTCATTGAATGTGCAAAGAAGCAAAAAATTCCGCTCCTCGGCGTGTGTCTAGGGCATCAGGTTCTTGGCAAACATTTTGGGGCAACGGTGTCGAGAGCGCCCTCCATTTTTCATGGCAAGGCATCGCCGATTCATCTGACGAAAAGCAGCCGGCTCTTTGCAGGTGTGCCGAATGGATGCGAGGCGATGCGCTATCACTCGCTTTCTGTCGAGCAAGCGACGATACCATCAGATCTGTTGGTCACTGCGATCACGAACGATGGCGTCGTGATGGCAATGGAGCATAGAACACTTCCTTTGTATGGAGTGCAGTTTCACCCTGAATCCATCGGAACACCATTTGGCATGAGAATACTCAAAAATTTCCTTTCGTTTCCAGCATCGTTACATCAGACAGCCACGCACGAATCCTGTGAAGAACTTTTGAACATTCTTCTTGCGGAAATGACTTTGGATGACTGTAGGCAAGCAGCATTCGATGCGTTCGTCCGATTGCCCATTACCCCGCACACACTGTATCAAGCGGCAAAAATCCTGCGCAGCCACATGGTGCCGGTGAATCTGCCCGGGAAAATTTTGGATACGTGCGGCACCGGCGGGAGCGGTAAGATGACCATCAATACTTCCACACTGACTGCATTTCTCGTCGCTGCATGTGGGGGCAAGGTCGCGAAGCATGGCAATAGGTCAGCGAGCGGCAACTGCGGCTCTTTTGATCTATTGGAACGTCTTGGCGTCAACATTTTGCTGTCGCCGGAAAAAGAAAAACGCATGTTCTCCGCACTCGGAATCGTTTTCCTCTTTGCTCCGCTCCATCATCCGGCACTCAGATTCAGCGCTTCTCTGCGCAAACGATACGGAAAGAAGACGATCTTTAATCTCTTGGGTCCGCTCTGCAATCCCGCTTCGGTTACGCGGCAGCTTCTCGGCATCGGCAATCCGGAGCAGGCAAGCATGCTCGGTGAAACGTTGGCACTCCTGGGTACCGAGAGAAGTTTTGTGGTTGCGGGGATGGATGGACTCGATGAAGTTTCCGCCTGTGCTCCAACAGTTGTGTATGACGTTCCACTCGGCCAGAAGTCGTACTTCGTGCCATCGGACTTGGGCTTGCCGGTCTCGCAGACATCACAGATCGAAGGTGGTTCTCCGCTTGAGAACGTACAGATCTTCATTGAACTTGCGAAAGGAAGAGGGACAGAAGCACACAGGAGACTTATTCTCGTCAACGCAGCACATGCAATGCTGGTGGCAGGACTCTGTACAACGCTTTCGGATGCGTATGGTAGGGCAAGCGAGGCACTTCTTTCGGGTGCAGTCCACGATCTTTTTCTTCGGTATCGGGAACTATCTAACACGCCATCATGACCATTCTTTCCGAAATTTTGGCGCGCAAGCAGGGAGAAATTGCCTCTCTGCCATGTATCGATGTGGCAAGGTCGAACAGACATTCGTTGGTTTCCGCAGTGACAAACATATCTCCATCGTTGATCGCCGAAATGAAGCCGATATCTCCGATTCGAGGGCGTCTGATCGACGACGAGGATATTCCGGCGATCATCAAACTCTACGAGCGTCATGCACAGGCGATCTCTGTCCTCTGCGACAAGGCGACATTTGGAGGAGGATTTGAGCTTCTCGCGTCCATACGATCTCAGACAGATCTGCCTCTGCTCGCAAAGGATTTCATTCTCGATATTCGCCAAATATATGCGGCGGCGGCGCACGGTGCCGATGCGATATTGCTCATCGCCTCTCTCCTAACGCATGAACGGCTGTTGCACTATGCCAAACAGGCAATCAGCCTGGGTCTCGACGTCTTGCTTGAACTTCATGAATCATCGGAAATCGATGCCGCTGACGTTCTCATTCGATCGCTCGGAGCAGAAGAACGAACGCATCTTCTTCTGGGTATCAACAATCGTGACTTGAAAACTCAAACCATTGACCTGAAGACGACCAGGACGCTTGCGCAACTTCTCGACATGCGTTTGTCCGACACTTTTCCTCGTATCTCCGAAAGTGGTATTGCTACGTCAGAGGATGTGCGTGAGCTTTCATCGCACGTTCAAGGATTTCTGATCGGCTCTGCGATTCTTGTGTCCCATGATCCTGACACGTTTCTTTCTTCTCTTTTTACTGCATCATGAGACCAAAAGTGAAATTCTGCGGCATGACCAGACGCATCGATATTGTGGCGGCAGAGAAACTGCGTGTGGATTTCATCGGACTTATCTTCGTGCCTTCTTCGCCGCGCTCGGTTACCATCGATGAAGCAAAGCAGCTGCGGCGACATATCCGGAGCGCGACGCTTGTCGGGGTTTTTGCCGATCATCCTGCCGATCAGATCAACGAGTATGCAAAAGCTCTGCGGCTTGATGTCGTGCAACTGCACGGTCAGCCGGACGTCGAGAAGATTCAAAACGTTCGCACTCCGGTGATTCAAGCATTTCGCGGTGTCCCGAATGAGAAAATATTCAAGACTTTTTTAAACTTTTGTCCTTACATTCTCATTGATAAAGCAGAAAGTGAACATGAAGCTGATTTTGCATCCATCGCACTTTTACCTTCTGATATTCGATCGAAACTTTTTCTCGCCGGGGGACTGACACCTGCAAATATCAGAACCGCTGCTGAAAAAATACAGCCATTCGCCGTGGACTGCGCACGAGGTATAGAGTCGCGACCGGGAATCAAAAATCATGATTCCATGTTAGATTTCTTCCGTTCTCTCAGATGAAAACTCTTGGAAAATTCGGCACATTCGGCGGTTGCTACGTTTCTGAGCTGCTTATTCCCGTTCTGACGGAGGTCGAAGCAGCATTTCTCCGCCACAAGGATGATCCTGATTTTCAAGCAGAACTCAGTACTCTGCTTCGGGAATTTGCGGGAAGACCGACGCCGATAACGCACATGAAAAATCTGAGTAGGGAATGTGGTTGTACCGTGATTGTAAAACGCGAAGACTTGTTGCATGGAGGCGCACACAAGACCAACAACGTTTTGGGGCAGGTCTTGCTCGCACAACGTATGGGAAAGCAAGAGCTGATTGCCGAGACGGGAGCGGGACAGCATGGAGTGGCGGTGGCAATGGCGGGTGCGCTCTACGGCTTCCCAACCAAGATTTTTATGGGAGCCAAGGACATCGAACGCCAGCATCTGAACGTGCAGCGCATGAAGCTTTTCGGAGCGGAGGTCATCTCCGTCGATTCCGGCTCGCAGAGTCTCAAAGATGCTATCAACGATGCGTTGCGCTACTGGACTGCACAGAGTAAGGACACGTACTACGTTTTCGGCACGGTCGCAGGACCACATCCTTTCCCTTCGCTGGTTGCACATTTCCAGCGAGTGATAGGCGATGAGGCCAGAGCACAGTGTTTGGTTCGATACGGCAAGTTGCCGCATACCGTGTGCGCATGCGTCGGTGGCGGCAGCAACGCCATCGGAATCTTCAAGGCATTTATCGACGATCCCGGCGTTCGGCTTGTCGGAGTGGAGCCCGCGGGCGAGGGCCTGCATACCGGCAAACACGGCGCAGTGCTCGGCATGGGTCGGCCGGGATCTCTGCATGGATCGTACAGTTATTGTTTGCAAGACAAAGACGGTCAGATTCTCGAAGCGCACAGTATCTCGGCGGGGCTCGACTATCCGGGCGTCGGTCCTGAACATAGCTATCTCAAAGAATCGGGGCGCGCACAGTATGTTTCGATCACAGACCAAGCAGCTGTTGATGCCTTTCTTTTGCTCACAAAAAAAGAAGGAATTATCCCGGCACTCGAATCTTCTCATGCGATTGCTGCAGCGCAAAAGATCGCGTCTTTACTTAAGAAAGACGACATCCTTCTCATAAATTTGTCCGGCAGGGGAGATAAAGATATCGATCACGTACTGCGTTACATCAAGGATCATCATTCGATTCCCTTAGGATAAATGCCATCGAATCCCTATGCACAGGCTTTGAAAAAGAAGGGGAAAGCGCTCTTTGTTCCTTTTGTCGTTCTCGGAGATCCTGATCGACCGCGATCAATGGACATCGTTCGCCTGCTCGTGAAGAACGGAGCGGATGCGCTAGAACTAGGCTTTCCTTTCAGTGATCCGCCGGCAGACGGACCAACGATACAAGCGGCAGACACACGTGCTCTTCAGGCCGGCATCCGTATCGATCACTGTTTCGAAATGTTGAAGGAGATCCGGACGTTCACCGATATGTCGATGGGGCTGCTTGTGTACTACAATCTCGTTCTCCAAAGAGGAATCGAGAAATTCTATCGCGATTGTTACGAGAGCGGCGTGCATTCCGTGCTGATTGCCGACCTCCCTCTGGAACATGCAGAGGAGGTGGTACCCATTGCCAAAGCATATCACATCGCTCCTGTCTTCCTCCTAAGCGACGTCACGACGGAAGAGCGGATGAAGAAAATCGCCGAGATCGCAGACGGGTATCTGTACATCGTTTCGTACAGTGGCGTGACTGGGGTTATCAATGCAGTGCGTGAAGAAAAAATACTGCACGTCATCAAAAAGGCTCGGAGGCATACTCGTCTTCCTTTATTTGTAGGGTTTGGTATCAGTAGCCCCGAACAAGCCATGGCTGCCGTTGCATCAGGTGCTGACGGCGTGATTGTAGGAAGCAGAATAGTACACGAGGTACATTCCCCTCAGAACATACGCAGAATATGCAAAGAAATTGCCGGTTGCCTGATGTCTGATACCAAGTAGCAATTGAATTGATACCGATCTGATGAATCTTAACCTTCCTCGTCTCGTACCGCGTAGCGTTTGCCCAGGCCAAGAATTTCAGCATCGACCCATGAGTGGATTCGTATCAATTCAAACGCGAAGTGGTATGAGTAGGTTCAACCGCTCTACACATACCTGCGCACCAATTTGAAGAAGATGAAGGAAACCATCAGACCTCCAACTAAGACCATGAGCCACCAGCCGTAGGAGCCCATTGAGTTCAGCATCGGGTTTTCGCCAACCATGGATGCTTGCATGGAATTGAGCGACGTAGCGAACTCACGGTTTTGGGTGGGGTCTCCGGCAAGTAATTGTCCCTGAATGGCGTGGTAATTCCGGGTGACGGTTGTGATGGTAAAAGTCAGTAAAGATACTGCGAAACCGCCGATCACGGAGACCGATATTTCGATTCCCCGATGGTGGCTGCGACCAAGATGCACCGTCAGACTATACCCCCTGATTTTAATTCCGGTAAACAGTGGACGAGACACTAATGTCCGGAATGTCAACCCACGTGAAAACCGATGACTGGTCAGACCATTGCACGGAGTTCGTCTGGTTGCGCTGTCCCAGTACCGGCAGCGAAACCGTGAGCAGGCTTGCGGCCGCCAAGATTTGACCGTTTGTTACGTTGGCCGATAGCCGGTACGTCTGAGATTCGCCCTGCCCGATGCGGCTCTGGATGGTGCCGTTTTGAATACCGGAACAAACGACGTCGAAGTTTCCGGTAGTAGCGCCTGCGGTACACGCAAGCTGCGCCTGGGGATTGTTCTTAACCGTGAGCTTGAAGCTGAGGGGATCGATCTGGACGTTTTGCGCAGTCACACGGAACGTAAGCGTCTGGAGCACCACATCGTCGTAGCCGAACTGGTAGTTAGTGTGGGGCAGCGCCGTGAACTTGAACGCGGCGATAGCATTGAATCCCGATGGAATGAAACTTTCGGTCGTCGTGGCGTCATTCAGGATCGATCCGATACTCGCAAATGCCGTTTCACCAGTCTTCCCTGTGATCGGTGCATTCGGCAGCGGCAACGAGACACCGACGAAAATTTCTCCGCCGGCGATTCCATTACCATCGTTCTGGGTCAGTTCTTGTGAGGACGATACGCCGCGGGCATCGAATGCGTGGCCACTTAAGTCGGTGTTACCAGCAATCGTAAGCGTCATGCTCTGGCCGCTTAGGCCTCCCAGCTGGTCATTTTTCATGCGTGCTGATACCGCGATAATGGCTTCCTTATCGGGATCGATGATGAGTGAATAAAGCGGAAGAACGGTGCAGAAGCGAATCGCAGGCTGATCCGGGCACTGGCCGTTACTTGCCTGAGCGAACGGAGTCATCGTTCCTGTATTGAGTGTCTGTCCGGGCGTGAGACGATACAGCAGCAGCGAGCCAACGCTTGAGACCACACCGTCGATGCGAATAGTCTTTAGGTCAATGCGTTCGCCTTCGGCGCGGAGCCGGAACCGAAGCAGCGTATCGGTCGTCGTAGAATTGAGCAAAATATGGCTGCGGATCGGCAGCGTATCTTCGGTCACGAACAGATTGCCGCGGTCGGCTACAGCGATATTGGTGCTGCCAGACGTGTTGACGCGGATGAAACAGTTGCCCGCGGTGCAGACGCCGTCAGTTTCTATTCCTTCGAGAGTCAGTGCGTCATCCGTGCCCTGAGCCTCGATGTACTCTGGTAGTGAAGTAGCGAATGCAAGCCCGATCATGACTGGCCCGAGCGTGGAAACGAGATCAGCCTTCACAAGGAAGGGCACGATAAGCCCCTTTGGCAGCTTAACGCCGCCACCGAGCATCGAATCGAAAATCAGTCGTCCCGCCTCCACTTTTCCGGATGCCTGCGCAGTTGTCTCGTAGAGGCCGTCGCCGTCGCGATCCATCATGAGCGCATAGTTCTGGCCGTACAGGAGTGAGCCCACCGATGGTTCGAAAACGAGGTTCGTGAGCCGTGCGTCCTGCCGTCCGGAGACGGCGCTAAATTTCAGCAGGGTTACGTTTTTTTGTCCTTTGGCAACTATTGTGAGTGTGCCGGTCGTCTGTTGATCGATCTGGAGGATGGCCCGGCGTATCGGTTCCGGCACCAGGATACAGATTGAGCTGCAGCCGTCGGAATCTTGGACGTTGCCGTCGTCGCACTGTTCCGAGGCTTCAGTCACGCTATTGCCGCATACTGGTCTGGTTCCGGGCGTTTGGCTGCTGTCTTCATCGTCGATGACGAGTACGTACGTGATTTCTGCCATCTCACCCCGTGTCAGGATGTGAGCCGGATTCTTCAGAAGTACTGTCAGGATGCCGCGAGCCCGGGCTTCGTTCAGATATCGTTCGTACCATGCGCCATCTGTTTTTTCGGGCGTGATGCTGTAGGTGAGCATCGCCATTTTGAGAGCTTCATCGAGCTGCACCATGCGTTCCGGACGAAATGTACCGTCCGGATATCCTTCGACGATGCCGAGTTCTCGCGCAGCGCACGTCGTCTGTGCGTACCACTGCGGTGTCTGGGTGTCCAGATCCGTAAAGCACCGGAAATCAGTCGGGATTCTACCCTGAAAACGGCTTTCCATGAGGATCTTCAGAAATTCCGCGCGGTTGATTGCCGCCTTCGGCCGGAAGGTGCCGTCACCGTAGCCTTCCACGATGCCGCGTTCGCTAAGCCTTGTGATGGCGCTTGCATACGGCGATGAAGCACTATCAGAAAAAGAGGCGCTGACGCCGGGACTGCCGAGCAGAAAAAGTGGGATTGCGAGAGATGCGAAACGGCGGAGATGCATAGGGGGACTATTATATAGTAGGACGTATGTGGATTGTACGTCGTTCCCTACCGCGCCCGTGATTCAGTTGAGTAGAGCAGACCGTGCGGCCTTCTTTAAGCGGACAGCCATGTCCGTCGGACTCTTTGTGTTTTTACTTTCCGTCGGTGCAAATGTGTTTTTTCTTGCAACGCGAGCTACGTCCGATTCCTCCGTACAATGCAGCGTGTCTTCTCCCATGGACGAAACACCGCTCCTTATGGGTCCTAAAACATTCGGTCGGGTTATGCGCGGATTTCCCTCGAAGACCGTGAGGATGTCCGGCACGAGCGCACTGCTACCGGTTGTCTCGTACATAATTCCGGAGGGAATGATGCCGCCGCTTAATAGAGAGCTGCCACTCTTCCGCGATCAGGGCGTACCGCTCGACGAGTCCGAAGTGCAGCGCATATTCAGCCGCCTCGGTGTCACGTTAGCCTGGAAGGACTTGCGGCTGCTTCCAACCCTCGAGCGTTGGCGCACATCCGACCGCACCATGGAAATCGCTCTTGATATCGAGAAACGCGCTCTCACGGTGACGCGTTCCGGTGCATTCAGTCCGTCAACGGAGGGCCGCGCAGGTGACTCAGCAGTCATTGCCATTGCCCGTGAATTCGCCGCAACGCTCGGCATTAATCTGGTTCAATCAAGTGTCCCGCATATCGTGGAACGCTCAACCGAACCAGGCGGGATTTCAAAGACGTACGTTATTTGGCCGATGATCTTCAAAGACGTTCCACTCCTGGATACCGACGCTCAGCCAGTACCGGCGGTGCAGGTGCAGGTGGGTAGGTTGTCCCGTAAGGCTCTCAGCATGACCGTCACTCTCTTGCAGCCTGATCGCATGTCGTTATCAGCGTATCCGAGTTCCTCTAAAGATTTAGTGACTGCCAGTCTGGCCGCAGGCGGATTTATTCCAATCGCCAACGATCTGAGTGGAAACAAAACCGATGTCGTGTATACGTCGATTACGCCGTCGTACGTCCTGCTACTCGGTGACCGCGAGTTTCCAACGTACATTGTTCCGACTCTGCTTGCGGAGTTTAGGCAGGGCGCGGTTTCCGGCAGAACATTTGTCCCGGCTCTCAGTCCTGATCATTTTCTGTGGCGTCCGCACCTGAAGGTCGTGCCAGTCCCGGCTGGCAGCGGATCCATCATACCTCGGGCTTCCACCAGTAGTGCGGTGCAGACCGGTTCCAGTGTCAAATAAAAAACGGGCAACCGGTTTGGAATCCCTGAGTTCATTATGCAAGGATCCTAAACCGGCTGCCCGTTACCGTACTCAATCGTAAGACTGAGGACGTTCCCCCGGCGTCGACCAGGCGCCAGAGAACTCCCCACACCTCGAATCGATTTGTTGCAGCGGTATCGAGCCGCCATGTGTGTTTGTGATATCCCGAAGCTTCGGGAATCGAGGTTCCGATGAGGCTCGGAACGTGCCATGTGTTTGTGTGTGGTGTGGAATCCCTCCCCTGATTTGCGGGAGGGAACCCTTCGGTCGAGAGTGTGCACAGCTCTGCATCCTTTCGGCGTGCATGCTATTCACACCGGGGTCCAAAGAGCAGGGAGGGAGATGGAATCGGTTCTTCCGGTATCGATCCCATCGCTCTCTCTGCGCGTAAACCCCTGGTTGAGGTGCGGCGAGGATGTAAATGAACGAATCCAAACAGTATAGACTTTTTTTTGAGTTGTTGCAATATCAATTCGTATAATTGCTCACTGAGTCTGCAATCGAAAAAAACTCATCATTCTTCAACGGGAGCGGGTTTCCTACCCGCGGTTGGAGAGTCTCAGCTATGATCAACAAAAACAGGCTCAGTGATCACTTAGTGCTTTTCTGCCCTCATCCCTTTCCTCTACCATGCACCCATGCCAAAGTCCGGAAAACTCGTCCTTATCATTGGTCCGAGCGGAGTAGGGAAGAGCGCCATCCTGAAATCGCTCCGTGCCGCACATCCCGAATTCGTATTCCCAAAGTCAGCCACAACGCGGCAGCGGCGTGCCGGAGAAGGCGACGATCTGTATCACTTCGTATCCGAGGACGATTTTACAACGTGGCTAAGTGACGGTAAATTTCTCGAGTGGGCGCAGGTTCATAGAGGCGCTCGCTACGGAACGCTGCTTGCGGAAATCATTCCATCCATCGAACAGGGAAAAACCGTCGTGCGGGAAGTCGACGCGCAGGGATTCGAGAGCATTCGGAATCACACTGACTTCCAGTCGGGCGGCAAATATCGCCTCCAAACTATCTTTATTCTTCCCGAAAGCGCCGAGCAACTGATCGACCAAATCCAGAAGCGCGCGCCAATGCCGCAAGAAGAACTGGATCGTAGGCTTGCGAGCATGCGCGAGGAACTGAAGATCGCCGAGAAAACCAACATCCAGATAAAAAATCCGCATGGCAAACTAGGCCAGACGATTGCGGCGGTGGAGAGAGCAGTCATAAGTCACAAGTCATAAGTCATGTAAGTCACAAGTGTTTTTACTTATGATTTGTGACTTCAGCACTTATGACTTTCTTCACTCCGCCTTATCCTCTCCCAAATGCTGCCGGCGGCGTTCTTTGAGCACGTGATTTCCCACGATTGAACTGATGGCTCCACCGATTATAAATCCAATAATTGCTCGTCGCATGACAGTGCGGAGCTTGCTTTCTTTCGG
>CAZLUK010000075.1:0-7247 GCA_964562735.1 uncultured Candidatus Peribacteria bacterium
ATTATTCAGTATGCGTTCGAGAGAGCGACCGCGCATGTCTTTGAGGAAGCTCGTGAGGAAGCCAATGAGGGGAATTTTGCTTGTTGTTGTGGAGACACCGTTGAGGAAAGAGGCAACACCTGCGAACCTTGATGTGTCCGGGGGCGAGGGAGCCGGGATGTCGAGTAAGCGCATGAGGTGCAGACGCGACGCCGCCCGTACAAGTTGATGATTGAGTTTTGCCTGTGTTTCCAATTTCTCGAGCTCGGCGTTATCGATTGCCTCCAGAACATCGTACCGAGCGCGGATAGCGGTACGGGCTGTATCTTGAACCGTTATTTTTTTCTCATCGATTACTCTTGCGAGTGCGTCTAGTTGGTCGAGCGTGCTGCCCGCGATCTGCTTCGTCAGTGTATCGGGCGATGTCTGCACGACTTCAGCCAGTCTCTCAGCTGGAGCGAGGGCCGGTGGAGTTTCGATTGTGGTCATGCAGGGAGGAGCTCAACAAGTTCGATTGTCGTCGCATCGGCGGTTTTGAAATCCTGTTTCTTACCTTTTTCGGAGGCAAGCATGCGTTCTTGGAGCAGCCTCGGATCGATGTTTATTTTCTTTGAACCAACCATAAGTTCAAGTGTGATTGCACCGCTGTCTGTAAATGTCGGCTGACGAACGAAAACATTTTTCACGCTGACGTTACCGGGCACGGTCACTTCGCGTTTCTTGTCTCCGACTTCAATGATCGTCTTGCCGTTACTTCGAGTGATGGAATATCTCACGCCACTCATGAGTACTATTTCTTTTTTTGTTTCATTTACTGGTTCATCTGTGTTTGGGATAGCTTCTGCTGGCTTCACGGAGGCTACCGCCACGGGTTGCGGCGTTGTCTGATGTAAGACTTCATCCAGCGTTGGTGCTTGGAATGCGCCTTTGGATTCTCTTGCTTTCTTTAAGTATGCGGTACGATATAGTTTCTTGTGTTCAGGATCGGGAATATTGATGAGCCGTAGCTCTAGAGGGATCGTCAGTATTTTTGTTAGGTCGATCGAATCGTTCATTTTCCAAAGAGAAGCCGTGACGCCCTCGAAGAGCTTGGCAGCGTAACCGATGAAAAAGTTTTTAATAAATTCAAACTGCTTCGGTCCGATCTCGCCTTTGAATCCGACTTTCGCAGCAATCTCATTCAGGCGCCCGCCTGCAGTAAGCCGGGTGATGCCTGCGTCGATTGCTCCGACGATCTTCCGTGTCGATTCCGAGAGCCCTTCCATTCCGGCAGCGATGCTGTCAGTCACAATCGGCGTGCCGTCATTCTTTAGTGCCTTTATTCTTGTTAGCAAAGTGGTGACACGTATATCGATTGGCTGACCGGTCAGAAATGTTTCTAGGGCAGCAGCTTGTTTGGAGTTCAATGATGTCACGAAGGCGTCGATCTTGGCGGCCGGAACGTTCTTATTTTCTACAGCCGTACCCATGAGGGAATCGACGAGGTTATCGAATTGGCCTGCTTCCACCTGTTCTTGCAATTTTAGAAGTTCCTCCTGAGGGGTTTTTGGGATATTCAGGAGTTCTGAAGAAGCTTTGATGGTTTCATTGTTGTTTTGGGAGGACGCCATGGTAAAAGGGGGAAATTACGCAGCGAGCGCCGCAGTGGCTTTGGTAGCAATGGACATATAGGTTTGCATTTCTGTGTTCCAGGAAAGTGTCTCTGCCTCTTGTAGGATTGATTCTATTTTCAGGAGCTGCTCATAGGACATGTTTGGCAGATTGCCGATCCAGTACTCGCGTTCGGATTCGGTGAGCAAACGGCTCAAACGTACTTTGGAGGTGAGGGTAGGCAGGTCCATGCGAGTGAATGTGTGTTTTCGTTAGATATTATACCCTAAAATTTACTTTTTTGGAAGATGCCCCCAAACGGTCAGTCTGCTACGGTGCCTTTCGCAATTCCCGCACCCCAATTATGCATGTTGAACACTTTGAGAAAGGCGTCCGTTACAACGATCAGGAACTGATCCTCCTCGCCAAAAAAATCGGAAAACTGGCGACGTACTGTCGTTTCCTGAAGGATGAAGGATCAAGTATCCGCGTGGAAGCCGAGAAGCGCGATACCAAGAAAAATCGTGATCAGGTGAAAGTGATGGTGACGGTTCATCTTCCCAAGAAGATTCTTCGCGTCGAATCGCGCAAGTACATGGCGCTTGAGGCTCTCGACAGTTGCATCGATAAGCTGGAGGGACAGATCGAAAAGTATAAAGAAATGCATAGTGCTAGGGGCAAAGCTCACATGGCTCGACGGAATAAGCAGATCGATTTATAAGTCACAAGTCATACCACTTCGCGTTTGAATTGATACGAATTCACTCATGGGTCGATGCTGAAATTCTTGGCCTGGGCAAACGCTACGCGGTACGAGACGGGGAAGGTTAAGATTCATCAGATCGGTATCAATTCAATTGCTACTTGGTATCACAAGTAAAAAGCACTTATGACTTTTTGACTTATGACTGCTGACTTTTTTTGTGACTATTTCTTGGTCTTGGCGTCTTTTCCAACGTCTTTTCCTACAGCTTTTTCGTCGGGCTTGGCACCGGCAGCTGGTGCGGCTCCGGGAGTAACTGTTGCTGCGCTTGCCGCGGTCGCGCTTTCGACAACTGCGCCTTCCACGGCGGCGGTGACGACTGGCTCGATGACTTCTTCCTTGCGCGGTTCCTGCACGATGATAATGGCCGTCTCGGGAGATTTTGTGATGATTACACCTTTTGGAATCTTCAGCTTGGCCACGGTGATGATGTCGCGGAGGTTCTCTAGGACCGACAGATCAATCGTGAAGCTTTCTGGGATATCGGACGGGAGACAGGTGACTTCAAGCTGGCTATGGACAGTGAGGAGTACGCCACCGAGGTTCTTGACGGCCGGACACTCGCCCTCAAAGACGATCGGTACGTGCGTAGTGACCTTTTTTGTCATGTCGACGGCATATAGATCTAGGTGCTCGTAGGCGCTGGTGACAGGGTCAAAAGCTATGGCGTGGATTAGGCAGGCGACCTGCTTGCCGTCCATGTCCACTTCTATGAGGTTGTTCTCTCCAGCTTTCACATACACGCCATGCAGCTCTTTGGCGCTACATTTGATGGCCGTGTTTTTTAGCTGGTTGCCATAGATGACGCCGGGAACTTCGCCGGCCTTGCGCATGTGCTTCACATTGTGTGCAGTATCGCGATTGCTCACCGAAAGGGGAATTGCCTGTTTCATAGCTACGATACTCTAAACAGGGTTCGGTGTCGGGTCAAGTAAACTCACAGTAGTTACTCACGAATCGGCTGATGTGATTAAAAATTTCCCAAGCGGGAGGGCAGGAAGGTTGATGAGAGGGCAGGAAGGGCAGGAACGTTTTACCTTTCTGCCTTTCCTGCCTTTCCTCACCTTCCTGCCCCTTTCTGCCTTCTGTTTGCAGAAATGTAAAATGGGCATGAGCCAATTCGAGTTAATTCTACTCACACTCCCCATTTCCAAAAGTACTTCACAGCACTTGCGATGTGTGCTCGGCCAACTGTTGTGGTGAGGAGGGTCAAGATTCCACCATCACTCAGACGTTGTTTTCGGTCCTTGGCGACGGCTTCCGGCAAGTAAACAACCCGTTTTCCGGCTTTCCAGCACCTGCGGCAAAGATCGATATCTTCAAAGAAGAGAAAGAAGCGGGGGTCAAATCCGCCAAGCGAGCGGAGAAGTTCGGCGCGAATGAGAAAGCACCCGCCAATTACCCTATCGACGTCGCGCCGCTCATCCGGTGATTGATTGAGCTGGAGATAGTGATCCATACGTTGAGGGAACCATTTTCTGAGGAACGTCCGCTTGATGATGACATCGAGCGGAGAGGGAAATGCCCGAGCTGAGAGACGAACCGATCCGTCGTCATGAACGAGTTTTGGTGCGACAATGCCAATAGTTGCATCTTTTTCCAGCGCCTCGATCATCCGTTCTAGGCCATTCGGAGCCAGTTTTTTAACCGGATTATTGATGAGAATATATCGTCCTTTTGCCTGCGTAATGCCGATTCCGTATCCTGCGCCAAATCCGTTGTTGCGTGCTGTTTCCAAAATGCGGACGTTTGGGATATCCCGGAGGCGGTTTCTGAGGATGCTAATGGAATCGTCTTCCGAGTGATTGTCGACGACGAGAATTTCGATTCTTTCCGCAATCGTTTGTTTTTTCAGCACAAAAACGCAGTTGACGGCATCCAGTCCGCCGCGGAAGTTTAGGACGATGGCCGTCACAAGTTTTGAGCTTTGAGCTATGAGCTATGAGAAAAAATACAGTACAGAGTATATAGTATGACTTTCATGCTTCGCGGTAGGATACGTTTATCGTGCTTGCAAAATCTGATCACAGGCTGACAGTTCTTCGCAGGAGAGTTGCCAAAATTCCCGCCGAGCCGGGCGTGTACCGCTGGCTGGATGCGGACAAGAACGTGCTGTACGTTGGCAAGGCGAAGAATTTACGCAATCGCATGAAGACGTACGTCCAAGCAGGATTGAAGCGTTCGCCATGGACCGAGATCATGGTCCGTCAGATTGTGGATTTTGATGTCACGGTGGTCCGGAGCGAACTGGAGGCTTTTCTTCTGGAATCCAACCTCATCAAGCAACTACGGCCTAAATACAATGTTCTCCTGAAGGATGATAAAGGATACGTCTATGTGCGGGTCTCCGGGCAGGAGATGTATCCGCGGATCGATGTGGTACGACGGCTCGCAAGCGACGGCGCCAAGTATTTCGGACCGTTTCTCGGTGCCCGGACGACCTATCAGACTTTGGATATGCTCGACGGCATCCTCAAATATCGGGTCTGCAAGAAGTCGCTTGATTCTCTGAACGCAGGAAAGGTCTTGGATACGTCTACTCCGTGTTTGGACTATCAGATCGGCAAGTGTGCAGGATTGTGTGTCGGAGAGCTCACGGGAGCAGAGTACGGAGAACGGATCGACCACATCGTACGGTTTTTTCGTGGGAACTTTCTGAGCGTGAGGAAAAAAGCGCAGGACGAAATGAAGCAGGCGGCGCTCGACAAGAAATTCGAGAAGGCTGCACGCATCCGGGATGTCGTCCGGTTTATCGAGAATTTGGAGCAGAAACAGGTTGTCTCGGATACTAGTGGCGGTGATGCCGACGTCTTTGGTATCGCGCTCAGCCACGGAAAAATCCAGGCGGTGTTACTCAGGCAACGCGACGGAAAACTGGTCGAGCAGTTGGCATTCGCGCTGTGTGGTGAGGCCGATACTTCAGCCGAAGCACTCTCACAGTTTCTGCCGCAGTACTACGAAGCCACGCAAGATCTGCCGGACATAATTATCCTCGGCGAGGCGCTGCCTGAAGCCGAATTACTTGCGACGTGGCTCCGCCAAAGACGCGGCAAAGCCGTGCGGATTATTGTCCCTGAGCGTGGCAAGAAATCAAAGCTGCTGGTGATGGCAGAACGCAATGCTGAGGAAAAAGTACAGCAGCAGTTTGCGGCGTGGGAGGCTGAGATCAGGACAGTGGAAGGTGCGCTCATGGAACTCGCATCACTCGCGCGGCTTCCCGAACCCCCGCGCCGGATCGAAGGTTATGACATCTCACATCTCGGCGGTACGGCTACTGTCGGCAGTATGATCGTCTTCGTGAATGGCAAGCCGAAGCGCGAGCACTACCGCAGCTTCAATATGAAGACGGTTCAGGAAGGCGCGATCGACGATTACAAATCGATCAAGGAAACACTGCGCAGACGGCTCACGTATCTGTCGGATGACTTAAAGACTGCATCAAGGCGCTGGAAGGCAGAGGGGACTACGATCAGCAAAGCGAAAAAAGATCATCAGAAAGCCATTGTAGCGATCATCGCATCCGAATCACGACTCAGCTCGGAGAACATCGACTATCGTGATTTTATGATCGCCAGCACCGGAGAGCAGATTGTTGCAACCGCCAGTCTGTTTCTGCACGCAGGCAATATTCTCGAGCTGAAATCCGTCTGGGTTCACAAAGATTTTCGTGGGAAAAAACTGGGCCAGATCCTTTCACGCGCTCTTCTTTTCAAACTTAAGAAGGGAAAGGTATATACGATCATTGATCCGCTCCCGTATCTGGAAGAGTATTACGCGGAGTTGGGATTTCATCACCTGCATACTCCACCGGATATATTGGTGCAGCAAGAGCAACGATTTCACTCCGAGCATCCGGTTCATTCACTTGGCATTATTTTGGCGTATGAAGCATCTAAAAATAAACCGGACGATTCTTTTCTCTCCCGACCTGATCTGCTTCTCATAGATGGCGGCAAAGGACAGCTGTCGGCGGCCAAAGAAGCACTCGACGCTCTCGGACTCACTATTCCGGTTGCCGGGCTCGCTAAGCGCGAGGAGGAGATTTTCTTACCCGGAGAATCAGATCCACTTTTGATACCTACCAGCTCACCGGCACGTTTTCTGTTGCAACGTGTTCGGGACGAGGCACACCGGTTTGCCAACGCCAGACGCGAGAAACGGTTGGATCTGACGATGACGCACTCAAAGCTGGGTGAAGTGCCGGGCATTGGCGATCTCACCCGTAGCGCACTCCTGAAGCACTTCGGTTCGGCCGATGCCGCGATCGATGCACCGGACAGCGAACTGCTCTCAGTACTTACAAAGTTGCAACTTACGGAGCTCCGCAAGCGTTTTTCCGGTCACAATTGATGACATCGTGCGTTTACAATGGTAGTGTTTACCCCTCTTATTTCCTTTACCCCACAATCCCATGAAAAAACTAACTTTCCTGCTGGGAACTCTCGGCGGGGCGATGGCTGGTTACGTCTTTAGTAACAAGAAGCTGCGTAGTGAAATGATGGACGCCAAAGATTCCAGTGAAGCCGCCAAAATTCTCGGCAAGCATCTTTCCAACGACGGTCAAGCCGTTGCCAAGGAAGTGCGCCAGCTCGCGGAACAACATGGCCTGGATGACCGCATCGCGGATGGCAAACAGTATGTTCAGGACTACTACAGTTCTGCCAAGGATGAGGTTCAGCAGTTTCTCGGAGCTAAGGCCAAGGAGGCCAAGCGGGCTGTCGGGAAAATTCGGCGTACCGCACACACCGTACGCAAAGCGGTCACTTCCAAGTAGCCGCAGGATTGATTTCTGGCTCTCCCTGCTTGACAATTCCGCTCGATTTATTTGCCTTCTTTTTAGAGCTTCGGTACAATTTTCGGCGGGCTCGTGAAATTACTGAGAGGGTTCTCCCAAAGATTCCTCCTCTTAATCCTA
>CAZLUK010000076.1:0-5705 GCA_964562735.1 uncultured Candidatus Peribacteria bacterium
CTCTTCTCGGATATTTTCCGGATGAAGGCGAAGTGCAAAATCTGCGTTCGCAGAGATAAAAAAGAGGCTCGGATGTTACGGGCAATTTTTAGGAAATATATTCCTCGTTAGTACACCGTCTCCAGATAGCACTTCTCGCCCATCCTTCGCTCCGCTTTTTCTAAACTTTGATCCACGGGCGAAGCTTCGGAGGGCTTCGCTTTCGTTGGTGCAGCAGAAATTATCATGACTAGTATACAGTTTCAAGATAGCAACGCTCGCAGTACACGATCTCCGGGCGGTCCGGCGCGTACGTTGTAAGCATTGAAGCACTGCAATTTGAGCACGGACGTTTCCATAATTTTCGGGGATTTCTTTTGGCAAGCCTCGCGCGATGCCGACAGTCGAAACATTGGTGCGGAATAGGCAAATCAAGAGACCGGTAAAAAACGAGTTCTTGAGGAATTAAACGATAGTTTCGTTTACAGGTGATGCATCCCAGTACTTCCTGCGTGATGGTGTCCGGAACGTCCTTACTACGTGTCGGTATTTTGTCCCACGGCAAAGTTTCTTTGCCAGTGGCATACGGCAGGTCGTCATTCCAGTTCCAGCCTCGACCGCGAACTTCTTTAGCCGTTAGTGGATAATATTCACTGGCAACCGTTTCGTTGTACCCAAATGGCGATAATCCAGCCGGAAAAAATTCACCCCATTCCCCACATGCTTTCATGTGTTCGATTATTCTAGGGACCAGTCTTTCATATTCTGCCTGAGAATATTGTGTATTGAGAATGCAATACGAAGCATCTTTGAGCCCGCTACAGCCAAACAGGTGCGATGATCTGTGACAGCAAGCGGATAAAAGTGATTCGGTGACTTGCTTGCAAAACAATGAAAACAGCACATGGTTGTTCTGATAGGCTCCGAGGTATTCGTAGCACAATTCATTTTCTTCGGTGAAGTTGGTGTCAAAGCAGTCCGTCAGATCCACGACCTGGGCGCAGTAGCGGCAATCATGGGACTTATCAGTGAAATACGCATCGTGAACATTTTTGCTTTCGTAGATGAAATTACCACTGACATCTTCGGCTTTACTGCTCTGCATATATCGATGAGGCATATTTAAAACGAGCTGAGCGAGCCTCGTTTCCAAGAGCGACCTGACATTGAGACTGCTCAAATCGAGCTCGGTTTTACGTTTAGCGTATTCTTTTGCACTTAGTTGTTCGTTGAAAATGCAGTGCTTTTTTTGTCTGAGCCCAACACAACCTATGCAATCTTCACAACTTTGCACATCCCGACAGTACAACAGATTGTGAGAATTGATGCAGTCCTGACACCATGCACATTCGTACAACTGGCGGGAATCAACGCACTCGTAACAGCGCTCGCAATTCCGAACCACCAGCGTGTCGACGCAGTTTTTGGAATAGTACGGCGAACCATAGTAACAATCCTGCGAATACACCGAACCGAAGACCAGGTATGAATCTTTCACATCGCCGACGTAGTTGCAGTAGTTGCTGTTCTCCGAATTCCAGATTGAGAGAGACAGTTGCGGAACTGCCATATTGAGTTCATGAAACTGTTCAAAAAATGGACGATGGAAGTCGATAGATAACCTTTTCTCCTTAGCGTCCCATGACTCGCCGAACCAGCATTCTGGACAAAAAGCTGCGTACGATCCTTTCGGGTGAAAAGCTGAGACAATGGCTCGTCCGCAATTACCGCATGAACTTCTGTAGAGTGTGTGCTCGTTCCGCCAGGACATTCGACGTTGATGTCGGCAATCCGGACACAGGGTTGGTGGTGGGATCATCTGTTTTATTCCACCGATGATTGGAGAAACTTTTTCATAAAACGCGAGATCAACATTATCAGTCCTCAGCGTTTGTCGGCAGGATGTGCAAGAATTGTTCATATGTTTAATACAGTAAAAAAGCTTATGTATTGAATGATATATAAACCATCGTGTATACTGTTCTTCTGGATGAACAACATCATTTGTTTTATTTTCCTACCGTTATGCTACAGCAATATCTCTCACGTTTAGGGCTTCCTGAGAAAGAACAGAATATCTATCTGTGTCTGGCTGAACTCGGAGTTCAGCCGGCTTCGGTCATTGCAAAACAACTCAAATTCGATCGGGTGACGACGTACAAACACCTGAAAAAACTGACTCAAATGGGACTCGTAAAGGTGTACTACACACACGCTATCCAGCACTTTGGCGTGGATGATCTGGAGTCAATTGAAAAACTTCTGAACGAACGGCAGGAAGAGATCAAAGACATGCTTCAGGAGTTTCCGCTCATCGCAAAGCAGATCAAGGCACTCGAAAGCGAGGAACGCGTAATGCCCAGAGTGCAAGTATTCGAAGGATCGAGCGGTATTCAGAGCTGCTTCAGGGATGTTCTCCATGAACTGGCGACGCAGGGGGTACGTCAGGTACGCATGCTGAGCACCAATACCTTTACAGAAAAACTTTCAAGCGTGCCTTTATCGAAATTCATTTCTGAATTTTTGGGTGAGATCAAGAAAAAAGCAATCGAAATGGATATCTTGGAGGCAACGGGCACGCTTATTCCAGAGCGCGTTGAACACCGGAATGCAAAGGATTTGAATCCGGACAAATTATCAGCCGCAGGGGGAGCCACACATATTTTCCTTGCTGGCACCGCGGTGTATTTGCTAATATTTCGAGAAACGCAAATCGGACTCAAAATCAAACAACAAGAAATGGCGGAAGTGTTCCATTTCCTTTTTGATATGATGCAAAAAACGGCATCCAGGAGAGCGCCCTTCCATGGGCGCGGTCGGCAAGAATAACGTCGAATACCAGCCTAAGTCTAGAAGCCGAATTAATATACCGTCTCCAGATAGCACTTCTCGCCCATCCTTCGCTCCGCTTTTTCTAAACTTTGACCCACGGGCGGAGCTATGTAGGGCTTCGCTGTCGTTGATACAAGTAAAATAAGAATCATGGTTAGTAGACTGCTTCAAGATAGCAACGCTCGTTCTTCGATGCGCTGCGCTTACTCAGGGCGAATCGTGCCGACGGAGAAAAAATTGGTGATATAGATGTCTAATAAACAGTCTTCAGATAGCACGATTCGCAATACACAATCTCAGGACGCTCTGTCGGATAGCTCGTGATAATCGGTTTTTTGCATTTGTCACAGGCGCGATTAAAGAGATCTGTAGGGGTTTTTCGCTTGAATCTGCGGAGATGCCTGCAATGCGGACAACACCTCGGTAGCGGCACTGGCATCGCTCGATAAAAATTAACTTCCTGTTGAATAACTTTGAAATTTTTCTGACACTCTGTGCATGTGAAAATTTCTTCGACGATAGTAATTGGGACATCACTGATCCTATCCGGGACATGATTCCAGGTGATCGTTTCACGATTCGTGGTGTACGGAAGAGTGTTTGCCCATTTCCACCCTCGAGCGAGGACACTTTCACGGTCTTTGGGAAAGTATTCCGCAGCAGACGATTCATTGTACGCGAATGGAGACAACTTAAGAGGTAGGTGCTCTCCCCAATTGCCATCACTCCTAAGCGAAGCGATGATCTGAGGCATGTGCCGAGAATATTCGGCTTCGGTATACTGTTTGTTCAAGATGCAGTACTTGCTCCTTTTGGCTGAAATGCAACCGCAAAGGTGTTCACTTGTGTGGCAGTTGTCACTCAGCAAAATATATTTGCTCTTCCAGCACCAGGCGGAGAATAGTTGCATGTATGAATCGTCACTTGTAACACAGTCATAACACCACTCAGAGCCTCCGGTATTGATAAGGTCGTAGCAATTCTTTGGACCATCGGATCGATCAATAAACTTGCTATATTCACTGCTGAACACACTGTACCCAAGCACACCCTTGCAGTTCTGCAGATTATTTCCGAGACACTCTTCGCAGTTCTGTAAATTGGCGAACTGATGCGGGAATTGCAGGACCCAGTTATCGAAGCTTGTTCGCATGTCGGTGATTTCCTCAAAGGAGCCGAGATCAAACTTTTGCATCGTCGTGTGGTACTCACTTTCCGAGTAACGAACGTTCCAGATGCAATACTGCTGTTGTCTGAGGCCAAAACATCCAAAGCAGTTTTTGCAACCTTTCAGATCGCAACCGAAAAAGCAGTCAATACAGCCCTCGCAGTTTTGTAGGTACGCGCAGTGGTATAACCGCTGTGAGTCCAGACATTCATACGCTAACTCCGAATGCAGGCCAACCGTATTGCAATCGACGACCGATTTACTGTGATTGACGTTGAGAGAGTAATGACAATCCTCATCGTACCAACTGCCGATAAGTCGATAACAATTTTTTGCTCTCGAAACGTCGTAACAATATTCAGAATTCTCACTCGTGATGCCGTTGTCATTTTGGATAGCCAGCTGGGGTACACGCTGCTGAAGTTCTTCGAACTGCGTCAGGAACGGTTTCGATGTATCCAGTTCCATGCCGTATTCCAGAGGATTCCAACGATCGCTCCACCAACAAGCGAGGCAGTACACCGGGAACACAGCATCCGGCCGGTGGACCGAAATAATATGTTTTTTGCAGAGGTCACAATCACGGCTGTACAGGTGATGTTCATTGCGCCACGCAAGCCTCCGTTGCTGACGACAGAGCGGGCAATGGGTCGGCGGCGGTATCAGCTCCTTCTTCCCGCCGAAGATCGGCGAGACTTTTTCATAGAACGCTAGATCCTCGTCCTCGATAACGAACGCTCGGTCGCAGGCGACGCATGGTCGTTGCATCATTCAGGTAGTGTGCTGCATTCAATATATATTTCAAGAAAAATGAGAATAAACTATATGAATTATTAAAAAATGATAATATCATAGAATGAGAATGGCCAATCTTGATCCACTCCATCCACTGCAAAGTTCTATTCTAGAAGTTCTAGGTTCCGAGCAAGCATTGACTATTCCCGATCTCTGCGCGTGTCTGAAGCGAGCAACTGTCATCGCCTCCACCCCCAATCTCTATCGAACAGTGTCCCAGATGATTGGCGCCCAGATGCTAGTCAAAACTCATGGGAAAATTTCATTGAATTTGGTGTGGGTCGCGCACATTACCCATTTTGTCGATATCGTGAACAGGACGTACGCTAAACAGCGCACCGATGAATTCCAGTTTCCGCTCCCAGAACACGAGCGCAGGGAATTTTTAGCAGACTCTTTGATGGGGCTTGATCCCGTATGGTCTCATGTTCTCTTAAAGATGACTCAAGCTCCCCAAGCGCATCCTAGCTACATGTATAACTCCCATCCGTGGTACTCCATCGGCATGCGCGAGACGGAGACACGTTTTTATCACGGTATGGTGGCGGGCGGCAATCCACTCTTGATCATCTATGGCAACGATACGTTCTTGGATCGCTACGGGGAGAGGTTGATACGCATGAAAAACGTCCACGGAAGTATCGTGCCGGACATACCATTTCCGAGGGAGGGATGCGCCATCTGGGTGTGTGACGATCATATCCTCGAATGCGTTTTCCCCCAGTCGATCGCCAAGCATTTCGCGTTTTTCTTTAACACCGTCCAATCGATCGGCGAATTCGATGCCGAACTCTTCTCGGATATTTTCCGGATGAAGGCGAAGTGCAAAATCTGCGTTCGCAGAGATAAAAAAGAGGCTCGGATGTTACGGGCAATTTTTAGGAAATATATTCCTCGTTAGTACACCGTCTCCAGATAGCACTTCTCGCCC
>CAZLUK010000077.1:0-1924 GCA_964562735.1 uncultured Candidatus Peribacteria bacterium
CGGTCGAAGAGAGGGGCTGAGCGTGAGGCGATCAACATGTCCTGCGTCACAACCCTCCTGAAACAGGGCAAAGACCTCTTCCGAGAAGTGCCAATCCTGTGGAAAATTTCCATGGCCTCAGCCCATTCGTGAGTTTATTCATTTAGGTCTACAATTGGCAACTATGGCTTACCCCAAAGACGCACTGGATGAGGTTGAAAGACAGGCTTTTGAGCTTGTTGAACTGGCAGAATTTTGCCGGCTTCCTACGGGCCCCGCTGCCATACAGACGAATGAACTTACCGAAAAACTGAAGGCTGTTCTGAATGCAAGTCCCCGTCCCGAAGAGAAAATAGGTGAACTGATCGGGAAATTTCGCAGAGACATGGAAGTCGCTCATTGTCCCGTAGAAACCGAATCATTCATAGGGTCGGTTGTCGCATGGATTGCGCGTTCGCAGGAAAAAAGTGATTGCGTACTCGTCACTGAATTTGAACCGAAATTACTCGCTGCTCTGACGGAAGCAACGAATAAAAACTGGTTCTCGTGGGCAAATGGAATGAGCAAGTCACTGGAACAAATGATTGCGGAAAAGGGGTGGCCTGCTTCGATGGAAAGGCGAACTTTTACAAGCAGTATCGAAAAGCTTTTCATGGGAACCAAAGGATTGATGCATGCAGCAATCGGAATAATGAATTTTGATGCGGCTGCCATGCCGTTTGCAACACAGCATGAAATCGATTCCTATTTTCATGATGTGTACTACCGTGATGTCCATTGTGCCAATGATATGTGGATCGATGTGGGCATGGAAAAGGACGAGAACTTGCTGAAGTATTATGCAATGGGGAAAATCGCGTATCAGTTCACAGACGCATTTTTCACTTTTTTGCGGCGCATTTCGGATCACCCACGCTGCAGCATTCCTCTTCGTGTCGATATTCGTACCCGTCTCATTGGATTCACCAGCCAGGAAGCAGTGGAACTGCGCGGATGGGAAGAACCATTCGATGTGTCTAACTATGATCTGCGCGTAACCAAAGATGATATCGCATTCACCAATGCAAATAGCAGCTTCTATCTTGATTTCAAACCTGAGTATTTGCTCGATGCGTAAAGGAAGAAGGCAGGCGGTCCGAGCGCCGAAGCGCGAGGACCATGAGCGAGCCCGGCACCTTCGCAAAGGTGCGGGGCGAGTCGAATGGTGCCGCCGGCCGGACTCGAACCAGCAAGACCCGATAAGAGGTCAGGGGATTTTAAGTCCCCCGTGTTTACCATTTCACCACGGCGGCAAAGAACTGGTGAAAATCATACAGGTTTTTTCCGTAAGAATGGAATCAGCTTGCCACAAACAAAAACCCCGCACCTCCAGAAGGAGAATGCGGGGAATTTTTAAAAGCTGAATTACACAGCCATCGTCTCGTCGACCGTAGCCTCGGCCGGCATGTCGTCCTTCTGAGCGGGGGCGACCGTCGTATCCGCACCTGCGGCAACGGCGACCACGTTGGAGGCCTTCAGGCCCTTTTCGCCTCTTTCGATATCAAATTGCACCGTCTGGCCGATATCGAGATTCTCGAACTGGCCATTACATGCGCTGTGATGGAAAAAAACGTCGTCCGAACCCTGGACGGAGATAAAACCGAAGCCCTTGTCGGTCTTCGTCTTGATAATACCTGTAGCCATGAAATAAATATGAAAGAAGTAGAAGTGTCTTAAAGACAAAGCACTGTACACCGCAGATTGATGCATAGCGAGGAATAAATGCAGGATTTCCATCGATTCTGATTTTTCTTCCTGCGCACTTACAATCGCAGTTCTGCCGCTTCCATTAGGAGAACACGCCAAAGCAGAGTACGGTCAAGGTACGCACTTACGCGCCCTTCCCCCCATTCTCATTAAAAAAAGCCGAGGTATCTGTCTGGTGGGCGACTGCGGCAAGGTGTGC
>CAZLUK010000078.1:0-9461 GCA_964562735.1 uncultured Candidatus Peribacteria bacterium
TATTGACGGATATTTTCTGGGACGCGACGGAGTAGAGCGTGTGCTCCAGGAAAAACAGGTGGATCTCGTTCACATCGAACGCGAACTCCGTACACAGATCGAATGGTTTTTGGATACTTGCGGCCAACCGACCCACGTCGACAGCCATCATCACCTGCACATTCATCCTGTAATCGCGCCGATCGTTATTTCGCTTCTGGATCGTTACGCCATCCCCTTCGTCCGTATCCCAAGCGAGCCTCCACTCCCCTTCGGGTACGAAATCACTGCAACCGAGTCGGCGTTCATCAAAAACATTTCAGAGCGCGCGGAAGCTGCAAGAAAAATGTTCAAGGCACACGGCATCGGCAGTACCGACCACTTCCGCGGCCTCGCATTCTCCGGCAATGCATCCAAACGCAATTTCCGGCATATCATCGGCCGTCTGCCGGAAGGAACGACCGAACTTATGCTGCATCCAGGCAGCCCCAATCCCCACGGCGAACCATTCGACACCGATCCACAGCGCCAGACCGAGATGAACATGCTCCTAGATACTGATGTCCTGAAAGAACTCGCTGAACGGGAGATTATGCTATGTTCGTACGGGGATCTTTTCTGATAGATCACATGATGCTTTAGACCCCGCAGACGGGACGTCGCGTCCCGCAAAAGAAAGACCACTCACCCAATGCCCAAGGCTTGCCCGAATAACAGCCCCGTCGTATCGTGATGCGGCTTTCCGGACGATTATCCGCCTAGGCGGATGGTTCCTTCACTACCTCGTGAGATTTCCGGACGATTAGCTCAGCTGGTTAGAGCGTGCGATTCACATTCGCAAGGTCACTGGTTCGATCCCAGTATCGTCCACCAATATACAAATAAATCCCTTGATCAAAGTGTTTGCATCCTATATAATTCCTATAGATTTTCCATATATTACCTATGCAGACTTCCATTGCCATAGATCGGTTGACGAGAGACCGTGCAGCAAAAAGAGCCAAAACGGAGCGCTTACCATTGGCTACTGTTGTACGACTTCTGCTGAATGACTACGCAGATGGCAACCTAAGCATTGGCGTTCGTACCTTCGCTGAACCTATCTCCGTCGATGTAAAAACGCAGAAGAAGATGGATAAAGTAGTAGAACAATGGCGTGGTAAAATACGTGCATGACCGTCATCATTGCACAGAGCATCCGAAGAAAAGAATTTGGTCACGACCCGATTCCATCTTCTGATCGAGAAACAATTCTCAGAAGTTATGCGGAAGGCATCTTTGTAACGATTAAAGGCGAATCGCTACCAAAAGGATCCCGTCTCATTAAGCTCTACGCAACGACTGTCGTCGGTACGAAACGCATAGTCTTCCTCGTCGATGTCGAAACAAATACAGGATTTTTTCTTTTTTACAGGAGCAAAAACGATTCCATTGGAAAAAATATCAGTATCAAGAATCCAGAATTCAAGGAAAAACTGCTTCGCTATCTTGATCTACTCAGTGCAGACATTGCATCTGGACGATACACAACCTATGAAGTGAAATAAGTACAGTTCACTTCATCAACATCCATCACATTATTTTTTCACCTTCCACACACTCCACCCCGTCCCCTGCTCTGAAACCTCTAAAAATTTCTGCGGAATCTTCCACTCCGGATAATTCTTCTCGTCCCACAACACCAGTGTCGTTGCATACCTCTCGAGTGCCTCTTTCGGACGTGCATACACCACACTGCACGCTTGTTTTGTCAGCTGCTTGTTTCGTTCCACTCGTTCAAGCGTCGGTTTCTGACCCGCACCGCTGAGTTCTTTTGTAGTGTACGCGAGCCAATCCGTGTCAGCAGGTTTGCCAGACATAAATTGCATCAGACAATATCGTTCCGCCAACTCCGGAAAAGACATGAGAACGTGCCGCAGGTACTCGGTGTAGACGAGATCGTGATTGGTATATGTTCCAACAATGAGCGACGAGTCGAGATCGGAAAGAATAATCTGCTGTTCCTGAATACGATTGAGTGCAGCCAGTGCCGGAGCAAGATGCTGATACTTTTCCCAACGCGGCATTGTCGTCAGGAATGAAACCCTGCTGTGATAATCGCTCAGTGCGGCAACCAGAAACACTGATGCAGTGATCATTGCGATATATTCGAGAATGAACCGATGGCGCGATTCCAAAAAAACAAGAATGAAAAGCAGTGAGACGATACAAACTATGGGATAGTAGTGCGTCCAAAACGAGAGCACGAGTCCGTGCACAAATTGCTGATGCAACACTGCAAACAATGCGAGAATCATTGCAAATAGTGGCAATAACCGCCGTCGGTCGGTCTGCCTGCGAATGGCAAACGCAGCCAGCGCCGTAAAAAGAGCGAGGATGAGACTCCGCGGCAAAGATTCAAACTCGCGGGCATGAATCAGAGAACTCCGTATGCTAGTCTCCACCGCATCCGGGTGATGCGCGTTGATCCACATGAGGAAGAGGAAGGGCGATGCGCTTATAAGCGCCGTCACTCCGGTGATCAACGCCTGCCCAAGGCGTTCCATCACCGATCGTATCCGGTGTCTGCGCAGATCTGCGATGGCCATCAGAGGAACGACAAAACCGAACACCGTCCACGTGTACGTCCACGCCCAAAAGTAAACGCCAGGCATGATTCCAAGAACGATGCCAAGCGTCACCGAACGAAGATGCGACGGATTCTTCCACCAGTCGACGATGAGCAGAAGTGTGAATGTAACGAGCGGCAAACTCCATGATTGATGAACTACTCTGCGAAGGGGACCGAGGAGAAGAAAGAAGCAGAACGCTCCACCGGCCAAGGCCCAAAGATGTGGAACATGAAAACGCAGAGCCAATAATGCAAAGAGCGGTATGATCAATGGCGCGATTAGACATGCAAACAAAATCGTAAGCGCTGGTCCGCTCAACCCCGTCCATCCGAAAATCGTCCCGATAATGCTTTCGAGAAATGTCATCTGTAATCCTTTCGCCCCACTCGTAATCGCATTCGAAACATCGGTGAATGGCTGATCGATAGCCTGATTGACCCGCATGATGTATTGGGACTCGTCGCCCCCTTTATAGAGAATCCCGGCATACCCCGGCTGGATCATTATCCGAACGGGTTGAATCGCCAAAATAATAACACCTGTGACGTAAAGCAAGAAAAGCGGAGTTGCAAGCGGCCTCCTAAGAGCATTCATGATGCGTAGTGTAAGGCAATGCAACCGTTAACACATGGTATACTCCCCGTAAATGATTCGGACACTCACCATCATCTTTACGACCGGGACGGGTCACACCGAATTCGTCGTCGATACGGTTATCAAAGCACTCGCCATTGCCTGCCCGGACATACGGATCACCAAACAGCGCGCCGAGAGCTCCAAACCCGCGGACATGACTAAGAACGATGCGCTGCTTTTGGCCTGCGGAACCTGGAACACAAATAACGTGGAAGGGCAGCTGAGCCCCTTTATGCACGATTTGCTCGCAGTACGAGGATTAAAAGAAGACCTCAAAGGAATCCCGGCAGCCGCCATCGGACTCGGAGACGACCGCTACTTATTTAAGGCCAAAGCCGCGGACAAGCTCACCGAATATATAAATTCCCACAACGCCAAACTTCTGCTGCCGGCGCTGAAAATCATAAACGAACCGTTCGAGCAGACAACCAAGATTATTGCCTGGGCGAAAGAATGTGCGAATATGATGTCTGAGCTTCCCACTCGTAATTCCAAATAATTTTCTACTTTTAACTTTCCACTTTTCACTTCGTGTCCCGGATCTCACTCAAAATCGCCGGCGCCTCAGGCCAGGGACTGGACTCCATGGGCGACATTGTGGCAAAAGCACTCAAGCGTAGCGGATACTGCGTCTTCGGCTACCGCGAATATCCATCGCTCATCAAAGGCGGACACGCGAGTTTTCAGCTCGACGCTTCGGACGAAAAGATCGAGAGCACCGAAATAAAAGTGAACGTCGTTGTCGCCTTAAATCATCATGTGCTTGAGAAAAACATTCCGGACTTAAAGCCAGGCGGAATCCTCATCCACTCGACCCCGAACTGGAAATTCCCGGCTGCCGATCAGAAACTAATCGACCGCTTGAGCCTTAGCATCGTATATCTGCCGGTAGAAGATATTCTCACAAAACTTGATGCCAAACCGGTGCTTACAAACGTACTCCTCACCGCCTTCGTGTGGGCGATGCTCGGCCAAAACATTGAAACATTAAAGAAAATGGTCAGCGAAAAATTTTCCAGGAAGAAAGACCTGCTGGACCTCAACATGCGCTGCATTGATGATGGCTATCGTCTGCAAAAAGAACGCGGTCATACCGTTACCATGCAAAAACCGCAGAAACAGTGGCTGAAGTGCCTCATCATCCCCGGAAGCAAAGCGATGGGCCTGGGTGCCGTGCATGCAGGCGTACGTCTGTATGCCGGATATCCGATGACACCAAGCTCTCCACTTTTGTCATACATTGCCGAAATCCAGAATAAAACCGGCATGGTGATCAAACAGGCCGAAGACGAAATTACAGCGGCGCAATTTGTCTCGGGCGCAATGTTCATGGGAGCCAGAGCACTCACCGGCACCTCCGGCGGCGGCTTTGATCTCATGAGCGAAACTGTCTCGCTGAATGCAATTATCGAAAACCCCACGGTCTTTATCCTGGCCCAGCGCCCCGGCCCGGCGACCGGCCTCCCAACGTGGACCGGGCAAGGCGATCTCCTCATGGCTATCTCCACATCACACGGCGAATTCACGCGCTGCGTTCTATCGGTATCGAATGCGGAGGATTCGTTTTATTTGGTCAATCAGGCATTCAATCTCGCGGAAAAGTACCAAATCAGCGTTATCCTCATGACAGATAAACAGACAATGGAAGCGCTGTACACCGAGCAACCGTACGACCTCAAGAAAATCATCATCGACCGCGGCGCTCTCGTGACCGATCCCGTAAAACTAAAGCAGCTTAAATCATCCGACCGTTACGATCCGACTGCAAAAGATGGCGTATCACCTAGGTGGCTTCCCGGAGCTAAAGCCGTGACATACGTAGCCCAGGGCGACGAACACAATGCCGATGGCACGGTGGATGAGAGTGCCGAGAATGCTGTGCTACAGATGCAGAAACGAATGAAAAAGATGGAAGTACTGAAGGCGGCGATAGCGGAACCCGAACTGTATCGATTGGAAAGTGGAAAGTGGAAAGTGGAAAGTGGTGGTTGGAATCCTGATGTTCTGCTTGTCGGCTGGGGTAGCACTAAGTCCGTTGTTATGGATGTACTACGAATGATCGAAGCAGCCGATTCACAACTCAAAGCTCAAAGCTCAAAGCTCTCGATCGGCTATCTGCACTTCACCTACCTCTGGCCACTCAAAACCAAACTCTTCGCAACACTGGCAAAGACTGCTAAGAAAATTATTCTGATCGAAGGCAATTATCAAGGACAGCTAGGAATACTGCTCAGACAACAGTGCGGTATCGAGATCACAACGAAAATCCTGAAGTACGACGGTCGGCCTTTTTTCTACGATGAACTTCTGGGTGCGATCAACTCAAAGCTCAAAGCTCATAGCTCATAGCTCCTATGTCTATCCCGCTCCAAACCTCCGGCCCCGTGATGAAGGATTTTCACAGCGAAAACAGGTGCACGTGGTGCGACGGCTGCGGAAACTACGGTATCTGGACCGCGGTTAAGCAGGCACTCGTAGATCTAAAAATTCCTCCACACGGCGTTCTGCTCTGCTACGACGTCGGATGCCACGGGAATATGTCAGATAAAATCGGCGGCTACCGCTTCCACGGCTTGCACGGGCGCGTCCTGCCATTTGCAGCCGGGGCGAAAATCGCGAATCCCAAACTTCCGGTCATCGCCTTCGGTGGTGACGGCGCAAGTTTCTCGGAAGGCATCGGCCACCTTGTACACGCGGTGCGCAGTCACTACCCCATCGTCTTCGTCCTGCATAACAACGGCAACTACGGACTGACGTGCGGGCAAGCGAGTTCGCTGACTCCGGAGAACCAGCCGATGAACAGCGCGCCCAACGGCATTCCCGAGCACACGCTCAATTCCATGGACTTCATCTTCTCCTTGGAACCCACGTTCGTCGCCCGCGGCTTCTCGGGTGACATCAGGCAGATGACGCACCTCCTAAAGGAGGCCATCGGCCACCGCGGCTTCGCCTTCGTCGACCTGCTCCAGGCATGCCCGACGTACAATCACTTCGCCACGCACACGGTGCTTCTGGAAAAATACTACAAAGTGGAGGACGAGGGCCACGACCCGAGTGATTTTTTGAAGGCCAGGCAGCTCGCCATCGATACCGACAAGCGAATCGCGACCGGCATCCTCTACCGCCGGGAAGACGTGCCGAATTTCTACGAACGGCTGGTACCACGGCAGGGAAAGACAACTGTGCCCGTGGAAGAAGTGGAACGGATGGATATCACGAAACTGATGGAGGAGTTTGTGTAAATCTATCGAGCCATAGAAAGAAACATCCGGTGTATCTCGTCAGAGTCCCGTACCTCCGCATGGAACGTGCCAATCATCACATTCCCCTGCCGCACGAGCACGGGCTCACTGCGGAATTTCGCGAGTACCTCAACGCCTTTTCCTACAGCCGTAATCTTTGGAGCCCGAATGAATGCGACCGGAACCGGCTTCTGGATGCCAGAAATCTTGAGCTCGGCCTCGAAGCTATCGATCTGCGTGCCGTACGCATTGCGGTCGACTGCCACATCGATCAAGCCAAGCGTTTTCGGCGCATTTTTTCCTGTGACTTTTTTTGCGAGCAGAATTGCGCCGGCGCAGGTGCCGTAGACGATGAGCGGTTTTGGTAGAGACGCAAAATTTTGCGTATCTACCAAAACCGCAAGACCGGCCCTTTCTGCCTTTCCTGCCATTTCTGCCTTTAACCCTGCCCTCCTCGCAATATCTTTTCCTGCCCCCGTCTCCTCCAAAAACTGCGCAATCACCGTCGATTCACCACCCGGAATGATGAGTGCATCGACTTTTGCGAGATCGCTCACCGTGCGTACCTCAAGCGAATGCACGCGCATCTTGCTCAGAACATCACGATGCTCCTGAACATCGCCATGAAATGCGAGAATACCGACGATCATAGAAAAGTAGTAAGAAGTATGTAGTAAGTAGTAAGTAGTTAAGTAGTTAAGTAGTAAGTAAATGAAGTACTCAGAAATATGTCATCTTACTACATACTACTTCATTCTTACTACTCTTCTCTACAATCCCCTCTCCGCCATCTTCGTCTGCAAACTGCCTATCTCCAAGCCCGCCATCGCGCAACCTAAGCCCGTAGAGACCGCAAGCAACTTCTTTGGATCCTTGTAATACACCGTCGCCTGCACGATGGCTTTTGCCATCCGAGCGGGATCTTTGGCTTTGAAAATACCGGAGCCGACGAACACGCCTTCCGCTCCGAGTTCCATCAAAAGTGCGGCGTCCGCAGGGGTAGCAATGCCGCCCGCGACAAACATGACAACTGGAAGACGCTGGTTCTGCATGACGTCTTTCAAAAGCGCAAGTGGAACGCGCTCCTGCTCGGCCCAGTATTCAAACATGCCACTTTTCTGAATCACGGGAAGATCCGCAATCTCGCGCTGAATGTGCCTGAGGTGCCGGACGGCTTCTACGACATTTCCGGTGCCGGCTTCGCCTTTGGTGCGGATCATCGCGGCACCCTCACTGATTCTCCGCAGAGCTTCGCCGAGGTTGGTAGCACCACAGACAAACGGCACTTTGAATGTGCGCTTATCGACATGATGAAATGGATCGGCCGGAGTCAGTACCTCGGATTCATCGATAAAATCTACTGCCATTTCTTCCAAAATTCTAGCCTCGGCGCTGTGCCCGATGCGGATTTTGGCCATTACCGGAATAGAAACGGCTTTCTGGATCTCGGCAATTAGCTTGGGGTCAGTCATGCGAGCCACACCGCCCTGCGCCCTAATATCGGATGGAACCCGCTCCAGCGCCATGACAGCGCATGCGCCAGCGGCTTCGGCAATTTTGGCCTGCTTAGCCGTCACCACGTCCATAATCACTCCTCCCTTAAGCATCTTAGCAAGATCGGCGCCAATGCGGTTACTGAGCTTGAACATCATATGCGGCAAATAGCGGCTCGGCTCTGACCTATAACTGCTCAACTGTCGTACCCACGAGTGTCGCGAACTCCGGATCGATACTGAGCCGGCTTTCTTCCGGAAGAACCTGATTCTGGTATTTGCTATGCGGCTTCAGGTTATACGGAGTCTCGGCTGGAGACGTCATCATCTCGAACGCTAACTGGCACACCCGCATTCCCGGGTACAGCGCCACCGGCAGACGGTTTAAGTTACTGATCTCGAGCGTAATCGTGCCGACGAACCCGGGATCTACGAAGCCAGCCGTGGAATGCACGATAATGCCAAGTCGTCCGAGCGAACTCCTGCCCTCCACACGGACGACGAGATCGTCTGGAACCGTGATCTTCTCCTGCGTGACTCCGAGGATGAACTCTCCGGGCTGCACGATAAACGGCTCGCCATCCGGAATCGTGATAATCCGCATGTTCTGTGCGAAGGTCTTGGGGTTCTTGGGATCCAGAACCGCGTACTTGCTGTGTTCATACACCTTGAAGACGTTCCCGAGCCGGAGGTCCATGCTGCTCGCATGGATGTATTGAAAAAGCTCAGCCTGGTTGGACTCGATTTTGACGCGTCCGGATGCTATGGCCTTCTTGATATCACGGTCAGAGAGAATCATTGGAATCAGAGCCTACCACACGCGAGTCATGCGGGAGAATAGGAAAATTGCAATGCGCTGCGCGGGCGGAAAAAGTGAAAAAGACTACAATGAGCCCCCCATGGCTGTAATGGAACAAACAACATCGGAGAAACTGGAAACAAGTAAAGATAGCGGAACCGCAAGTGCCGAAATGCAACGCCGTGCCTCCGCGGTCCGGGCATTCCGGGACAGTTATCGGTCCCTCATGAGCCGCACGGGATTCGGATCGAAAGCCACTACAAGGGAAACGATCCAATGGCTTACCGACATGAAACTCACCGACGATACGAACGAGGAAAAAAGCATTCACTGGCGCGAAGATTTCATTCGGAAAGATGGTTCGCTCATTCTCGAACAAGGCGAAAGCCTCTACCAGACATTTACGAGCCATATGAATGACGCTGCCCCATATATTTCCAAAGATTCCTACAGACGATGGTTCGAGCGGCTGTATGACACTAAAGAACAGAGTTCATCGACATCGTCTTTTAAAATGAAATTAACGTGGGTGCAGTCCGAGCTGGGTAATTACGTGAGTCGCTGGAAAAAAGTGGCCGAAGAGCGAGACGAACTCGTTAAAAATCCACAGTTCAAGGATCTGGTTGAATCCGAACCAGATCTCGCCATTTTAAAGGATCGGGAAAAATTCTTAGATTTGCACTATACCGAACGCCGGGGA
>CAZLUK010000079.1:0-17348 GCA_964562735.1 uncultured Candidatus Peribacteria bacterium
AACCTTCGAAAAAGACAGCATCGTGCACTTGGGACAGCTCTTTACAGAGCAAGAGATTGCTTCGGTCAGAGCTGCATTTGCGAGGGTGCTGATTGCCCCGCCTCAGGGCGTGGAAATCATACGCGAAGGAGGGCCTGATACTCCGGTGAGAAGTGTTATGGGATGGGAAAAGTCCGATCCGGTTCTTGATCAATTCACCAGGGATCATCGCGTACTAGATGCAGTTCAATCTGTTCTGGGCGATGAAGTAGTCTTTCACCAAACCAAATACAACCCCAAGGCACCAAGTGGAAAAGGTGAAAAGTGGGATCCGCATCGCGGTATCACATTCTGGCATTACCTAGACGGTGTCCCTGATCCAGAAAAGATGGTGTCCGTGTTTATAGCCATGACAGAACAAACGCAAGAAAACGGTGCAACGTACACATGGAAGGGTGCCCATCAAATGAGCCTGGAAGATTTGAGAGAAGAAACTGATTTTGGTGAACGTACGGAAGGAGAAACAAGTGGTGATACGGCATCCTCTTTGTCTCTACAGATCAAACCCGAAAAAATTGAAGAGTACAATCAGAGGTTTGAAAAAATGGATCTTGTAGGACCGGCTGGCACAGTCTGGCTTTTGGATTCAAGGAATCTGCATGCTTCCCCACCGAATATAAGTCGAGACGTCCGCATACTCATAGCGAACGTATATCGCAGTACCGATAATTTTCCTCTTAGCCCAAGAGATAAAGAGTTCCTCTGTGGAACATCTAAAGATCCATTAATACCCCACAAGGGACAATTATGAGTAAGCAGCGGAAGAAGTAAGTATTTTTTACTTCTGACTTCTGACTGTTTTATCTGCACATCAAAATCGCCCGTTCTGTCAGCGCGATGATTTCGCCCTGCCGCTCGGCGGTGTAGTGATAACCGCCGGTCTTGACTGCCAGATCCGCATCCGTTGCCCAGTCGACCAGCTGGCGGATGCGCACGGCATCGAGGGACTTCGCAAGCGGCATAAGACCCTGAACCGCATAGAATTTGATTCCGAAAGCGCTTGCGATGCTCTTATCGTTCCTGAGACCTTCTTGCAAACTCGCCCACACGAGTGTGACGTTCTTGATCATATTGAGGAGGATCGACCAAATGCCGTACGGGTCTTCGCCGCGTTCGAGACGGTTATCCAGGAACTTAAGGGCTTCATCGACGCGTCTGCTACCGATGAGATCCGTAAGCTTCCACACAAGCTGCTGACCGGAAGGCACTGCCAGAATATCGATATGGGCGGCCTCGATTCTGCCGCCGGGCGCAAAAAGAACAAGCTTCTTGAGCTCCGATTCCAGCGTCCACTGGTCTTGACCGACAACCTGTAGCAGCATAGAAAATGACTTCTCGTCGATGGAGCCGCCTGCGGTCTGCACGACTGCAACTGCCCATGCCCCGAGTTCGCGTGGCGAGAGCGGTGAAAATTCCTTGACGTCCGCAACGTCCATCAATGTTTTCACGACACCGAGTCGCTTGTCCGGATTGGACTGCACGAATGCGACTATGACCTGCGGGTGGACGTTATCGATAATAGTTTTAATGTCTTCTTTTTCGATCCTCGGAATGCCGCGAATGACGACTAGCCGTTTTTCAGCAATGAACGGCATGGCTGACACGGCGTCGAGAATATCCGAGAGTAGTGATTCTCTAGCCTGAATCAAAATAAAATTTTCGCTCCCGTGCTTCTGACAAAACACCTGTTTCCAGCGCAAAAGCTCTTTCTCCAACGCATAGTCGTTCTCGCCAGTGAAGAAGTAGAGTTCGGAAGCCATATGCAGCAGTATTCAGTATTTTGTATTTCGTATCTAGTATGCTTACTAGCTCCATACAAAATACTGAATACCAGATACTAGATACAATCCCTGTCAATGCCTCACGGTGGAGCAAAAACGGCTTTTTTGGTATAATAAGTAGAAATGAATCACCAATATTCACTCTTCGGAAAGAAGTCACTCCGGACGCTCGCAGTCATCGTCTGTAGTGCCACATTTGCGTTTGTAATCGGCATCCAGACCGCCGGAGAGTTCCATCCAGTCGCATCTACGCTGGCCGACGGAAACGATACCGCGGGAGACTTCAACGGCAACGGACATTTGGACTTGCAGGACGCGCGCATCGCTTTGGAACTCGCCAGCGGATATCGCTTCCCTACTCCGACTGAACTTTACGCCGACCCGAATGGCGATTTTTCGATCACAACCGATGACGTCTTTACTATCCTAGAGCGCCTCGAACGCACTCTGTCAACGCCGAAAGCGAATCTGTAAAGATCACGAAACAAACATCTATCCACATGTCTCTGCATCTTTACACATTCACGGCCATTGGAGTCATGCTCGCCATGTTTATGCCGGCTGTGCCGATCGCATTTGCGGAAGGCTCTATGACGCTGCTCTTGGTTCCGCATTGCACCGAACCGATGGGCTGTCCGGAGTACGCCGTGTCCGACGCACAGCACTTCACTACCGGCCAACTTGCCGCCGGCGATGTCCTGGATCTCGATGTCCTGGTCCGCGGCTCGGACCATGCAAGCGTACGCTCCGTAAAATCGTGGATTGTATACGATGCCAAGATTCTGGAAGCCAGAAGCGTGAAAATCTTCCCCACACTCCCCTCCCCATACCCGGACGAACAGACTATCGACAAGTTGCAGGGCCTTGTGAAAATCGGCGGTAGCACGACGAACGGATTTTCCTCGGATTCTGTGCGCATCGCCCGGGTCACATTCCGCATTCTTGAGACTGCTTCCGATACCGAACTATCTTTTGCTGACTTCAATACCAAAGGGAACGGCCACACGGCCGTTAACGGTGAACGACAGCAAAGTGCGAATGATGAAGGCGGATTACCTCCTGCTCCGTGCATCTCTGCGATCCTCGGCTGCCGCGGCACCGATACACCGCTGCTCTCGGGCGAACCCGCAACACTCACGGTAAAGCTGTTTGGCGGCACACCGATCGTACCGATTATGCCCAGCTCATCATCCGCAGGCACCGCTTCGTCAGCCTCATCCTTCACCGGAGCAGGCAGTACATTCGGCATTCTGCAAGTCCAAGATGTCCGCATCACGACGCAGGACAACGTTATCTTCCTTGGGTGGCAGGCACTCAGAAGCTCCGAACTCGCCGGATACAACGTTTACTACGGAACCGTGAGCGGCCGCTATATCCAACGCCGCAGTCTGCCCGCTACCGCATCGAGCTTGGTTCTGAGAGAGCTGGAACCTGGTGCTACGTACTACTTGGCGGTGCGCGCCGTGAACAAGCAGGACCAAGAAAGCATCTTCAGTCAGGAAGTTTCGGTCACCGTCGGCAAGCCCGAAACCGCGACCTCGCCGATGACGAAACTTCCACCCGATTCCGGTGTAATAGCAGGAAACCCCCTTAACAAGCGCGGCGGTACGACTATTAACGGAGAAACCGGATCCGCCAGCGTCTTCCTGTGGATTATCGTCGGTTCCGCCCTCATTGGCACCGCCTTCGCATTGCGCCGCCAACTCGTCCTCTCGCCGCATGTTTCCAGATGACCAAATTACCGGCTGGAATGCGACGGATGACGAAGTGTCCGTTCCCGTCCGTTCCTCGGCTGTGCCCATCGCGGAAAAATATCACACTGGACCGGCTACCGACATCACACACGAAAGCGCAGACCAACTTGTGCTCCGTCACCAGTCGGCTTCGAGGAGTCAGAATTCGATGCGACTCTCGGCGTTATTCGGGGTCATGATCGTACTTGGTACTATTGGCTTTACAGTCGGACTGGGCAATCTGTTCGGTGACCTTACGGGCGGGAGCGATGCTCAAACGACGACCATCGAGATCACCGCCGAAGGAGTCTTCTCACCGGATGCAATCACGGTGCGTCATGGCAACTCGCTGACACTTACAAACAAGAATCCTGATCCGCAGGTCATCAAATCCAAAGACGGACGGGTGCTCTTTCCCATACAGGTTCTGTTCGATCAGCCTTTCATTTTCACTGTTCCCAGTGACGCAAACGGTATCTACACGTACTTCTCAGAAACACTGCCGGACGACAAACAGCTTACGATCACGGTAACAACCGAAGTAATTTTTCCAACAACTGCAGCATCGTCGTCATCCTCGCCGCAAGCATCATTTGAGATCCCACTGCCGTTCGGTGACAGCGTTCCTATAACGACACCAACTGAAACTCTATCCGCAGCATCGGTATCCTCCGCGTCATCCGTCTCCGTGCAGAAAACAGAACACTCCGGCGACACCGTCACGATCAGCCTGCCAAGCAACGGCTCGGTCTCGTCATCACAGTCGTCTGACCTTACATTCACCACCCAGATCCCGACAAATCCCTACACTGTCGCAAGCGGCCTGCAGCATCAGACAATCACTGCTAAAGCCAAAAATGCGCAGAACCTGCACAGCGGTGCCCCGCTCCAACAGCTTGTTAAGCACAGACCTGCAACTATCACGCTGACCGGTCCGGAAGGAATCTACTTCTTGTTCCTCACTGCAATGCTTGCAGTGACGCTCCTGTACCGAAAACTCACCGTCGCCTAAAAAAAGAGACGTGCATGACGCACGCCTCGCTTCGATCTTTTTTCCGTCAGTTATTACATCTGGGAATCCATCATCTCAGCACCGGTATCTACTTTCGGAACGCTGACTTTGCAAGTTTTGGCATCGGCCTTGAACGACTTTAGCGCCTCATTACGTGCTGTGCGAAGAGTCATGTTGGCCGTCTTCCGCGCCCCCTTGAATACATCGTGAGCAGCCTTGATAGCAGCTTCGCGCGTCTTGGCATCAGCCTGACCCCACGCGGCGTTGAGTGCATCACGACGCGCGGTGAGTGCGGTCTTTAGAGATGCAGCCGATGCATCAGTGGCAGCAATGAGAGCATTCTCGCGCTTGGCGACAGCCGTCTGGGCACACGCGGGATCGACCGTAATCGTTTTACCATTCTGAGGCATGTTACCCCGCTCGTTCTTCACCTTCTTCACCTTCTCAATTTTATTAGCTTTCATCATCCCTCCCGGGCCTTCTTTTTCGGTTTTCATCTTATTAGAGGACGACATGGCCGATGAGCTTGAGGACATCGTTTCAGACGGACCGGGCATCGAGGGACCGTCCTCGGCAAACACCGGCAGAGCAACGGCCATCGAGAGTGCGGCAACGATGCCGGTTGCGAAAAGCTTCTTCATAAAGGGATATGGGTAAAGAATTAGACTTGCATTCTAGACGAACTGCCCGCACTGCCCTTAGGAGTATTCGTTGACAAACCTCGGATCAATTGCATCAAAAACCTTTTCATGAATGTATGATTTTTTCGGATCAGAGTCAGTGCCCTTTAAAGAGCAGTCCAAAAGGACTGTTCCCTGTTATATGAGTTCATTCTGTTTTCTCTGCTATAGTCGGGGGTCTTGGCATAAGAATTGTTTCACGAACGTTAAAAAAGACACGCAAGTGCCATGGTAAGGACGAATCCGAAAAGATCCTCGTCGAAGGCTATCAAGGTGAAAATGTCGAAGAAGATCGCTCTGGAGACATCATCTCTACCACATAATAATATGGAAGAAGTTTCCTAGACCGAACCCTATGGTTAAGGTTAGTCCAAACCTCCAAAAGTAGGACCAACCAATCCCAAGCCTGCGACGCCAATTCTTTTGCTCCTTTTCTTCCGCTTCGGCATTTTTTAGCCTCGCATTCGCAGCTTTTTCATCCGCACTTCTATTGTCGAGAACGAGTGAAGCAATCGGAGTCGCCCCTACCTTTCCTCGCCAGTCTTCAGGCAAATCGTCTGTGTCAGGATTTGTAGGGCTCAATGGATGGTTCGGGGATGCCGTTAATTAATCCTAGATTTTTCAAGCGTGTCTCCATTGCAAATGTGGACACTTCAAATGTTCTTGCGAGAGATGTGATCGTTTCATCGGTGATTTCCCCAGTCACCATTTGCCTTACTTTCGATTCAGGCATTACAAGATTGCCTGCAAACTCATTTGCCTCCAATTCCCTTTCACCGTAACGAATAGCATTTGATCTCGTAAATACATTTCCATCTACGAATTCCTTACTTTCATCCGCATGAAGGAAGTAATGTCCCAATTCGTGGGCAATCGTGAATCTTTTTCTCTGTGGAGAGTCCTGACGGTTTACATATATCTTCCAACCACTGCCTTCTTTTCGAAGCGCACCCGCAATGTCATAAAGATCGGCTTCTAAAACCTCAATTTGATTCTCTTTTGCGATCCGCAGCAATCGTTCATATGTTGGTTCTATAGCTTCATAACCACGAAGAGCAGCGTTTGCCTTCTCCTTTATTTCGCTTACCTTTTCTGGTGCCAGAAGTCTATTCATTAGATATGCAGTTTACGGGTGTCAGAGGGATAACTACAAGACGTTTGACGTGACTAAACTTACCTTTTGGTCATTTTGGAGACTGGTGATGATTAGATAGTCACTCCAAATTAAGCTGATATATCAGGGCAATAACAGGCATAAATATACCGAATATGATAAAATACCTACCCTAGCAAGCGTTGGACGACCGACAAAGTATGATGAGGAAATGCTGAACAAGGCACAAGCCTACGTCCGGCAATGTCTCACAGTGGTGGTGCGCGTTCGCAAAAATCCGAACCGATTTTAGCACAAACTGGCGCGGCGGCTGAAAAGCCAAGCCTGTGCTGAGCCTGTCGAAGCAGGCTGGGGCAGCCGCCGCGCTTGCTGGACATAGCTTCAGCGACGGCTGGCCTCGGCCAAACCTGCCAACCGTTGCAGGACGATTTCCAACTGTTCGTTTGCGGCACGGCTGCCGTAGCAGCCGAAGATTTCGGAGAACAGACTGGAACAAGGTATGATTTGTCCGTGAACTTGCAGGAACTCAAATCTCTCTGGCAGAAGGAAAAAGAACACTACAAAAAGAGTGAGGTTGGTAGCGGCGTTCAAACATTTGTTTGGGAAATGTTCCAAAGTCCTGATCTCTTCAATCTGTCGCGAGGGCTCAAATCGACGGAAGATCATAAACGCAAAGGTGAATTTCTCCTCGAAGAACGCAATAAGCATGGCCAAGCTGATGCTGTGATCTTCATGGACAGCGAGGTAGTGATTCCTGTGGAAGTGGAGAAGTACGAAAAAGCACAATCAGGAGAATGGCAGATCACGAAGTATCGCCGGGCATTCGACAAGAAGTACGGCATCCTCACCGATGGCTTCGAGTGGCGGTTCTACTACGGGGACATTTCGGACAAGAAACACTACAAACTCACGATTGAGGAGATATTTTCCAAGCCCGAGCGTTTCCGCACGTTCTGGGATGAGTACGTCAAGCCGCAGAACTATTATCTCTCGTTCTTTGAGGAGATCGGGCAGCAGAAGATGGAACTTTTCGATGAGCAGAAGTCCGTCGACGACCATAGGGAACGATTCTTTCAGGATGTGACAGACATCATCCGCAAGCTGAAAGATAAATTGCTCAATGCGGGATATTTTCGAAGCTTCAAGGACGAACATGGACGCGACAAAAAGGCAACGGAGATCGCCTACTCCTATCTCATCCAGTTTATCCTCTACAAGACTCTCGTTGATAACGCTTTCGATGATTTCGCTGCGGAATTTTCGAAGAAGGAGAGTTTGATCCACAACAATCTGAAAAAGCAGTCCTATAACTCCGTTTTGCTGATTCTGGAGGGCATGAGCCAGAACATTTCAGAGAACATTTATAAGCCTTTCCACAAAGAACAGGAGGCAATCATCGAACAGGTGAAGGACATCGTGCACACTGGTGAGGAAAATCTCATGAGCGTTGCCCCTTTCCTCGATATTTTCTTCTTCATCCGCAAGTACTACTTCGCTGACGTTCAGAATGACATCTTCGGTGCAATCTACGAGAACTACCTCAAAGAACTCTACGAGGAACAGCAGCTTGGCCAGTATTTCACTGATCCGGCCGTCGTGAACTTCATGCTTGAGGAAATCGGCTACAGTGCCGAGGAGATCAAAAGACGAGAGCACGAGAATATCTCCATCATTGATCCTTCCTGTGGATCGGGAACTTTCCTCTACTCCGCTGCACGGGAGATTGTGAAGGCGGGGAATTACTCAACTGAAGAGGGATCGAAAAAAATTGAGAGCGAGGTACTGCAAAACGTCTTCGGCCTCGACATTGCAGATTTTCCACTGTACTTGGCCGAAATGAGCATCCTCATGAAGATGCTGCCGATGATTGTGAACCAGAAATACAACAACCCCATCGAGAAGAAACTCAAGCTCTTTGTGACTGAGGATTCCGTTGCAGAGTTCATCGGAGAGATTGGAGGCAGGGCAGCAGGAGGCAACGACGCGCAAATGCAAATTGCACTACCTTGGCAGTATGAAGGTTTCATGCGCGATGAGCGCGACCTCGATGAGATGAAAGGCAGCCTGAAGACGATGGGGGGAGGGGCTAAGACCATCCCCCGCCGCCGCTTCGACTTTGTTATCGGCAATCCGCCATACATTTCTTATCTTGTTGCAGCAAAGCAAGGTGTCAAAATTTTCAAAATGATTAAGGGAAAAACCGCACAATTGAGCGATATTTATGGAGTTAACCTGCACAGTGCTCCAGGGAAGAGAAAAAAATATGCTCCAACCCCAAATCTATATGCATTTTTTATTGCCCTTGGTCTAGCTCTGCTTAAGGAAAACGGGAAAATTTGTTTTATCATTCCCCAGACTGTACTGGTTAACAGTGTTCTGGACGTGATCAGATATCATCTTGCTAGCAAAACAACTATCGAAAAGATTTTTATCTTCAGTGGGAAAATGTTTGTTGGTAGAGGAATGGAACAAAGTAAACCAATTGCTACTTCTAGCCTTGTCTTTGTGGCAAGTCGAACGAAGCCAGACAAGAATCATCTTGTAGAGGTGGTTAATTACCTTGATCCGAAGGACGACATAGCAGTTTGTCTTGGAAATATTAAGCTGCATAAAAAGGTTTCGAAAAGCGATCACCCACAAACACAGTTACTAGAGCATTTTGCCAACTGGAATTATCTGACAAGCACGAGCGAATTTCTCTCAATTTTCCATACCTATGAAGTAAATTCAGAGGAATTTTCTATTTATTACGAACACGAATTGGCAAACAAAAAATTTGGACACCATTTTTTCTTTGATAGAGGCCTTAAATTTCCAAAAGAAAAAATCGAAACTGCAGAACAATTAAAAGAGGATGAGTATTCACTGCCAAAAATTAATAAGCAAAAGCGTTCGCTTGAAATTACAGAAAAATTGATTAATTCAAAATATTTTAGCATTCCTCATGGGAGCCAAGGCGAGGTTGTTTTTAAACAAAGATTTAAGATTGTCTGGAACTACATGAATTTCAATGGATTTTACTATTCGGATCAGCCAATCATGATCCAATTTAACTGGGTTTTGATCACAAGTAATGCAAAGGACGAAATGTTATACCTATTTGCAGTATTGAATTCAGCTCTTCAAAGATTCATCATCAACGGACTCTTTAAGGTCGAAAACGAGGATAAGCTAACTATTCTGCTTGGAATCCAGTTAATTAAACACCAATTGCGCGTCCCAAAAATTACCTCTGAAAACCAGCACATCAAAGTCAAAATCATCAATCTCGCAGAGCAAATGCTTGAGATGGAGAAGCAGACCATTGGCGACCTTGTTGAACTCAACACACTCCTCCAGCGTTTTTATGATGTGCAGGTGAAGGGTACTGAGCTGGTACTTAGGAGTGGGGCGAAGAAGGAGGTGCGGGCGCAGATTAAGCGTGGAGCATCGAAGCTGGTAGAGCAAGTTTTAGATGCTCATTTCAAAGAATTGGAGCTTATGCCTGGGGAACGAGCGATATCGCTGACAGAACTTAAATTGCTTTCTGCGTTCGATAAAGGTGAACAGGACAAGATAAAGGAGGAGATAGATGAATTGGTATTTGGGTTGTATGGGCTGACGTTTGGGGAGCGGAAGATTATTAAGAACTCATCTGTAACATCATGAATCTAGTTGTTCCATTGGTCTTTGGCCTTCTCTTTTTCGCTTCTGGATTAGGAATATCAGTTCTCTGCTGTTTTTATAAAAAGAATAAACTGAAGAATTGGGTACAAGTCATGTTCACAACTGTACCTCTCCTGTTTGGCTTGTCTGCATTCTTTTTACAGAGCAGCTTCTCAAATTGGCAAATAAAGAATGGCTTGAAGCAGGCTGTCATTGAGGAACTCCAAATGATCACTCTACAACTGCAAGGGGAAAATGGCGTTATGGTGTGTAATGATGAAAAGAGTGGCACAAGCCTCAAAATCAACGCAATGACTTTACCATCTGTAGCGATTGAAAAGGCTTCTGAAAGCAATTTGTTCAACAGGTTTCTCACAAGGGATCTTCTATTACTTCGTAGTTTCATCGTTGAACATAATAGGTGGGCTGATTATGGGATGGATATTTTGAGAGAGCCACGTATGGAAAAGGCTATTGAAAGAATTCAGATTCACAGTAACTACATGAAAATTGATGATCAGATAATTCCAAAATCAATATATTTGCGTGATTGCTTAACTAAAGGTACCAGTTCCCTAGACGAAGATTGTCGCTAATGGAGTAAGAAAAGCCCACCGCTGGCGTACGAAAGGGAACGCGGTGCAATGGGAAGCCAAATGCGGCTGGCGCGTGCTCGCGAAACCGCGCGGATTTCGCACTTGGTGGGCCGGGAAGGATTCGAACCTTCGAAGGCATAAGCCGCCAGATTTACAGTCTGGTGCGTTTGGCCACTTCGCTACCGACCCACAGGTGAAACATGTTGCTGAAAAAGAACGAATCAAAAAGCTAGACTTTTACATTTTTTGACTTTTGAAGTGTAAAGAGAAAGTGAGATTAGTTCAATGTCCTTGCACTCCTTTCACATACTCACCCATTGGACCGATTCCCCCTAAGTCCATCTGACTTACTCTGGCTGCATCGAGAAGTAGTTGGGCTTTGGCACGGGTAACGACATTTATACTTGGTTCTTTCAAGACATCAACCGCTTGCAGTACGGTCCTCAACACTTCGCCCTTTGTGAAATCGATGCGTTGCGCGTAGTCGGCTCCGAAGGTCGCACGAAGCATCGGACTCTTGATAAATCGTCCAGCATCATCCTCATCGAAAATACCCAAATAGAGTCTATTAAAGGCATCATCGGGATTCGCTGCCTCTGATTTTTTGGAACCCTCAATCATAGGTAGGTGAGAGCATTACTCCACTGAACCAACATCAGACTTATTTTCTGGTTTAGTAACCAAAGTACGTCCTCAAAATCCAAAGTTCTGCATCTGTAAAAGCTTTTTGATTGATGCCGGCACACAGTTCTTTTACGAACTCTGGCATTCCCTCTTTCACAGAATAATCATCTTTTCTGGAGCACTCGTTCAACCAGTACATCATTTCATCTTCCTGCATGCCTCGTACAATCTGAAGTAGAGATCTTACATTTGTGGACTCATAATTTGGTGCAATGAGCAGCATTCCTATTTGCTGCCGAGTATCGACCACAAAATTCACGACAGGAACCCCTCCTTCTCTTGCAGCGATTTTCTGCTCCAATTCTTGCTTAGCCGCCACAGCTTGATCCTCGTTGTGAACGACAATCGTTCCACCCTTCTGTTCAAGAGCCTTATCAATCGCCTTGGAAACCTCTTCTGGATATGGACTGAGTGTCATGGAATGAGTGGGAAAGGGGGAATGGGCAGATTATACCTATGTTTGTTTTATGTCAAATAGCATTTTCCGCCAAACGGGCTTGTGCGAGGCTCTCCCGCACGTCTAGAATCATTCCATTATACCTTCTTCCCCATATTCCCATGATCGTTCAGTCCCACGTTAAAGAAGTTCTTTCCAAGATGGGTTTTCGCTGCGGCGGTGACTTCTGCGATTCTCTCGCCAAGTCTTGCGAGGAACTCGTGAAGAAGGCTGCGTACCGCTGCAAGGAAAACAAACGCCAGACGGTCTACGGCTGCGACTGCTAGTTTTTTGAAGGCAGAAAAGTAAGAAAAGGCAGAAAAGTAACATTTCTGCCTTTTTTGCCGTTCCAGCCCTACCTTACCTACCTTCTATTCATACCTCAGCGCCTCCATCGGACTCAGGATCGCTGCCTTCCGAGCCGGGTAGATACCAAAGACAAGACCGACGACGGCAGAGACACCGAGGGCAAGGAGAGCGGAAGGCACTGTCACGGTGAACGCATATGATGCGAGGAAGCGGGATGCGACTGCTGAACCGATGAACGCAAACAGAACACCACAGATCACACCGAGAATTCCACCGATGCTCGTAAGCAAGATAGCCTCGATGAGAAACTGGAGGAGAATATCGCGCTTGCGTGCACCGAGGGCCTTGCGAAGACCTATTTCGCGAGTGCGCTCTGTGACGACCACGAGCATGATATTCATAATCCCGATTCCACCGACGACGAGCGAAATGGCGGCAATGGTCGTCAGAAGAGCCGTGAGAGCAAAGGACACAGCGCCGAGCATCTGAGTGGCCTGCTCCGCAGAGTGCACGTGAAAATCGTCATTCTCATCGGGTTCCTCGACGGGATTGCGGATGTGATGCCGCTCCCGCAAGAGTGCTTCGATATCAAGCTTGGCAATTTCGATACTCTCGCGCGCTTGGAGCGTTATGAAGTTCGCATGCCGCTGACCCGTGAGCACCTGCACAAGGACGAGGGGAATATAGATACGCTCATCGATGGACTGGAAGAATTGCGTGCCAACAGGATCGAGGATACCGATGACGGTGAATCCCCGATCAAGAATGTGTATCCGTTTGCCTAAGGGGTCATCTTCGCCGAAGAGATTGTCCGCTACATCCGGTCCAAGAACAGCAACGAAGCGAGCACCCTGCTCATCGTGCCGATCCAACAGACGGCCTCGATCGACTGTCATGCTCTGGTTTTGGAAGAAATCTTCCGTCGTCGCCAAAATTTGGGGAGAACTTACTTCCCTGCCGTAGCGAACGTCGCTGTCGACAATGATGACCGGCGCCACTGTCTGGATCGTACTGAGTCCTCGGAGTGCATTCGCATCATCGATCTTCAGAGTATCTGTGATCGGCGGCCCACCCTGCTGATCATTGCCAGGAATGATGATCATGCTCTGTGCCCCGAGTGTCGATACCTGACCAAGGATCACCTGTTCCACGCTTGCGCCGATCGATGTCATGAGCACCACCGAACCCACGCCGATGATGATGCCCAGCATAGTCAGGAGTGACCGCAATGGATTCGAGGTCACTCCACGACCTGCTGCATGCAAAGCGTCAACGAAGCGCATGGGAGTGTAGGGAATTTTTGGCAATGCGCCCGTCGTGAATGAAGACAGTTCGGCAAGCGTAGGCGGCAATATTCTGCTCGTGCGTCACGAGAATGATCGTGTGCCCATCATCATTGAGCTTCTGGAGAACTTCCATCACAGCAACTCCTGACGCAGAGTCCAGGTTCCCCGTCGGCTCGTCTGCGAAGATGACGTCGGGATTGGCGACGAGTGCACGTGCGATCGCGACGCGCTGTTTCTGGCCTCCCGAGAGCTGGTTGCTGAGGTAATCCTTGCGATCCATGAGACCAACCATCTCGACCGCCTTGATGGCCCGCTCGGTGCGCTCGGATGCCGGGATCGTCGGATGATAGAGAAGAGGCAGCATGACGTTCTCGAGGACCGTCGTCCGCGGAAGCAAGTTGAATGCCTGGAACACGAAACTGACTCTCGTGGCGCGAATCTTCGCGAGCGCATCGTCATCGAAGGTCTGTGTCACCTCGCCCTGGAAGAAGTACGTGCCCGATGTGTACCCGTCGAGAAAGCCGAGGATGTGCATGAGCGTCGATTTCCCAGAACCCGAGGGGCCCATGATCGCGACGAATTCGCCTTTGGAAATGCGGATGTTGATGTCGTAGAGCACCGGCGTAACCACTCCCTCGTTCTCATATGACTTGCACAAGTCTTTCGTCTGCATGAGGACAAAATTTGAAGAATCAGATTTTCTTGCTTGCCGGTTTCTGAAAAATTTTCCATTTTCCATTTTCAATTATCAATTCTAATAAGGACTATAACAACCTCCCCCTGGTTGACTCCGCTCACTTCCACAGCGCCACCCTGCCCCTCAATGCCGGTCGTGACTGTCCGCTCTACAAAACTAACACCGTCCTTATCAACGATACGAACGACTGAGCTGCCACTTGAGGATTCAATGACGGCCCGGAGCGGGACCGTAACGACGTTCTTCCGTTCTCCGGTCGTGATCTCGGCGTCGCCAGTCATGCCGACTTTCAAGCCTTCGGGCGGAGTAAAGAGATCAAGCTTTACCCGGTACTTCGGCACGCCATCTTTGTCGGTGGCTGCGGTATCGATGAAGCCAACTCGCAGATTGATCGGCATTCCCCGAAACGCGTCCAGCGTGACGGAGCCGGTCTGGCCGAGCTGCACCTTGGGAATGTCCACTTCAGAAACAAACATCTCGATACGATAGGGCGAATTTCCGAGCATCGTGACCGAGGGTTCGGTTGTCGGGCGGATTTCGCCGGCCTTCACATGCACCTGCGTAACGATACCGTCGACCGGAGTGACCAGCACGGTGTCGTTAAACTGCGCGGCTGCCCGGGCCAGATCGGCCTGAGCCTGACGGACACGGGCACGGGCGGAGTCGATATCGGTCTGACGGGCGGGGGCCTTTCTGAGTGCCAGCTGCGCCTCATCAATAGCGAGTGATGTCTGGTAGGTAATGATATCAGACTTGGCACGATCACGTGTGCCGGCGAGACTCACGATCTGAGCCTGCTGCGCAGCGATCCGCGTATCGTATGTCGCAGATGCGTCCTGGAGCGATTTCGTGGTGCTATCCAGAGTCGCAAGCGCCGTCTGCACGCCGGATTTCTGGGTGGCGATGGTCGTCTTGTTCGTCTCCCGGGACGTGTTCGTGAAGTACGATGTCAGCGAAAGATTGGCCAGGATATCGTAAGCGCGATTGGCGATGTCGGTCGACTGTGATACGAGACTACGAGCGCGCTGTAATTTCTGAAGGGCATCCTGGTAGTTCTGAGGGGAACTCATACTCTGGGCGGCGGCGATGTCCGTGACGCTGGACTGCATGTTCAAAACAAGCGTGTCATAACCGCTCGACTGGGATTTCACAACAGCATCATTTACGTCATTGGCATTGAAGACACCGCGGATCACAAGCACCGAGGTTTTGGCAGTAGCCAGCTGTTGCGAAACCGTGCTGCCGACGGCTGAAACCTGTCCGGCCAGACTGATGTCGGCTTCACTCTTCAGGGTAATCAGTTGAGACTCCGCAATCGTCAGGTTGGCATTGGCGCTTTCAGCTGTCTGCTTGGCTACCTGTAATGATGCGCGCTTGTTATCCACTCCGGCCTGAACGATGGCAATGTCTTCGGGACGACTGCCCTGTTTCAACGCTTCGAACGCGGCCTGCGCCGACTGCACATTGGCACTGGCGCTTGCAATGCTCGCAGACAGTATCCCGGAACGCAGTGCAGCAAGCTTCTGTCCGGCCTTCACATGATCGCCCGCTTTCACAAAAACTTTCGCCACAACGTCGATCGATGAAAACTGCAGCTTCAGGTCTTTTTCGGAGACAACGGTACCAACTGCTTCGCTGGTCTGCTTCAGATCTCCAAACCGAGCGGTATCCGTGACGTACACCGGTTGGCTGGGACGCGTGACGGCGTACACAGCCCATACTATAAACAAGACAATGATCACCGCAATAGTCGCTTTAAGGTGACTGCGGAGGTACCAGTACACACGCTGAGTTTTGGCAATGATGGATACGAAGAATGGGTTCATAGAAGGGGACACATTCTATACAAAAATCTACGGTGAGCAATAAAAGATACTCTTGTCTATGAATGACTTTGAGCCATTCTCAAGGTATAAAACGCCTCCGTGATAGCCTCGGCCGATGGTCGCATACTGATCCCCGCTTGCTCGAGTTTTTTTCCGGACAGAATGCAGTTGCTTCTGGCAGCACGGACGACATCGGGCAGATTGTCGACTGTAAGACGCTCGAATTCATGTGACGGATCGACCTCTTTTTTATATCTCACCATGATCTGGTATGGCGAAACGGGGCCGGGGTTCACAACGTTATAAATGCCGGTTGCGCGCTTTGCTACCAGTTGCCGCAGCGCGGCATAAAAATCCGGCATGTAGGTAATGGAGTTTTTTACGTCGAGAACTCGTTTGTAGCCAATAAGTTTCGTCAGCAAATTTCGCGGGCTGCTAGTTCCATCAAACGGCATACGGATCCGGAGCTGTAGCACCGGAAATGGCTTAAGGAGCCGATCACTCAGTGCCTTGGTCAGTGAATAGAAACTGCCGGTAAAATTCGGTTCGTCTTCTTCCGTGTACCCACCCGGCTTAGAACCACTGTAGATACAGCCGGAACCGATGTGCACTAAATATATTTTTCGCTGCATACATTCGTCTAGCAACACCAGCGGGCCGGTGACGTTGCTGCGAATCGTTTCTTCCTTATGGTCTTCGCACCAATCGACGTTGGGCTTACCGGTTTTTCCGGCAGCGTTGATTACGATGTCGGGCTTGGCCTCATCTAAAATATGACGTACGGCCACCGGGTCAGCGATATCAACCTTGGGTACCGTAGCATCCGGAAAAATTTCCTTCAGCTTGCCGCCAAGATAGCCGCGGCCACCGAAAATGAGGATCTTGGTCATGGGGTTTAAGCATAGAATGCTGGAGGACTTTTGAGTAGCTACAATGCGCCCATGACGGACGTCAGATACAGCATCGAACGAACGAGAAACCGACATTCTCGCGCGGTACTCCGTGACGGGGTGATCCTGGTCCGCCTCGCACGCGGGCTACCGTACGCGGAAGAACAGCGCCATATCGACTCGCTGGTGCGACGCATGGCAAAGGCGCATGCAAAAGAAGCGAAGAAAGTACGCATCGATCCATTCGGGCCGCTATTTGGGGGTGAACAATCCGTAAATATTCAGCTCCTCACGGGATCGGTCGTAAACATCCAGGTGCAGGCCGGAAAGCGAACAACAGCCATGCGGGTTGCCGGGGGCTGGTCCGTGCTCCGTGGATCTACTACGGATGACCGAACGTTCCTGCGGTTTCTATGGAAACTGCTTGCGGCTTCTGCGACCGAGGAAACGGACGCGCTCGTTCAGAGTATCAATACCGAGACATTCGGCGGACGGATCAAAACCGTTACGCTCAAGTACATGCGTTCCCGCTGGGGCAGTTGCTCACAAACCGGCATCATTGCGCTCGCTACTCCCCTCCTCCTCACGACACCCGAGATTCTGCGGTACGTTATCATTCA
>CAZLUK010000080.1:0-2347 GCA_964562735.1 uncultured Candidatus Peribacteria bacterium
CGCGGGTATGACTTCACCCCACTCATAGACCGCCTCAAGACATCATCCGTTAAAACGGTGATCCTGATGCCAGATAGCGGAGTAACTATCGGAGCGATGATAAAAAAAGAAAAACTACAGATTGGATGCTTAAATGCGGAAAACATGGAACAAGCTGTGAGCTTATCAAAACAGAATACTCAAAGCTCAAAGCTCAAAGCTCAAAGCTCTCCAATCGTCCTCCTCTCCCCGGCCGCCCCGAGCTACGGACACTTCAAGAATTTCGAAGAACGAGGTCGTATGTTTAAGGAAGCTGTTCATGGCTGACAGAAGCCCAAAGATCTGGTATACTGGGAAGATGGCATTCCTGAAACGATATCCAAAACTTCTGTTACTCGGCCTCTGCATAGTTGCGGCGTACTGGATATACGCTGTGGGAGGGCTCCGCTGGCTGGATACAATCTCATCGGGCGGGGAATACTTAGCGATCTTCATTGGCGGTCTATTATTCAGCTTCGGATTTACAACACCGTTCGGTATCGGCGTGTTTCTGGAAATTGGATACAAAGTTAATCCCGTTCTCGGCGGACTGCTCGGCGGCTTCGGAGCACTACTGGCTGATCTCGTCATCTTCGAAATCATGCACTTTGAGCTCTTCCATGATGAACTGCATCAGATCCGGTCATCGAAGATCGCCCTATGGTTGCACGGCATCCTTCACCACGAAAAATTCCCGAAGAAACTGAAGAAGTACATTCTGTGGTCATTTGCCGGCATCATCATTGCATCCCCGCTTCCAGATGAATTCGGTGTTGCACTCGTCAGTTCGCTCACCGATATCCGCACACGTTCGTTCGCAATCATGTGTTTCACATTCAACACCACAGGCATCATCCTGCTTCTCCTGGCATCCAGAAGCCCCGTCTAGACACCACCCACTTTTACCTTCGCCGGCCGAACCACTTTACCATACAATTCGTAACCGTCTTCCAGTACCTCTATCACCGTTCCCGCCGCTCCAGGGACTTGCAAGAGCACTTCATGACGATCCGCATCAAGCAGCTTGCCAACTGATTCGAATCTGACGAGGCCCATCTCACCGACCTGCTTCAGAAACTGCTGCTCAAGCGCCACAATGCCCTGCACCCACATGTCACTCGCAAGATTTTCTGGTAGGTGTCTGAGCGCACGCTGCAAATTATCGATGGTCGGAAGCAACTTCAGCAAGACTGATTCGGACGCAAATTTTCGAATGTCTCCTGCTTCACGATCCAATCGAATTTTGACGTTCTGAAGCTCCGCCTGAGACCGAGACGCAACCTCAGAAGCCTTCTGTAGTTGCCGAGTGAGCTCGGCAATCTTCTTCTCAAGAACAGCAACACGATCAGCTTCCTGCGCTGCAGCCTTCACTTTTGCGGCAAGTGCATCATCATCCTGTGGTGGAACTGGTTTCGTCATAAGAAAATTATATCACGATTTGTCAGTATTATTGGAAACATGAGCAACGAGCTAATTTACTAACTGCTAACTAGCCAATTGCCCGCTTTCACCCCAAACTCCGACGGATGACGGCCGCTTCCACAATCTCTCTTGAGATCGCTTCCTTCAATCCCCCAGACTGCAAACGTTGGTAGATCGATGATGTCAGGTTACGGTGAATGATGTGATGCGGTTTCTCGGGCCCAAGCTGAATCTCAAGAATCTTCTCTATAGCATCGATCCCCTGCTCAATATCGCGGAAAACAGTCTTACGTTTAGCCATCAATGAAAGATTCTCTCGATTCAAGTATTTACCAGCATGCTTGAGATCCTCGCGGAGCGCCGGGTAATATTTTTCGACTGTATCAAGCAGACCGGCTTCGGCAGCAGCTAGCAGTCCGCGGCCGGTAGCAATCAGTTCGGGCGGAACGCCAACTGAGTACAGCGCAGCCGTAAATCCAATGGCGCGTGGAAGTCGAACTTTCCCGATGCCGCGACTGTAGCCAAAAAGCCCGATGTGCTGGAGCCGCTCGCGTCGTGGCGGTATGTGTGTAGCGACCTCATTGATGAACGGAGCGATAGTTTCGATTGTCGGCTTCCAGAAACCTGAGAACATCTCGCAGAGCTTAATTATCTTTTTCTTTTCTCCATCCGGAATCGAGACAATTTTCCGACGTGGAACTTCTTTTTTAATTTTCTGTAGCGCTTTTATCACATCATCTTTCGGATAGTCGTAACGGAACGCAGACTGGATCGAGTACGTGCGGACTCCCGAGTACTGCTCCAGGAACGTATCGACGTATTGCGGATTGACACTACCCCGAAACGGTAACGAGCCGGTGCCCAGAATCGGGTAGACGTCGATCCCGATATCGTCACCCGTTTTCTT
>CAZLUK010000081.1:0-3538 GCA_964562735.1 uncultured Candidatus Peribacteria bacterium
CACCCCATCACGCCTTCGGTGATCGGGCTGCAATGATCAGGAGGTGGAATCTGACCGCGCGGGTACAAGTTTCCATCGGGGCCGAGATCGCCCGGGATCATGTCGCGCAGGTCGTTCCAGTAGAAGACGAGGACGAGGGCGGAGGGCTTCAGGTCGTGGATCGAACGCTCATAGAGCGCGCGCTCCTGCGTCAAATTGTATCCGGGCGCCGCGCCATTGATCACATTGTATGTTGGCAATTGAGCATGAAGCTGAGCCGGAAGCGTCTCATCATTCTCCACGCCGTACCCAAATACTATCGAGTCGCCCAGCACGGCGATCGAGGGTTTATTACTATCAATCGATGGTGATCGGAAGCCGTATTCGTCGGTGATGACTGTGGAGCGGAATGCGCGCTCGTGCAGATTTGGTTTTAGGGTGTAGCTCAGACCAGGGTCAGGATGCGCCGCGTACAGGGGTGGAGGCGCTATATGTCCTTTTTCGATGCCCGTCACGCGCAGGCCGATCTCGGCTCCACCGATCAGAATCAGGAGTGTGCCAATCAGGAGTCCGGTGTTGATGGTGAGGTTTTGGCGCTGCATCTCGGGCACTGTAGCCTATTTGTTCAGCAAATAGCTGTTCAAAGGCTCTTCATGGGAATTGCATTATTTTTAATATATTTTACAATGTAAATTATGGACAATGAACCATCCCGTGAATTACTGCAGCAAGTAGCAGAAATACAGTTTCCCGTTTCGCCAACGCTTTCTCTTCCTCGATCTGGAGCAGACGGAGATCTGCGATGTTCTTCTTGTTCTTCAGAACCGTTTGCTCTTCGTCCATGTATTCATTCTCGCTTCAGCCGACGCTGTAGCGTGATGCGCGCTGGTCATCTTTTTGCATGAGTTAAAGTATAGCGGATTCTCCTGTACACTCCGTTCAAATTTTACCCCCCCCTCAATATGACCATCACAACCCTGCAGCGCACGGGCGCCGGATTCATCGGCAGTCTTTTTGTTCTGATCGCCGTCGCGAGCCCGCTCGGCGCACTCGCACAGGGTCTTCCTCCCGTGGGCGCAGATGAAGTCCGTGCACAGCAGCAATACGAACGGGAAATGCAGGAGCAAATGCAGAATCAAATACAGGAACCGATACAGATCGGGCAAGGCGCAACCCCTGCAGTGGCGGGAGTTGCTTTCGGAATCTTCGCCCTATTCCTTGTGATCGGACTCGTGTGTTTTGTGTTCTGGATCTGGATGCTAATTACAGCCATTAAGAATGAATACGCGAGCAAGCCGCTCTGGATCATCATCCTGCTCATCGGGCAGTTCGTCGGAGCCATCGCGTTCTACTTCGCGGTGTATAAGACCGAGATTAAGAACAAGAAACGCGCATAACTTCCTTTTCTTCCCGTGTGAAAAAAGCCGCCCGCCTCCTACTGGCCCTTCTCCTGCTTGCGCCGTCCATCGCGATGGCGGCAACGGGCAGCGACGAAGTGCAGGGCAAAATCATCGTGATCGACGGCATGGCACCCATCAATGTTGCAGGTTTGTGCGGTTTTCATATCGGATTCGATCGCGGAGCGGAGCAGTATCTGAAGAAAGCCCTGAGCGACGCGCATCTGGAGGGAACCGCCGTGCCCGTGGTCTGGAACAGGAATCCGAATCTGGACGACACGCTTGCAGCCGTGAAAGAAGCGAAGAAGATCCTGAAGAATGCTGCGGACAGCGGACAGTCCCCCATCAATCTTGTTACACACAGCTGGGGCACGGTGATCGGCTACATTGCGCTCACGGAACTTGCAGCCGATACAACGTCGAACGTCCACGTCGCAAATTTCATCACGATGGGATCGCCGCTCTGGGTCTTTGCCGAAAAGCGATCAGTCACTGTGCTCTCCGGACGGTCGAAGGGAAAGCCGACAACCAACAGCACTGCCCTCGACTGTGTGCAGTTGCAGGTGCCTGTGGGGTACAGGGGCCAGCCGATCCATGCGCTCGGAAATGTGGACGCATGGACGAACTACCACAACCCGGCCGATGTGATCAGTAATCCTTTGCTCTCGATGAAAAACTTCCTCAATGAGCCCGTAGCGGATTGCCTGAAAGCAAAAGCTTCTCGCAACCCCGGCACGCCGTGCGATGCGCACTCGGTGTATTACTACGCAAGCTATCGCTCCCCCACCATCGCCAAAATCGCGGATCTGATCAAAAAATCGCGCAAATCCCCGAAGGCCGCCACAAAACCATCGTCGTCGAGCAGCAGTTCCATATCGGTGAGTGGCCGCCTCCCCATTGTGAAGACCAAGCCCGCATCGGTTGGCAGCACGAGTATGTATCTGTTCGGGAACGTCGATCAAAACGGATCCACCGGCAGTATTCGCTGGTTTGAGTGGGGAACCACGAAAGACTGCACGACCTCCACCGAGCACCTGCCGTTCAGCTATTCTTCATTTCCGGACTATAACAGGTACGTACCCGTGGATTTTGTACGGAACACCACGTATTACTACCGCGCCGTGGCGCAGAGTGCCGAGGGAAAGATCGTCTACGGAGAAACGATGTCATTCGTGGCGCCTGAACCCGAAAAACCGTTTGAGCCGTGGGCGCCCACGGCTCCGTCGCTGGATTGGATTCAGCCGGGCGGTATGCTCAATTTGCCGGGGAATTGAGGACTTTTAGAGAGAGAAGTTAGGATGGTTGCGGTGATTTCTTAAATAGAGAATCATTGAGCTACGCAGTAGACACTTTTGCAAATTTTTCGTCCGTAAATTGCAGGCCACCTATCCGCAATTTGAATTCTTCGTTCATATCGACGGAGGTTTGATGGCAAAGTCCCACCCAGATAAACAATCCCGTGAAAACCCCGCAGTGCTGAATAGACAAATGATTGTTTCCGTGCTGCGCAATTTTTTAACCGAATGGTTGCAGCTTGAGATTCCCGCAGTGTCTGACAATTTTTTGACCGAAGAAATGGTGGATGCCGAAATCAAGGTTCTGGGCGGAGAGTATGTGGAACGCATGAGTTTGGTCCTGTTTTCGGTGCCTGTTCCCTGGGCTTCATGGTCTGCAGAATGGAATAAGGCGAGGAAAATTCAGGCGCACAAAAATGCTCAGTCCAAATTGGCCGAGAGAAAAAAAGAGGCGGGTTGGGGAGAATTGCGAGAGTGGTTCGGGAAGAACTGGAATCCCAGGCCCGAGTCCGGCATCCGTTTTCATGTCGGGATGCTCGAAAAATGCAAAGACACTTTGGGGCCGGACTACAGTGATGAAGGAGTGAAAGAGCTCATGCGCGCATGGGCGGCGCCCCGTAGAAAGAAAGATCAGCAGGCAGCATGAGAGGTGGGTCGGGGGAAGTGGATATAGCAGAAATTCCGCGGACGTTCTCCTTCGAAAGAAACTTCTTCCATGGCTTTCCGATGCCAATCTTCCGCCCTGCCCGATTTTTTGTGTTTTCGATGCTCTGGTCGTCCATTTTGCGGTGGGTATCGTGAGTTCATGAAGAATTCCAAATCATCAGCAGTCATGCTTTCCGCACGTGTTGGCGAGCGGATTCTGCT
>CAZLUK010000082.1:0-13754 GCA_964562735.1 uncultured Candidatus Peribacteria bacterium
TGTCTTTAGAACAGTCACGTGGCTCTTCCTACTCGTCGTTCCGACCCTGCGGTAGGTACTTCGATCCAACACATAGCGATCGTGAAATGCGGGAGCTTCTTTTCGACCTCGTTGCTCTACTCGAAACGACCGAGAACATGAATGACATTGTCGCCGACGACCACCCCATCGAATGGTGTTTCTTGAGCCGCAAAACATGCACTTTTTTTCATGAGTGAATTAAGGGTAGGAAATATGAGTGAGTTTTTATTGTACAGAAGCCATTTCTTCATATCGGTCACCAACCAAAAAAGTTACCAGTCTCGGAAATTCAATAGTAGCAGTATCCGACATATTGACGTAAAACCCTTAACCTATCACCTCTAACCGCTGGCCTTTTTAGTCGTCTTTCTCTTCACCAGAACGTCGATCTGCTTCGTCAGTTCAGACAGCCATTCATCTGTTTCGGCAGTTTTATTAAGATCAGATTCGGAAATGCGGAGCGTGGTACCGACGATGCGCCATTGCGGGCAGATCTGTAAAAGCTGCATGATCTCGATAGCCGTGACCCGCGGAGCGAGGCTGATTACGATATCGCGCTTCGCTCCTGAGACGGTGTCCATCTTCACGCGCATGACTCCGGATCGGCGGCAAGCCATTTTGAGACGGATCACCTGCAATAGATTTTCAGCCTGTTTCGGCAGCGGTCCGTACTCCTCCCGCAGATCGGCCTCAAACTCGGCGAGGATTGTTTCATCCTCGGAACCGGCCAGTTTCTGGTAGGCACCGATCTTTTCCTGCTCGTCTGGAATATAGAATGTCGGCAAGAGCGCCTCGAAGGGCAGAATGATTTCGATTGTCTGCGGCAGCTCGTCTTCGTCGCCCTTGCCGCCGGATTTTAGTTCCTCCACGGCACTCTTGAGGAGACGCAAATAGTGGCTTACACCGACAGTCTGCATGTTTCCCGACTGCGACGAGCCCAGGATTTCTCCGGCGCCGCGAATCTCCAAGTCACGCATGGCAATCTGGAAGCCGCTGCCTAATTCACTCGCTTCGACGATAGCCCGAAGACGCTTCTTGGCATCGTCCTTCAGACGCTGAGAGTGGTACAAGAAGTACGAGTACGCCTGCACTGTTCCGCGACCAACCCGGCCACGGAGCTGATATAACTGCGAAAGGCCGAATTTCTCGGCTTCATTGACGATCAGTGTGTTGGCTCGGGGGAGGTCGATGCCGTTTTCGATGATCGTAGAACTTACGAGCACCGCATATTTGCCGTTCTTGAAGTCCACAATCCGTTTTTCCAGCAGCTCGGGCTTCAGTTGCCCGTGGGTCACCACGAATGTCGCTTGGGGCACAAGGGCCGTAAGCTTCATAGCGAAGGCATCGATCGTCTCAACACGATTATGAAGCATGTAGACCTGTCCGCCGCGACCGACCTCCTTGAGAATCGCCTCGCGCACGAGGGCATCCGAATATTTACGGACTTCGGTAATGATCGGCAGACGGCCGGGGGGTGGCGTAGTGATCGTCGTGATATCGCGAAGCTTATGTAACCCTAGGTTGAGCGTACGCGGGATCGGGGTGGCAGTCATCGTCAGAATGTCCACAGCTGCACGCAATTCCTTCAACTTTTCTTTTTGCTTGACGCCAAAGCGCTGCTCCTCATCGATGATCACGAGGCCTAAGTCGTTAAACTCAACATCGTCCTGAAGAAGACGATGTGTACCGACGACGATGTCGACCGTGCCCTCCCGCAGTTTCCGGAGCGTTTCTTCCTGCTGTTGCGGCGTACGAAAGCGTGAAAGAACGTCAATGCGCACATTGAAACCCTCCATGCGCTTAAGGAGACTCCGGTAGTGCTGGTCGGTAAGAATGGTGATGGGAGAGAGAAACGCTACCTGCTTTCCGCCCTGCACCGCCTTGAATGCCGCACGCATGGCAACTTCCGTTTTTCCGAATCCGACGTCTCCGCAGACGAGGCGGTCCATCGGGTGGCCGCTCTCCATATCGCGCTTGATGTCTTCAATCGCTTTGATTTGGCCGGGAGTCTCGGTATACGGGAATGCATCGTCGAATTTTTGCTGGATATCATTGTCATCGGGGAATGAGTTTCCCTTGGCCCGAGCGCGAGTAGCGTAAATCTCGAGTAATTCCTTGGCAATTTTCTGCGTTTCTTCGCTCACTTTCTTAGTGATTTTCTTCCACTCCGATGATCCAAGGCGCGTAAGAACCGGTTCCTCACCCTCCTCGTACACGAATTTACTGAGCTTGTCGGCCTGGTCCACCGGAACGAAAAGCTTATCGTTCTCGGCGTACGTGATCTCCAGATATTCTCGTTCCAGATCATCCACAACCTTCGTCGTCATCCCCTCAAACCGGCCGATGCCATGCTCCATGTGCACCACAAAATCTCCAACCTGGAGAGATGTAATAAAATCAAGCGCCAGGCGCTGCACTGAACGCTGCCTGACTTCCTTGCGGAGCGAGAAAATCTCGCGGTCGGTGATGAGAGCGCACTTGAGATCTGGGTTTTGGAGTGAGTGCGGAAGAAGCTCTGCTACGCCCGCCGGCACGATGGTGACATGTCCAGACAAACGTTTCGGAGCATCCAGATACTGGATCCGCTCATCCCGCAGAACGCCTTTCAGCTCATCGGCTCGCTTACTGACGATAATGATAGCCCATCCCTGTTGGAGTTTGTCTTTCACATCGTTCACAAAATCAGGCAGGGTGTAGAACTTCAGGACAGAAAGGTACCGAAGGTGCGCGTGCACCTCCTCGTCCTCGGGGAAACTAGTAAGTTTGACCAGATAGCATCCCGTCGGCTTATCCATATCCTCCTGCTCGTCGGTTATAAGGAGAGATGTATCCGGAAATTGTTTGGAAAGCGGTCTCGTTTCGGCCCAGATAAGCGGATAGATGATGATCGATTTTTTATTCTCGGAGTCGCCTTTAGCTTCAGATCGGATTTCTTCCACTTTTCCAAACGAGAAACTGATTCTGTACTGCCCACTTTCGCCGACCGGAAACACTTTAAGCGTGTCGCCAATCCTCCGGTATTCGCCGGGCGAGAGATTCTGGTCACCCCCATGCTTGTAACCGAGGTCAATGAGCGACGAAAAGAAATTCGTAAAATCAACGGTTTCGCCGACCTTCAGGATAGCGGCGTGTTCTTTGAATTCATCGAACGACGGCATTTCCACGTCCCACGTCGCACGATCCATCACCGCGATCCCCTCCCCTTTCATGAGCCTCACGACAGAAGAGATATCATCTGCGGTGGGCTCCTCACCAAACGTCACACGAAACGCGTCCTGGCCGAAGAACGCTATCCAATGTAACAGACCCTCTACCCGTTCATTATTCTCAGTCACAAGCACCGCAGGAGAGGGCTGTAGTGTGAGGAAGTGGCTAACAATCATCGCTTTCGCGGTCTCGTTCGAGAGCCCCGAAATCGTGAGCACATGCTTACTTCTCAGAAGCTGGCTCAGCTCCTGATGGGTCGTTTTACCGATGCATATAGATGGAATCATCTTTCACTATAAAAATGTGAGCGGGGATTCTTAACCTCCGGCTAGCTTTAATTAAAATATACATCATTCCTCTATCATGCGCAATGGCATTATGAGGTGGATGTAGGAGGTATCGCCCGGCATCCGGAAGACTGCCGGATGCATTTTATCTAAAAGTTCGATCATGACCGCGTCGCTTTCCAATCGTGATAGAAAATCAATGAGATATGTAGAGGAAACGGCGATCTTATTATCCTTGCCGTCAATTTCGCAATTTATCGTGGATTCATCACGTCCGATCTGCGTCTGCCTGGTTGTGAAATGGACACCGGTTTTCGTAAATGAGAACGTGATGTTGTTGCTTTGTTCTTTGGCGAAGTAGTGCATGCGTTTCACGGCACTGAGAAGATCTTTAGTATTAACGACTGCAGTTGTGTTTTTCTCCTTCGGTACAACTTGGGCGTAATCCGGAAACTTTCCGTCGATGAGTCGGCTCACGAGCTTGGTGTGTGAAAGATGGACCTCGATCTGCTGCGACCCAAGATGGATATCCACAGTCTCAGTCGATATTTTCTTCATACCATTCTCATCTTTATCCTCCGCCTCACGATTGCGCTGCATCGCGATTACGGCCTTCAGTTCCTCAAGAAATTTGGCGGGAATAATACACGAAATATCTCCAAACAAACCAGGAACCTCGATTTTGTATTCAGAAAGGCGATAGCTGTCAGTACCAACCATAATTATCTTTCCTTTTTCCAGCCACACAAACACCCCTGAAATCACCGGTCGTGAAGTTGTTCTGGCACAGGAAAAAGTTACCAGGTTAAGAGCTTTTAGTAGTGGTGAAATCGGAAGTTTTAGTGTGATGTCTTTCTGGATATTGGAAATAGTTGGAAAGCCACTAGCAGCCTCACCAGCGATTACTGCTTTAGCGCGCTTAGAGTGGAGTTTAAGTTGTGTTCCTTCGCTTGTCTCTAAAATAATCTCTTCATCTTGGTTATATTGCACGAAATTCACAATCGCTTTGGCCGGCACGGTGATAGCTCCCTCATTTTCAATCAACACCTCAAAACTAGTTACAATAGAAAGCTCAAGATTAGTAGCTGATAACGTACATCGTTTTCCTTCCACATGAATTAAAATATTTTGCAAAATAGGCAGCACTTGCTCAGTGCCGATTGCACGAATTACAAGCTGTAAGCCTGAGAGTAGATCGACCGTCTGGCATGAAAATTTCATATCAGAATTCAAGAGGAATTAATTGGATTAATCAAGTATTTTCTTTCGCTCTAAATATTTTATCCACACAATACTTTTTTTATTGATTAAAGTAATATAAATAATATATTTACTTCGTCATAATCATGATCTATTGATAATTGTAAGAATTTGTTGATCCATCATCTGGATAACAATCATCGTCTCAGATTTGTATTCATAGCTTGGTTGTATCTATTTGTGGAATACGGGTTTCTTGAACACTTTTTTGCATGTGGAAAGTCTGTGGATAATTTGTGGGAAAGTAAAAGTCGGAGCTCTAAGGGTCTCAGTGGATGACATCCGTTTGGCTGCTGGCCAAAGCCGTGACAGGGCTGTGGATAAAGGGGGGATAGTGGGGGAAAGGTAGCTGCGGGTTACGACAACTTTTTCCTCATATTTTCATGCAGGTTCTTGCCCCTTGGTTGGGTGTTATTTTTATTGATTACCAGCTTGCCGGAATTATCCATTTTTACAAAAGAGCCGTTCGGCACGTCTTTGGTCACAAGTATTGCAGAATTGATAAATGAACCAGATCCGATTTTTACACCGGGAGAGAAGCAGGTGTGAATACCCATCCGGCAATCAGAACCGATGACTACACCGAATTTTCCGAGTCCCGTCGAGACACTTTTACCCTGCACCATCGATGAAATTTCGGTTTCATCGAGGCGCAGATTTCCGGTGGTTGTTCCCGCACCGAGCGAAATATTGTTTCCGAGCACCGAGTCGCCGAGGTAGCTCATGTGGGTCCAAACATCGTTTGCGAGGACGGATCTGGCCACTTCCGTGCCAAAACCGATGACACAACGGTTTCCAACCGAGCTTCCACGGACCAGGGCGTTATTAGCGATGATAGTATCGTCTCCGATGAAGCACGGGCCGATGACCGTGGAGTGAGCGAATATTTTTACATTCTTGCCGATAATAGCCGGGCCCTCGATGACGGCAGTCGTGTGGATTTTTGCGGTTTTGTGGATCTTTGGTTTGCCGTTTTTTGGCAAAAGGACAGTAAGAAGTGTTAATAGATGCCATGGATACTTCACCGGCTGCCAGCTGCCATCGTATAGAACGGCTTCGTACGGATGGGTCTCAAACAACTTATTGAGTGCCATTTCATAGCCGTCGTCTTGGGTTGATTTTACAGCTTGGAGAGCTTTCAAAAGTTCTTTAGATGAGGCATGAACGTGGGCGACGATATTCACGAGATCACCCGGTTCGTTCCCGGCACCCGGTTTCTCCACGATGCCAGTGATGCGTTTACCTTGCACTGAAAGATATCCGCCAGGGAAATATTCACTCACCTTTCGAGCGAGAATGAATCCACCACGGGTGATGCCCTTCGAACGTTTTACGAGATCAGCGTATGCATTAGATTCGATTACATCATTGCCGCTCACGATCATCACCAGCTGATCGCCGCAGTGAGGGAGAGCCGACAAGAGTGCTCCGCGCATACCGAGATTCAGATCTTTCTGTTTTATAATTCGAAGGATTGGAAACACTTCCTTAAAATCTGCCTGGTTGTGATCCCCACCGACAATGATAATTTCCTTGATTCCCGCATTCTTAAGACGTTTCACCTGTTCTTGGGCGAGCGTCGTTCCGGCGATCGGAAACAGGGTCTTCTCCGAAAGCGGCCAAAACCGTTTAGACCTGCCGGCAACGATGAGGATCGCGATCATTTATTTCGATAGTACACCTACATATCGGCTTCACATAGCGAAAATCCTACCATACGATCTCGATATCACCGCTCTGATCAGTGCGTTTCACAGCAGATCCAACCGCTTGTAGCCGTCGGATTACCGCGGTATTCGGATGCCCGTACGAATTTTCTTTGCCGACCGAGATGATGGAAAGTGTGGGGCGTACTGCGAGCAGAAATCCGGTCGATGAGGATGTTTTGCTGCCGTGATGTGGAACTTTCAGGATATCAGCTCTCAGATCCGCGTGCGCCGCAACCAGCGTTTTTTCGACGATGCTCTCAAGATCTCCCGTGAAGAGTACGCGCTTTCCAGCATGCGTAAACCGCAGCGTCAATGACTCATTATTCACATCTTTATTCATCCCTTTCGGCATCATGGCAGGTGGCCAGATGGCTTCCAGCGAATCGTCGCCGAAGGTGATCTTCTCTCCGGCGTGCATGCTGACGAGCGGCACGCCATGCACAAAAGCTCCGGATAGCGTTGCGTTATATGTTCCAGATTCATACGTCGTTCTGGCTATTACAAGTGCGCCGACCGAGTAACGACGCAGCACTTCCGGGAAACTCATCATGTGGTCGGCATTCGGATGTGAGAGAATCAGCACATCGATTCTTCGATCAAAAAACGGCAGATACTTACCCAGCTTTTCAAGCGTTGACCAGTCCGGACCGCCGTCGATGACGATCTGGCGGCCGTCACCGAGTGTGATGAGCGCGCTATCACCTTGCCCGACATCAAAAAAAAGTACGTGAACTTTGCCATCAGGCTGTAGCATGAATTCGCGGCTTCCCAGCACGATGAAGAGCATCGCAAGAATACCGATAATCCAGAAAACCTGCTTCATCATTCCAGGAGCCTACACTATTTTCTCGGCCGGTTATGCAGGCGCTTGACTGCGCCAGCTGCGGAGACTACAGCGATCCCCAGGAGCCCGATGCCGGAAGCTGGCAGCGTAGATTTATCCGGTTTTGAGGAGTTCGTGGGCTTTGAGGCTTGCCGGTCACCGTTTAAGTTAACGCTGCTCGGAAGATTTGGATTCCTGCCGTACTGCTTACCAGATACCGGAGCCTGGTTCTTTGTCGGAGACCTGAATCGCACCTGCGGTTCAGTTGGCGTTGCATTGGTGCCGTCGGTGGCCGGGATGGTGGACAGAAGTCTTAGAATATACTCGGTGTCCGGCGTTTGGAGGTTCGTTACAATGAGAACCTGTTTGCCATTCACCGTAGTCTTCCCGGCGGGCAGCACTGTGCCGCTGGCAGTCATGATGAGGAAGTAGTTGGAGTTTACAATGGAACCGGCATCCAATTCTTTCGTGAAGGTCACCAGGATCCCGGTTTCGGTTATTGCTTGTACGGACTCAATGCCCATTGGAATCGCGGTGCTTGTGGGGCTTTCGCCTGCTGGCATGGCAGCCACCGAACTCTCACTGGATTGCGAGGACGTCTGGATTGATGTTTCAACCTCAAATCCATCGCTTTCGTTACCGCTTTTGTCCACTGCCAGCACGCCGAAGTAGATTTTGTCGGATTTCAGTGGGGCATTCTTAAAGACGTAGACCGTCTGCATGTCGGGTGTCTGCTGAAAGTCATCGTAATTACCGCCGTTTTTCAGGATCGATTCGTGGCTAAAATATATGCGATAACTGACGGCGCCCGGTAACTGTGACCAGAGTACGGTGATTGCATCTCCATTCACATGAGCTGCTATGCTTTTGACGTTCATAGGCAGTTCAGCGGCGAGTGCCATGCCCATAGAAAGGGACATAGCTAGAGCGGCGAATGTGAGTGTGGGTTTGAAAGACATCCGGATATTGTATCATTTTTTATCTTTTTATTCAATGGCTTGCCGCGGGCTCCACCGTTGGGTAAACGCGGCGTTGACCCAACGGTGGGCGTTCCTGCCCTTTTCTGCCTGCTGTTTGCAGAAATGTAAAATGGGCATCAGCCAATTCGTGAGCTAATTCCTTGCTGCTTGTTTTGCGACATAAGACTAGATTTGTAAATATACGGTTCCAGGGCATCCGCACGTTCCCAGGGGCATTTTAGATCCTCAAAAGACACGGCGGGCGGCAGTTTTTGATCGTACCCGAGCAGCAGGAGATCGGGTTTTTCGGCCCGCAGTGGGGTTAAGAAATCTTCCGTTGAACCTGCGATGACGCGGATAGCGGGAAATTCTTGCTGTAATATTGCAATGCGTTGCTCCAATTTTTCCAGCGGCAGCCGACCTTTAATATTCTCTACGTTCGAATCGGTTCCTACGACGGCTGTGACATTGCCACGTTTCTGCGCTTGGGCGACGAGAAATCGGTGTCCGGCATGCAGCCCGTCAAAGGTGCCGAAGATCATAACCAGTTTTGAGTTTTGAGTCATGATACCACTTCGCGTTTGAATTGATACGAATTCACTCATGGGTCGATGCTGAAATTCTTGGCCTGGGCAAACGCTACGCGGTACGAGACGGGGAAGGTTAAGATTCATCAGATCGGTATCAATTCAATTGCTACTTGGTATGAGACTTGAGTTCTTGTCTCAAAACTCATATCTCATGTCTCACGTCTCACGTCTCATGTCTCACGTTTTCAACGGGTCTGAAGATCAATAGCGTACAACTTCTTTTCGTCGAGCACATAAAGTCGGGTGCCCTCAGCGTCCACAAACAAATCTTTCAAGCGGCCCACTTGCTCGGAGTCGAGAACGTATTGCTTGAGGTACAGCGAATCGCCAAGGTCGCCGTCGTTCGTGGTGACAACTATGCGCTTGTTCTCTGGATCGAGAAAGTAGAAGTTGCCACTTGCAGACGATTTGAAAATTTTCGTGATGCCGTTTAGTGTTCCAGGCGGCAGGTTTCTGATATTAAATGTCTGTTTCTCACCGCGTAGCAGTTTTACCACTTCTCGCTCACCAACTTTGCCGCCGGACAGCGACGAGTCGCGCAGCACGTAGACCGGCCCGGTGATCGTCATGTCCAAAGCACCGGCCATGTCACCGTTTACGTTGTACTCGGCCGGTGGACCGTAGCGGCTCGCAAGGCGCTCATATTTGTAAATCTGCTTGCGCTCGGGGGCCAACACATACAGGTAGCGGAGATAGGTCTTAATGTCGGCACCCGTCACCCAGCCTGCGGCATCCTCAGTTTTCATAGTCGTTGGCTGACCGTTTATAATCTCGATGACGCTGTTGCCGGTTGTCATAAATACTTTGCTCTGAAATCGCTGGAAGTTGTCGCCGTCGAGGATCAACTCTTCGGAACCCAGATGGTCGGCACTATTTACCGTGTTTAGGGAGACGCTGTACAAGTCCTGGCGGTCGTAGACGAGAAACTCGCCGTTATTGAGCCCGATGAAACCTTGTGCCAAGATGTCGGCCTTATTGCCGCTCAGGTTGGCCATTACGCGCGGTGGCGTGATGCGGATGACACGGTTCATCGCTTCGCGTTTAGATTTGATCCTATCGCGGAGCTCGAGAGCCTCCTTACGGTAGAGTCCGCTCTCATTTATGATGACCTGTCGGGCGCGTTCATCGGCGCGTTCCAGGATGGCATTAGCGCTGTCGGCATCGCCGGCCAACTGTCTGGTTTCGGCGGTCGTTAGGTCGGTGTCGATCTGCTTTACCAGAGACGAAAGTTCGTTATTGGTTTGGCTGCGCTGGCTTGAGAGTGTCAGCTGTACGAGCATCCAGATAATAAGGAAAGCAGCAGCGGAACCGGCTAGCAGCAGTAAATGAGCCCGGCGTTTACGCTCGGGGTTGTAGAGATCCAGAAGGAACTGGCGGATGTTATTGGCGACGGACGCGGTTGTCTTCCGCATATTTCCATTTGATCTGCGCACGCGAGTGAAGAGTTTGGACCAGTCCATATGGCCGACAAGACTGCTAAAGCTTTCGAGAATGGAAAATGTGTTGCGACCGCGACCGCGCGAGCGGTTGGAAATCGGACGGTTCACTTCGCGCAGGGAATTCTCCGGTTCCATCGTTCCGGCGATTGCTAAATGGAGGATGCAGGCGGATTCTTTCTCGGCGGCGAGTGTAGAGACGATGGTCTGGACGGCGGTCTCGCCTCCGTGCTGCACGGTCCGGGTCAACTGTGACGGAGTCATGGCGCGTAACAGCCGGGTGGTTGCGATGATGAAGTGATCGCGACTTTGCACCGGACCGCTTACGATGTGCATGAAGGCCATTGGCGGCTTGGCGCGCGAGTACTCCGTGATTTGGACAGCGGTGCCGTCGCGGATGACGTACGCTTCGGCGCGGCCGACGTGCGAGATGTGCAGCGTGCCACTCTGTTCCAGAAGTCCTACCACAGCGTGAACATCTTTCACTGTTTCGGAGAGCAGGAATCCCTTCAAAAGTCCGTTCAATTCCTTGAGTGCACTCTCGAGCCGGGCATCGCCGTCGCCCTCTCCCTCCAATACCGCGTGCGTTAAGACATTCGTACATTCTTCGCGTAAATTATCACTGCCGCTTGAACGACCCTCACTGTGCATGAGGAGGAACACACGATCGCCCTTTTCTTTACCAAGTACGACCGGCACCAGAACGGTGCCTGACGGAGCCTTAGTTTGTCCTGTCCACACCTCGATCTTCATACAGTGCCAGAGGTTACACGTGCGATGCAACGGCCGCAAGATTCATACCAGAAAAAAGTCATAAGTCATAAGTCAAAAAGTCATAAGTGTTTTCACTTGTGACTTTTTGACTTATGACTTATCGGGTACAGTTGTGGAATGAAGATCTGAATATCGTGGCCGGAATGGTGAATAAAGGCTAAAATTAAAACTAATAATTTGTTGATAATAAGCCAAAAAAAGGTCTTCATAACAAATAAATACTTGCTACTTACTTACTATCGGAGTACGATGTGTCTGAGGGTTTTCCTCAATTCTTTTTCTTTCCAACACACAGATGAAATCTGTTCAAGAGTGGGTTAAGAAGGTGGTGACAAGCGGTGCAGTGCAGGTCAATCAACCGACGCAACCACAAAGTGTTTCTATTTCTCCGCCGAAGGCTCCCATACAGGGACGTTATCCGCGGAATACTCCGCAGGCCGCACCGGTGAAAACACTGGCTTCAGCCCCCGGAGGCAAAGGTCTTAAACTCTATCCACTAGGAGGATTTGAGGAAGTAGGCCGCAACTGTTTCGTCGTCGATGTCGACGGCGATCTGTACATCATCGACCTGGGTCTCCAGTTCCCGGAGGAGGACATGCCGGGTATCGACTATCTCATTCCGGATCTCTCCGGCTTACGTGGTAAAGAGAATCGCATCAAAGCGATCATTTTCACCCACGGTCACCTGGATCATATCGGAGCCGTGCAGCACGTGTTGCCCGGCCTTCGATTTCCGCCGTGCTACGGAACCAAACTTACGATGGCCTTCGTCAAGAAACGCCTCGATGAGGAAAAGCTCACGAGTCTGGCCAAGCTTCACACCGTGGCCTTTGGCACGCCACTTCAGCTTGGGAACGTCAAAATCGAATTCCTGCGGGTAACACACTCGATCCCCGACAGCGCTGCGGTAGCCGTGCATACGCCGTACGGAACCATTGTTCACACCGGAGACTTCAAATTCGACTTAACGCCGATGAACGAGCCCCCGGCTGACTTTCAGCGGCTTGCCGAACTCGGTGACAAGGGTGTCCTTGCGATCATCGCGGATTCCACAAACGCCACGAAGCCCGGCAATGCGCTATCCGAGAAAGCGATCTCGGCAACCCTGTTCCAGCTCATGCGTGACGCGAAAGGAAGGCTAATCATCTCGACCTTCAGTTCACTCCTCAATCGTTTGCAGCAAGTTATCGAGCACGCCAAGACACTCAACCGCAAGGTGTATGTCTCAGGCCGATCAATGGAAACCAACATCGAAATCGCCCAGGAACTTGGGTACATCCAGGTGCCGCGGGGCATGATCCGCAAGGTCGGACCCGGCATGGAAAAGGTTCCGGATCGCGAAATGGTGATCCTCACCACCGGATCTCAGGGTGAAGAGCGCGCAAGCCTCGCACGCATGGGTCTCGGCGTGCACCAGCATGTTCGAGTCAAGAAGGGCGACACCGTCATTCTTTCCAGTAATCCAATCCTCGGTAACGAGCGCGCGGTTGCCAAAGTCGTGAATAACCTGAACCTGCTCGGAGCCAAGGTTCTCACGAATCAAGAGCTCGCACTCCACACCACGGGCCACGGATACGCGAATGACATCATGCTCATGCATCGCCTTGTGCGAGCCAAGCACGTCATTCCGGAACACGGTGAACCGTACATGCGCGCCGCACATGGCGATCTTGCTCGTTCGATTGGCTACGAAGACAATCAAATCCATTTACTCGTCAACGGTGAGATTCTGGAGTTTGATGCTCAGGGTGCCGCACGCAGATCCAAGCACAAGCTTCCGGCTAACGATATAATCATCGACGGCCATACGCAGGGAGCCGAAGGAGCTCGCATCATGGACGACCGCAAAATCATGAACAACGCCGGCATCTTCGTCGCCGTGCTCAAGGTCTACGCCGAATCGATGCGTCTCGTCTCCGATCCACTCCTGCTTTCCCGCGGATTCGTCTACGGTACCGAACAGCTCAGCACCAACAAAGACGCCACTGCGGTTATTCGCAAGGCGTATGAGGATGCTCTCGCTAGGGGTGAAAAAGATATGAAGAACCTCAAGCGCGAAGTCACGGGAGCCCTGTTCCGGTTTTTCCGTCACAAGCTCGACCGCGAGCCGATGGTGATGCCGATTATTATTGAGATGTAACTCAATTCAATAATTACTTCCGACTCTCGCCCTCCATAGCTCCCCGCAGGGAGCGAAGGAGGGTAATAGTGCCTATTTTTGTGGGATTCTTTTAGCCCTTTTGCGTTTGAGGAGATCTTCCAGTGTTTGCGGTAGAGCTGACCTTATTGATTGAAGAACGTCCTCGGGTATGACTATGCCCGAAGAAAATTTTCTCCTCAGGTGTTTTCTTTCAGGTTGCTCCCCTGATTCGATAGCGGTATCTGCAGGAGGGCTATTATGAGGAGGAATTCCCTGGTCATCTCCTTCCAGATTCACTGAAGTTTGAATCAGAGGTGGGAGAGGCTCATCGCCAGTGCGGTTTCCTTCTACGCCCATGTTGCAATCGTAGGGCAATCTTCTCTTTGTCAATATTACCTACCAATCACCACTAGTGTCCCGTTAAAGTAGAGCCAGTTGCGGTGGCCCCGCTCTTGCAAGAGCTCTTTTCACAGTTATTGTTGTGAGGTTCAGAAGATCAATGATGGAGATTGGCTCTAGCAGTACCTCTTCGATCATGCGTGTCAGCT
>CAZLUK010000083.1:0-13177 GCA_964562735.1 uncultured Candidatus Peribacteria bacterium
GCATCGTGGGCTTCAAAGACAACGCAGGAAGCAAATGATGGATTACCTCCTCGAAAGATGATTAGAACATAAGTTTATCTCTCATTATTTCCCTATATCCCAGTATTTGCCGGTCATGCTTGTGCCCGGGAAGGAATAGAAACACTGTATCGAGTTCAGGGATTACATCCGTCTCCAGAGCTATCCATGGTCTTCGGCTTCAGTCAAATGGGACATCACTCCGCTGGATAACTGGTAGTACCGCACCCGCGAACGGGATGCTCCGTTGGTTGATGGGGGGATTACCTGCATATGTCCTAAGTCCTCACTTCGTACTTTTTCAGCGCTTCTTCAATTCGTTTTTCTAGAATCGGCGACATCGTGACTGTGAGCCCCACCGGAATAGTTTTGCTGCCGATCCTCAGCTGAATTTTCTCGCTACCGGGAAAGGTCTCGAAGATGGTCTTGATGTCCAAAAGAAGCTGTCTTGGCGCGCGGGCCGGAAGTTCGATGGTGTGGATGGAGATCGAGGGTTGGGGATTGGGGATTGGGGAATCGGCATTCCGATGAACAGAATCATTAAGCTGAATTTCATGCACTGAATATCCTTCGAGCCCGGTTTTTTTGAGCGGATCTTCGGTCTGCATACCGGCCTGGATCCACTGGGTGAGCGGCCCTAGCAGGCTGCCTGCTAACGAAGCGGCGGCTGGTACGGCTTTCACTGGAAAGACCGCGGCTGCAATTATTTCACCTTCCTCGCTTACGGCCTCTACGGTGTCCTCCGCACCTGAGCGATGCCGGGCGCCGTGCCAATTACTGGCCTCCTCCTCGTTAAACATGCCAGCTTCCTTGGCATTCTTCACCATAGTCTCCAGCGACGCGCGCTTCATAGCTTCCAGCTTGAGCTGCGGAGCACCCATGCGCATGTCGAGCGTGCCGGCCATCACGAGAATCGAGTCTGCCTTATCAAGTATGTCTTTATATTGCGCGAACGTACGCGGGAAGAGCATTACTTCGATCTTGCCAGTCGGATCTTCCACGGTGACGATCGCCATGCTTTCGCCCTTTTTTGTGCGAAGAATTTTGACGGCCTCCACAATGCCCGTCACTGTCACTTTGCGACCAACGTCTTCGCCCGAAAGACTCTCGATGAGGCGAGCTTTTTTGCCGATGTACTTCCGGAGACCCGCAAGCGGGTGACTGGAGACATAGAGCCCGAGAGTTTCTTTTTCCCACTGCAATTTCTGGTAACCACTTGCGGGTTCTTGTGGTTCAAATTCGATTGTGGCACCGGCCGAACCGCGGCCGAGGGACTCGAACATATCCGTCTGCGAAGCTCCCACCTCACCGGCCGATTTGCTGAATTCGGCGATTTTATCGTACTGGTCGACCAGAACTCCGCGCTCGCCAAAACAGTCGAGGGCTCCGGACTTGGCGAGCGACTCCAGCAGTTTCTTGTTGAGGATCTTGCCCGAAACTCTTCGGGCAAAATCCTCGACCGAGACAAATTTTCCTTCCTTCTCTCGGAGCTCGATGATCTGGCGGATAGAGCTTTCGCCCACTCCTTTGATGCCGAGCAAGCCGAAACGAATGTTGCCTTCGGGACGCGCGGTGAAGTGCGCCAGCGACTCGTTGATATCCGGCGGCAATACCTTGAGTCCCATGGCACGGGCCTCTTCGATCTCGATAGAAATACGGTCGGTTTCGCCTTCCTCACTACTGAGGAGTGCTGCCATGAATTCGGTCGGGTAATGCGCCTTCAGGTACGCGGTTTCGTAGGCGATGCGCGCGTAACAAGCACCGTGTGATTTATTGAAACCGTAATTGGCGAACGGGGTAATGACGTCATCGAAGATGTTCACGGCAAGTTTCTCGGCATATCCTCGGGACACGGAACCTTTGATAAATTTGTCACGCTGCGCATCGAGTTCTTTTTTGATCTTCTTGCCAATAGCACGCCGCAGCAAATCAGCTTCACCGAGTGAGAAACCCGCGAACACGCGAGCCATCTCCAGAATCTGCTCCTGATAGATACCCACTCCATGGGTCGGCTTCAGGATCGGCTCCATGTCCTTGTGGACGTATGTCACCGCTTGTTCGCCATGCTTGCATTTGATGTAGTCCGTAATTTTATCCATCGGTCCCGGGCGATACAAAGAGACCATGGCCGTGATGTCATCGAGCCGCGTGGGCCTAAGCTGCTTTAAGTACCGGCGCATACCGGCGGACTCAAGCTGAAACACGCCGGTCGTTTCACCGCGCGAGAGGAGCTCGAAGGTCGGCTTGTCGTCGGTAGGAATAGATTCAATATCGATTTTCACGTTGTGGATGCGATCGATAATGAGGAGCGCGGTCTGGATGATCGTGAGATTTTTGAGGCCGAGGAAGTCCATCTTGAGAAGTCCGAGGGCTTCGAGCGGCTTGGCATCATACTGCGTGATTATCGTGTCCTCGTCCTTGGGCGCGCGCTGGAGCGCCGTGTAGTGCATCGCAGGCTCCGGTGTGATGACAACGCCGCAGGCATGCACCGAGACGTGCCTCGCTTTGCCCTCCAATTTCAGTGCGATCTCGATGATTTTCTTGTAGGTATCGTTCGATTCAACTGCCGCCTTGAGCTCGTCGGTCTCGAGCGCTTCCTTGAGCATTGTTCCCGGACGATCGGAGATCGCCTTGGCCAGTGCATTCATTTCGGAAAACGACACCCCGAAAGCGCGGCCGACGTCTTTCACCGCAGCACGAGCGGCCAGTGTTCCGAACGTGCAGATCTGGATGACACGGTCAGCGCCGTACTTCTCACGGACATATGCCAGCACTTCGTCGCGACCGGTATCGGCGAAGTCGATATCGATATCAGGCATTGAGATTCGTTCCGGATTGAGGAATCGCTCGAAGAGGAGTCCTTGTTCAATCGGATCGAGGGTGGTGATGTTGAGCACGTAACTGACGATGGAACCAGCGGCTGATCCGCGGCCGGGTCCTACCGTGATACCGCGGCGTTTGGCTTCCTGCACGAAATCGGCCACGATGAGGAAGTAGCCGGAGAATCCCATGTTCTTGATGACTTTGAGCTCGTAGGCGAGCCGCTCACGGACTACTTTTTCTTTGGCCGGATCGGCTTCGATTTGCCTGGCGTAGCGCTTCAAAAGGCCGGTCTCACACTGCTGCTTCAGGAGTGATTCTTCGGTATCGGCGCCCTGTACCGGGAATTTAGGAATCCGATACTGGCCAAACTGAATTGTCACGTTGCAGCGGTCGGCGATGATAGAGGCGTTTTTTAATGCCTCCGGCGCATGCGCAAATGCATTTCGCAGCTCGTCGTCCGAGCGCATCGAAAAATCCGAGTCACGCATACTGAACCGTCCGGCATCACCGACATTCGCGTTTTTTTGGATGCAAAGAAGCACGTCGTGAGCCTCGGCGTCGTCGGTGCGGCAGTAGTGGCTGTTACAAGTGGCCACGACCGGTACACCGAGTTCTTTGCCGAAACGGATAAGCTGCTGATTGACCTCGCGCTGGCCGGGAACGCTAGGTAAATCCATGAGTTCGAAGTACAGGTTCTCGGGTCCGAAGTACGAGCGGTACTGCTCAGTGAGTAGTTTCACCCGTTCAAAGTCCTCGGCGAGCGCCGCCTGTGGAATGGCGCCGCCAATCGGACCGGTGAGGGCGATCAAGCCTTTGCCGTACTGTTTCAGGAGTTCGGCGTCCACCCGCGGTTTGTAGTACATGCCTTCCAGCGCAGCGCGAGTGGCAAGCGTAAGCAGGTTCAGGTATCCCGCCTCATTTTCAGCCAGCAAGACGAGTGGATAGCGACGGGTATCTGAGGAAGCCTCTTTGTCATGCCGTGTGCGAGCCGCGACATACGTCTCGATCCCGAGAATCGGCTTGATACCGGCATCTTTGGCGGCTTTGTAAAATTCGATGAGCCCGTGCGTGTAACCCTTATCAGCCAACCCAACGGACAAGTGACCTAGTTCCAGTGCCCGCTGCACTATTTCCTCCGGGCTCGGAAGGCCTTCCAGGAGGGAGAAGGTGCTGTGGCAGTGTAAGTGGACAAAGTCAGATGATTTCATGGGGGAAGTTTACACCAAAATGGATCATAAATTTGGTGGATAAAGACCTTTCTTATCCACCTTTTTCAAACGTGTCTGCGCCTTACCAATGCCATCTGCCAGCGGCAATTCTTCTGGCATGGTTCCACCGAGCTCCTTAATCGTGCCGCGCACTTTCTTGCCAACTTCATAGTGAGCATTGTTTGCCTTGCCTTCGCCTTGGATATTCTCTCTCGTTAGCTTCGCTTCCGCTTGCGTCGCGCGAAAGAGGTTCGCCGCAAGTTCTTCGCTGCCCATGTGGTCAAGAATTTTTTGGGATTTTTGGAGTCTCTTTTTCTTATGGATCTCTTGTGCCCCCAGTCCTCCATACAAACCCATATATCCGTAATTTTGGAACGTACCGTAGTTTTTTACACCTGCATTGTCCGCTGCTTCGGCTAAATTTTGATTATGTTTCTTCATCTCCTCACGTAACACAACGCGCTTATGATCTTCGATCATCTCTTGTGATTTTTCCTGCCTTCGCGTCTGGATAACGAAATAATTCTGTGCCAAAGCGATTTCCTCTTTACGAGGATCTCCATTTTTAGCGATCAAATAACATGCATAACGGGATAGCGTGTAATCCATTCCGGGGCGACCGCCGGTACTTTTTACTGACACCAGTAAAAAGTGTTCATCCGACTTTTGACCAGCATTTTTGGAAGATTCTTTTGCCCTTGCGATAGCAACTTCAAAATTTTGCCAATTTTCATACCCCAAGTGTGGCATCAGCTCACGAGCTGTCCAGAATTCAGCGTCATGTTCATTGATGTGCTTGATCGATTCGAAGATATTGTCAGATAGTTCCATACAAATAATGTATCTCGATTCCTCCCAAAAACCTCTTGCACAGACTTCTGATATGGTGTACATTCGTTCACCTATGAGTACTCACCTCACCCCATTCCCTAAAGAAAACTAACAGCACGGTCGGTCGCTTTTCTTAAGCGAGCACTACCAGATCCGGAAATCGTTTCCTCGATGCACGCCGGAATCAGCTCCTGCGGCATGGCGTCGTATCGGCTCATATCCTCCGAAAAATCAGCGGAACAGTACTGCTTCCAGAATGTCTCATCGGTGAACTCGATCTCCGGATCGCAGTAGCAGCGCTTCACGGCATCTGCTTCCAGATATTTTCCGGATGTGTACGGATGACAATACGGATTGAATGTGCGCTTGACGACGGCTTCCAGTGTCTGCTGGCAATGGCCATCCACGCACGAACGGGCGAGAAAGAAAGCAAGTTGTGGGATGTACTTTTTTGGCAGTTCTTCATCGACGACACTGATTAGCGACTGGATGGCCGCTTCCAGGGGAACCGAGGAATCCTGCATGCGCTGCAGCGCATCCGCATTGCCGCTTTCGAGGATGCCCATCTCGCGCTCGATATTGGCCGAAATTATCTGCATCCTGGTCATAGTGGAGGCACCCAGTAACGACATGAAGAAGGAATCGAACATCTGACTGACGAGATAATTCGGCAACGGCCGTCCGGCACCTGTGATCGCGCGCAGATCTATGTAGGAGCGCGTAAGGATACCGGCGTTCGGCGTGCTCAGAAAATAATCGATTATCGGCAAATTAAGCATGCCCGTCGGGAGGGTTTCGTCAGGAAGCGGATTAAAGGTGAAGTTTCCGGAACCGTCGTCACGGAGATTGTACGATTCAAAATAATCGGGATACGTGGAAAGAAGCGCGTCGATATACGCCGGACTGTCCGAAGTAAAATCCGGTTGGATGGGCTTTAAGCAACCGGTTTGCTCGGCGTGCGGCGGAGGCGGCTTGGAACCGGGTGCCGCTGAAGGCGGGATTGTTTTGTTCAGCATGCCGATGACGTCGTCTAAGTGAAAAAGTGTCTGGCTCACGATATCAAAGAGGGTCACCGAGAGATTATTGGTGAGATCCATAAAGTTCTTTAACGTTCTCGCCTCGTCGTCATACGGGGCTGGAATGGTCTCCAGTACGGTTTGGTCGCAACCGAAACTGCGCACATCCAACGATGGTCCTCCGACCGATGTTGGCAAGTACCCAATGGAGCGCACACCGAAATCGGTCGTGTAAGGGCAAAGCGGAGCGGTGGAACCGGTTAGTGCCACCGGGTCGCGGGCGCCGGCGTTCCATAGATCAATATCGTGAAACGGATAGCGGTACCGCAGGAGATCGTCTTTGTAAGCCGGATTCGTCCCGCCCTTCAGGAACGAGGCATACGCGCCGAAGAGAAACCGGTAATTCTCACGGAGCGCCTTGGTAGTCGAGACTTTGCAGTGCTCGATGGCAGTGCTCATGGCATCCTGGATTTCGCGGAGTTTTAGTTCGAGCAGATGTTTGTCGCTTTGAAAACACACCGTGCCTTCGCGCAGAGATTCGGCTTCAGCCTCGCGCTGCAGGGAAGGAATCACGAGTTCGCGGATGAGCGACTGATTATTGCTGATCTCAGACTGCACCGTTTGTTCATCACAGGAGGTGTGTGAAAGTCCGTTTGCAAGATCGATACCGGCCTGCGTGCGCACAAGCACAGCCGCTACCCACGGCGAGAGCGCCTCAGCGTGCACTGAAGTCGGCAGAAGCAGGAAGCCCGTGATTAAAAGCAGACGCTGCATGATTATTCGGATGGCGAGGAAGGGAACGCTCCGGTCCACGGACAAGCACTCTGGGTCAGGGGAGCACGCTTGAGTTCCAGTAAGAGATTTGCAATGTGCTGCACGAAGTGCGCAAGTTTTCCGAACATCTTGCGCTCAAGTTCTATGGACTGGTCCAGGGATGCGCGCAGGCCGATGGATGCCGCGATAGAATTGAAATCATTGCCCCGCTCTGTGAGGAGTTGGTGCAGACTAGCCGTTGTTTGAGCATTCGTAAGCGGGTTCTGGATTGGAAGCGCCGCATCCTCGTTATCGTTGTAGACACAGAGGCCAAGTAACGCCTGAGGTGCATCGCCATTCTTGGAACAGTACTGCCGCTCAAAATCCCGGACGAGGAACTGCACCAGATACTCGGGTAGGGGATAGGGCGAATCTTCGGCGATCTCGGTATAGAGCCCGAGCTCAGGATCCGGGCGGATGCAGGCGAGGTATGGCGAGGCGGCTTCGTTCATCACGACGGGGCTGCGGTTTGGAACGAGCGTGTGCCCACTCATGGACTGCAGGAGGCAGAGTCCGATATAGCAGGCATTCGACGTTATATCGTCCTGGTAGAGAACTTTTTTCCCGGGCGAACAGATAGTGGCAATGTCAGCTTGCTTGAGGGCGGGATTAAGCTGGCCGGGACTACCCGGATCTTCAAGCGGGACGCCGGTGTCTGAGAATAGTTTTTCAAATCCCGGACAGATCGCAGGGCCGCTACTAGTCTCAGTTATTTTTTCCGAACACTTCACAAGCGTGATGCTGGCGACAGCACCGGTATTTTCGCAATTTTTGACCGTCCCCTGCTGTGGTCGGCATAGGTATCCCTGGCGTCCAATCAGGCCGCTGCAAAGGGGAGACATAATACCCTGTCCCGATGGAGGCACGGCTCCCGCATACTCAAACGGATAGGCCAAATTGTCGCCGTTTGCACTAAATTCCGGATACCGATTCGCAGCCGAGAGATTTAATCGAAACGCGTGAGTCGGGTAAATCCACAGGAGACCGATATCATCTTTACGCGCCCAGAGTGCCACGTTTCTGGCCGCTAGTTTGGGCGTAGTGAAGACACTACTGGCATTGGATTCGCCCGTAATATTAAGTTTGTCAGCAATCTGCTTAAGATCGGCACCAATGGAATCAACGATGCCCGAGAATCGTGGATCAGCTTCGCGTTTATCGCGAAAATACCCGTAATGGAACCTTAGTACCGCTTTATCCAGATCCGCGGGGCTAAGTGCTTTGAGACTAGAATCTAACGCTACGAACTCGCTATCCGCTTTGCCTTCCCATGGAATGATCGCGCTGCCGGTACCGGACCACACATGCTTGATAAGCATCGCATATTTCCCCATGTTAAGCGGGCGGTGCGGCTCATCGGCGACAGCCAGCTCCGAGCTATTGGCAAGCGTCATGAGGTCCGCGCCGAGTTGCTCCGCATCTTCTTCGGCGGTGAGGAGTGCCAAGATATCGGACTGCAGCGCGAGACATGACCCCGGAATGGAAACACCTCCCGGTGTGAATTCGTATGGCTTCCCGGAGACGTCCGTTTGGTTTTCACAGAGTCCGTCACCATCGGCTATCACGAGCGTCCCAGCAATGGCGAGATCGATGTCGTCGACGGTTAGCTGGATGCCGCGGTCACCCCAGAACCGCATTTCCTCGACGACAAATTTTGCGATGCGTTCGGGTGGCTTGGTATTCGGCAGGGCCTGCCGCACCTCATCGTAGAAGAGATCAAACAGCGTGCTTTCGTCCCCCACGGCAGCCAAAGCTACTGAAGGACCCATAACCCCGAGAATCACGCCGGCGGTGAGGATAAGTCTTTGGATCATTGTTTCCGGTCGTGAATAGATGTCACCGCGTCCCAGATTTTCGGCATGCAGCTCACGGCGTCCGCCAGCAGACTCATTTCGTTCTTGAGATCGAGCGATGCACGCTGGTAACACACGAGCTGCCGAGCTGCCGCATAGTTCATCTCAAATGATCGGAGCGTGTTCAGTGTCCGTTCCACAGCCACGCGTGATACTTTCCGCTCCCAGAGAAGATCTTCGTGGAGAACTGGCATGCGTTTAACGAGATCCGACACGTAAAGCAGAACCGGACAGGCCTCACCACACATCGGATCGTCCGTGAACGCCGACAAACACCTCGATGCGTCAGCTTGCTCGCGGCAACCTGAGGTATCGCCAGCGGAGATGCAACAAAACTGCGCCGGTTTTTCGATGTCCTGATTTCGGGATACTTCGGCAATATTCCGGTCCTGAAGCTCGGTTAGTTTGCACTCGTACTCGCGTTGTAATTCGGCAATGATCGCGCTGAAGGAAGCAAATGTCACCGGCCTGGAGACCGGAACGGACACCGCGCCAACCGGCATCGGCACAGTCACTCGGTAATGCCAGCCCGGCAACTGATCTGCGAGGGCCCGTAATTCGGGATATAACGGTTCTCCGGCGGCGCCGGTACCGCACTTCCAGGTCGATGGAGTTTTTATAATTTGCTCGCGCTCACCGACGACCGCCGACATGGCCTTCAGATAGATCGTACGGACTTCGCCGAGATTCTCGGTTTTTGCAAACATCGTGCCTTCGGAATTGCATGAACGTAGGCTTTGCTCCAAACTTCTAGGTCCTCCGCTGCCAATTCCTCCTGGACCGCCCAGCAGATCACCGCGCAAAAACCGAGGTGCTCCGGCAACCGCAAACATCGTCATGAGTATGAGAACGAGTAACCGGTGCCGGGAAAATAGCGTCTGCAGATTTAGAAACCGCTGCAAAACTCTCTTTACCCGCAGCCGCGATTCGCAAATCGTAGTTCCGGTGTCTCGTAGCAGCGGTTTGCGAACCGCTGCTACGAAATGAGAGCCTTTGCGGATGGATGAGGATTGAGTCATGGTGTGAGATCGTCAGTATTCGGGTTGTCGCACTGTCCGATAAAACACGGAATCTGATGAAGCTTGCCGAGCATATTCACCATGTCGGAGATAACTCTGATGGTCTCAGTCGGAAATCCTTGGAGCATCCAGTCAACGATGCCCGAAAGCTGCAGGAGCGAGCGGTAGCCGCTGTCATAGGCCACGGCCAGCTTCAGTACGGCGCGCTCGGAAGCGAGTGTCTCGGTTGCGAGCTGCTGACAATTTCGGAGCGTACCCGTCTCTTCGGACTGTAGTTTTGCATTATTCTGTAGTGCACTGGCATCGCCTGCAAAATAACATTCCGGGTAGCGTTCTACGTTTTGCGCTGCGCAACCGAGGAGTTTTAAATCTAATGATCCACCGTCGATCTCGAACGACTTGGCTGCAATCTGGCAGACCGCAAGCGTACGACAACGGTAGACGCGGTAACTGTCGATGATTGGTTCGATAAGCTCGGAAGTGAGTCGGTTCCTGGTCTCAAAGATGCCTTGACGCTCCTGGTCCGTCTCACCGCCCGTGAGAGCGATGATGGTGCCGTCGGTTCCCCGGCGGCTGCCGAACAAACGCGATCTCCATTCGTCGTGGACGGAGACCATCTCGGAGACGATGCGCCCGAAGCAGGTGTTTTGGTTCACGGCCTGCGCGGTCACAGTGGATGATCCGAGTATGAAAAAAATAGATACAACGGCCGTCATGCGGAGAATATTTTTTTTCATGGCACTGGTTGGGAAATCTCGAACTTTGTGAGAATCGGCAGATTCAACTTTGGGAAAATTCGGGTGAGTGTGTCCAGGCTAGCGTTAAAGTACGGGTTTTTAGCTTCATTACCCGGCAGCGTCCGGAGCCGGAGCGCGACGCTGGCAGCCATGAAGTCTCCCCCGGTGACATCCGGCATGAACCATTGCCACGACGTGACTGTGCGCTCCTCGGGGGGCAGGAAATAGCAAACCACGTTCTCATGACATTTCGGCTGAATTTTACGGTTGGGAAAATCCTGATTGCGACGGGCTGTGCGTCCTGCAAAATCTTCGTCGCGCTCCGGCATCCAGCGGGAAAATATGCGGGCAATACGCTCCCGTAAATCATTCTCCACGTGGATTATTTTTGCCGGATTTCCATGCTCATCATCAGAATCACTATGATCTACCTTTGAAGGATCAGCGAAATGCTTTTCATCTTTGGAATCGGGAGGAATAAGAATACTCGGCGGGAAGCGGCAGTACGCTGAACGCATGCTGCTTCGGTCAAGCAATAAATTATCGTCTCCATTATCGATTAACTGCCCGGCCGCAAGCGCATTCTCCTCGTTAATCTGATCCTGAATTTCGGTGCCGTCGATCAGCTTCCGGAACTTTCTAAGAATATCTTTGGCAGGTTCCAGATCCTCCGAGACCGGCGGTATGATGAGCGATTTTACGGGGAGATCTACGCTCGGCACCGGGAACGAATTGAAGGCCGAAGCGTCCGGAAGCGCCGGCAAATCCGGAAATTCGTCAGGTGACGGCGGAGCCATACCGACGAGCGGCGGCAGCGGAAGCCGTATGCGCACCTGTACCGGCCACAGAACCGGGATGAGCCACGGACTCGAAGGGAATTTCACGTCCGAGAAATCAAAGAGCTGGTCAGGTGGCTGATTAAAGTTAAGATCGGTGAGACTCTGCGGTTGATAGTTTCGGTCGCGCTTTTCGCCCGGCTGACGTTCACCCCACCAATTGTCCAGGAGGGAGTAGACCGGTGCCGAGTAACGGTGATTGCTGCACCAGAGCATTTGGCACGCATCCACTGCCAGCATGGACTGTTGCAGGAGTCTCCAGATGTCCTTGAGTTCGCGACGCTGAACCGCACGCTCTGCGGACTTCAGAAGGAGCGTGCTGTTTAGCTGGTACCAGTCCGCAAAATACCCGCGGATCTGCTTTTGAGAATCGTAGAGCCGGACGAGGTACAGAGCGAGAGCGCCGCGCATGAGACGAATGCTTACGGTTCGGTTCCGGTATTGTTCTAGTTTTAGAACCAATGGACCTGCGCCAACGGCTGCGTTATTCAGTGCCGCAACCTGCCCCAGTATTTTTGATTTTTTAGCCGGATCGGTCTGCGTTTCGGCGGTCTTTTTTAGTTCGAGTGATTGCAGCTCAGTACTCTTTTTCCATAATTTCCAGTCAGCGATGCGAGCGTCGATCTCCGTGACTGATGCCAGCGGCACCAGCACCGGAATGCGTACCTCCTGGATAGGCGCCACAAAGATACGCTGGAACGACTTGAGCACGCTACCGATGTCCTCAAGCCCGGCCTTCAGTGTAATCTCGACCGTACCGTTCGAACGCGAAATGACGTTTCGAACATATTGAAATAGCGGATCGTCCTCGGCAAGTCCGACTAAAAATCTAGCCGGCATGATCAACCGCGTCTGCGGGTCGGCGGTCAGCTTGAGGAGTTCGCGCTGTTGCGCCTCGAAGTACGCACTCATTTTTCGTTCATCGGTGTCGTCAAATTGATCGGTGCGTGCGTTTTTGGGAACGGTTTTACTTCCGGTCTGACGGGACGTGAGGAGCGTACCAAGGATCGCCGTTATATCAGTCGGATCGCCGAAGTTTTTCTGATTCTCTTTGAGTTTTTTCATGTCGATCATCGTAAGATTGGTATCCGAATCGGGCACCCATGGGTCGGAAGTGGCACGGGGGTCACGAGGATTTTCCTGTACGACGGATCGATCGGCTTTAACCGTGTCTTTCTGGGAACGGCCTTCGTCATCTGGTTTCCATTCGGGCTTTTTAGGATTTTGCTCACCTTCGGTTGCGATGACGAATTCACACTGTTCGTCGGCTTTACTCGACACATCGGCTTGCGGATCAAAGTCGGTGCCGTCATCATTCTGCTCTTTGTAATACTCATAACACTCAGCCCGGACATTCCACGTATTATCATGGCCAAGAGCAGTCACTGTGATGCCGGGAACCATATAATCCTCGGCGTAGTGACGGTAAAACGAAGCCGGAACGGCGCTGATACTTTCCGGATCATCGATAACAACCACCAAAGTATCGTCTGCCAGCGTCTCCGCATGACATTCTGGCGGCGTCTGGGTGAAGGACGGAGGACTGAGCGTGCGGCACGCCTGGCCGCGACATTCAGTATTGAAATCAAAACAGAACTTTTTCGGCACCGGACAGAGCGAATCTCCAATCTGCGGACGCGCATTGGCGGCATCCAGTTTTGGCCCCATTTGCCAGAGCGAATCAAAAAGCCGCTTGCAGAGTGTGGGCGTCACACCATCCATAATATTATCAAGAAGTTCGTTACGGACGCACCACTTTTTTGGATTGATATCGATGTTCCCTGCACCATCGACTATGTCCACACTGCCGTCAGCGTTAATTTTGATGTCCTTGCCCATCGCTGCCAGATCCAAATCATACATTACCGTCGTATTCACCACGTCGCACGCCGACGAGAAACCGAACGCACTGTCCGGATACTTGAAGTCCCCGCGCTCACCGAGGCCACCGACCGGCTTTCCGAGTGGGTTTTTGTTATCCCTTCCGGGGAGCGCTACCGTGTCATCCGAACCATCTGGATTC
>CAZLUK010000084.1:0-7888 GCA_964562735.1 uncultured Candidatus Peribacteria bacterium
GGCCAGCCACTTCTGCATGCTGATGCGCGGTGTCGGAAAGCAACACTCGGTAGCCGTCACCAGCCACGTTGCGGGGAGCTTCAAGCGCGATGCCCGCACGCGGCAGGAGTTTTTGGAGTTGATCCGGTCTTAAGCGGCCATTGCCATCTCTCCCTCAGGAGAACGATTGCGATCGTCAATAGCAGTGAGGTCTTTTGAAATATTCACAGCGTTTGCCACATCACTAATCGTCAGAGCGGCTTTAGTTGCAGCTGCAAGCAATCGCCTTTCATGATCCACATACTCAGCGGAAACATGTTTTTTGCCTGTCTTGTTAACGGTGAGACCCTCAACGGTCTCAGTCATCGTAAATCTTTCACCTGAGATGATCACATTCTGACCAGCGTCAAATGTCGTCATCGGCTCCGTATGATCGTACTTAAGATGATACTCCTCATGCTGGATGACCTCTCTCATACGACTCACAGTGTCATTGGTATGTGTGCCTACCTTAATCGTAGAAACTGCAATCTGGATCTGATTACCGTCGTAGAGCCCACCCACGCCCTCATCAAGCGTTGTGACGACAAAATGATGCGCGCTATTACGGAGTCCGCCGACGTAGGAAACAATCCCTGTATTATTCTCTAATCCGAGCTCGCGCGCGTTCTGTTCAACGTCGTGCGCGATGGCTGTATGCGACACCGGACCTCCCCGCTCCATTTCTGCAACAGTGGAGTTGATAACCGCAGCCGACATATCTTCAGCCGATGATATCTGGTTCTGAGTATTCATAGTGTCATCACTATTATCTGATTCATGGGAAAATAAATCAATGTGAAGTCCGAAGTACCTACTTTTTCGACTGGCCGTTTTTTCCGTTTTTCCCGAGCGCTTGTGACTCAATCATCTTGTACACAGTGAGCTTCGTCATCGGCTGCTTGTCCTGTCCGCTGTGACCGTTCTTAGAGTTCTTGGCATCCTTCTTGACCTTGCCCTTCCAGATCTTATCTATATTGACGCGGTACATATTGTGGTATTTCTCCAGTTCATCAGGACCCGCCATTTTAAGAACATCTAGCTCGGGAGCGAACATTTCACTGTAACGATCGCGGCGACGGATAAGCTTCGCGGAGCCGTCCGCATACAGCATGATCATGCCCGGACGCCGAATGGTATTGAAGTTGCTGGACATGACCTGCGCATACGCACCGACGTCCATGGCAGCCAGCAGATCGCCGGCGCGGAGCTTTGGCATTTCTATGTCGCGGCGGATGACATCCCAACAATCGCAGGTGTTGCCCGCGATATTGACGGTGTGGATGCGGCGCTCGTTCATCTTGGACGCTGGCAAAATGTCGTACTTCACGCTGCTTTGGACCAGGGCATCGGGGATGAAATTGTAGGTGGATCCGTCGGCGATGACCATCCGCGTGTTCACGCCGAGACGCTTCTTACTGATAACCTTCATCAGTCCGATGCCCGCGTTCAAGACGATACTCTTGCCAGGCTCGAAGATGAGCTGCAGCGGCGGGATGTTGTACTGATGCATCAACCGAGTAAAATACTTCGGAAAATCCTTCATCTTCTCGATCGGAAATGCGTCTTCCTCACCGATGGCAGCCGGAAAACCGCCACCGAGCGACAGACTTTTGACGCGGATGCCTTTGTCCAAACAACGGTGGATTAGCTTGGCTAACGTGCGAGCCGCAATCTTGAAAACCTTGGGGTTATGGACGTAACCTCCCATAAAGTGAAAACCTTTGAAGTCCACGTACGGACTCTTACGCGCCAGATCGACAGCCCGATCAATATAGCTGATCGGGATGCCGTACTTATTCTCTTTTGTCGTGAACTGGCCAAATTCGATCATCGGATTCACGCGGATAACGGTATCAATATGCTTGCGGAGCTTTTTAGCGGTAGAAGCAATATGTTCAATCTCCTCGATGGAATCGGCCGTGATGGACTGCACGCCGATCTTGATCGCAAAGTGAATATCCTGTTCGGTCTTAAAGAGATTCGTAAATGTCAGTTGCCGGGGCTTGAAGTCAGCGAGTAGCCCAAGAATAAGTTCTCCAACGGAAGAGCAATCGAGCTCGAATCCTTCTTCCCGCACCATCCGCAGAATCTCCAAGTTGCTGTTGCACTTCACGGCATACTGCAGCGCGATGTCGTTTCCGAAGACTTTCTTAAATCGCCGGAGGCGGGACCGGATCTCACTTTCAACCAGCACATACAACGCCGTGCCGTACTTCTCGACGATTTTATCAATCGGCACGCCCTCAATAAGCATCATGCCTTTGGCATCCTGACTCACAAAGCGTTCCCAGCGTGGCCGCATGTAGCGGGAGCTCACTTTGTGCGGTCTGACTTGCTTGAATTTGTGGTGGCCCGATGGGCGCTTAGGCATGGCTGAGGAAAACAGACAGAGCCGTAATTATAGTCAGTGAGACCCGCATGTAAAGCAGATCACAGATCCAAAAGCACCGCTGCGATCCAGGGGAACACGACCGTCACATCGCTCTGAATAATCTGATAGTAGCTCTGGGTGGAAAGCTTGTCCCAGGTGATCTTCTCCTTGCCACCGGCGCCGGAGTAGGAGCCATACGACATGGGAGAGGAGCCAATTTCTACGAATCCCGCCCAGTCGCGAACCTTGCTGTGGAGCTGAAGATCGTGTTTGAGCGAAGGGACGATGCAGATGGGGAAATCGGCTGCTATGCCACCGCCCAACTGTAGGAAAGCGATAGACGCATCTTTCGCCATTTCCATGTACCAGTCGTACATCCACGTGAAATACTCAAGGCCACCCTTCATGATCTTCGGATCGAGGACGAAGCTCTTGTCATTCCGGTATTTTCCGCCGTACGTATAACTGGCGAAGATGTTGCCCATTGTAGAATCTTCAAATCCGGGAATAACGATCGGAATGTTTTTCTCGTACGCGGCGAACGCCCAACAGTCATCCGGGTTCGCCATCGGATCAGGCTTAATGAGATTCTCGGAAAATAGACGACGGAAATACTCGTGTGGAAAGTAGCGCTGTCTTTTCTTTTCGGCATTCTTCCACATTTTCAGCAGATGCGGCTCCATAATACGTACGCTTTCGTCCTCGGGCAGAAACGTATCCGTAATGCGCCGTAGCCCGGCGTCCCGTAGCTCAGCCTCCTGCTCGGGCGTGAGCTCGGTGTAACGCGGGATGTGCGCGTAATGTGAGTGCGCTACGTAGCGGTAGTACGACTCTTCGTGGTTGGCGGCGGTCGCTGAAACAAGATGCACTTTGTTCTTACGGATCAGTTCCGCAAGCACGACGCCGATTTCAAACGAGCTCAGAGCCCCGGCCAGCGTGACGACGAGCTTACCGCCGTTTTTCAGGTGTTTTTTGAGCCATAACGCCGACTGGAGCGTAGAGCCGCCGTTACAGTGTTTCAGCGTAAGCTCAGCGTACTTTGAAACGGGCGACTTACTTTTCTTAACGTTCGCAGTCACGGTGCCCGAAGTCTGCTTGTCATCAGTTACGATGTACTTTCTGAGGCTCGGTGATAGTTGATCGAATTTCTTCATAGACGTGAGGAAATATTGTAGAATTAAACGTGGAATCCATCGTACACAGTTTCGCCTGAGGAGCAACATTTTCTGTTATAGTCTGCGCTGACCATGAAGCAGCAGACTGTCACCCTCGGCCTTGTGCAGATGTCCATGACGGACGACGCGTCCGCGAACCTTAAGAAAGCCCTGGCGATGACCGCGGAGGCCAAGCAAAAAGGTGCCAATCTCGTGATACTCCCTGAGCTCTTTCAGAGTCCGTATTTCTGTCAGCGCAAAGACGACAAAACGGCTTTCGAGCGCGCAGAAGCCATCCCCGGTCCGACAACCAAACTCCTTTCGCAAGCCGCAAAGCAGCACGCAATCGTCCTGATCGGCGGATCAATTTTTGAGAAAGGCTCGGATGGAAAGAACTACAACACCGCAACTATCTTTGAACGTGACGGTACGCTAGTCGGAACATACCGAAAAACCCACATCCCCGAAGACATTCTGTATCACGAACAACACTACTTCACTCCCAGCGATACCGGCATCCGCGTGTTTGAGACATCTGTTGGAAAAATCGCACCACTGATTTGCTACGACCAGTGGTATCCGGAAGCCGCCCGCATCGCAGCGCTCGCCGGAGCCGAAATCATCGTGTACCCGACGGCGATCGGAATCGTGGACAGCTCGGTTGAGGAAAATATCACCGGCGACTGGGAGACGATGTGGCGCACAGTGCAGCTGGGCCACGCCGCGGCCAACAATGTCTTCGTTGCGAGCGTGAATCGTATTGGCCGCGAAGACAACATCACGTTCTGGGGTGGATCTTTCGTCGTCGGACCTTCGGCTGATCTCATCGCGAAAGCCGACGATACAGAACAGGTACTGATTGCCACTGTCGACCTTGGCCGGGTCCTGCCGATGCAGAAAGCCTGGAGATTCCTGGAAAACCGCCGACCCGAGACCTACGGTCCTCTCACGAAGAAGCAATGACGAAAACCTCATCCGTACGCGGCTTCCGGATGCCCGCGGAATGGGAACTGCATCAGGGCACCATCCTCACGTGGCCGCACGATGAAGCGCACTGGCCGGGGTTGTATGAAGGAATTCCTGCGATATGGGCACGTCTGGTCCTGGAGCTAGAGAAAGGCGAAGACGTGCACATCATCACGCATGACAAATCCACGGAGGAAGCTGCAAAAACGGAAATGAAAAAAATCGGAGTACGCGGAGAAAAAGTCCATCTTCATCGCATCCCAAGCAATTTCGCCTGGGCACGCGATCATGGACCGATTGTGGTCAAGAATGCACAGGGGGAACGAATATTCTTAGATTGGATCTATAATGCATGGGGGGATAAATGGAAACACGACCTAGATGATGAGATTCCATCGCGACTGGGAGAAAAATTAGGTGTGCTAAGTATAAAAATCCCGAGAGTGCTTGAAGGTGGATCGATAGACGTGAATGGATGTGGGACTCTCCTCACGACGGAAGATTGCTTGCTGAATCCGAATCGAAATCCTGATCTCAAAAAACCGGAGATCGAAGAAATGCTCAAAGAACATCTCGGAATAAAAAAGGTGTTATGGTTGGGCAAAGGCATCGTCGGCGATGACACAAGCGGGCACGTTGATGATCTCACGCGCTTCGTAGGACCCAAAACCGTCGTGACGATCATAAATGAAGATCCAGCCGATCCGGATTACGTTCCGCTCCAAGAAAATCTAAAGCGGCTCAAGACGATGAAAGACCAAGACGGTCGCGCGCTTGAGATCATTCAGATTGTCCAACCAAAACCGGTACTAGTGAATGAAAATCCGTCTAAGTCCAAAGAGACCGCAGATGGCTTCCGGATTCCCGCAAGCTACGCGAATTTCTATATCGCAAATGAATGTGTGCTGCTTCCTGTGTGGAATGACCCGAATGATAAAGCCGCAATCGAAACATTACAGAAGTGCTTCCCCGGTCGACGCATCGTTCCGATCGACAGTCGTATCCTCACGTGGGGGTTTGGATCGTTTCACTGCGTGACGCAGCAGATCCCCGCTTAAACCCTGTCGTACGTCAAAAATGTAAACGCATGGACGTGTTTCTCGTCAGCCGGATGTGTAGTTCGCTCCACTTCCATCCATCGGTCATCATCTAAATCCGGAAACGATGTATCGCCTGCGATATCGGCGTGAACACGAGTCAGGTAAACGCGTGCTGCCACAATCGGCGTGAAGCTGTCCTCCAGCCACTGGTTAAATAGATCCGATCCGCCGATGATAAAAACCTCTTCATCCTCGGGAAGTTCCTCATTGAGTTTTGAGAGAAACGCATCGATATCCGAGACAGCTTCGGCTCCCTCGATCGACTTTACCTTGGACGAGAGAACGATATTTCTGCGTTCAGACAAAGGCTTACCGATTGATTCGTATGTTTTACGGCCCATGATGACCGTTTTTCCTTTTGTTAATTCTTTAAATCGCTTGAGATCATCCGGCAAATGCCACGGGAGCTTGTTGTCTTTGCCAATGACGCCATTCTCTGATGCGGCGACGATGAGGGAGATGATCATAAGATGAGAGGAATTTTCAATGTCCAATTTTCAATTTTCAATCAATGCTCAATTATACAAGTTTCAAATACTTTGCTTGATCATTGATGCTTGAACATTCATTGAAAATTGGACATTGGCATGGGACATTGATTCATTGGTTTACAGAGTTTACAATTTTCTGAAAAATCAAAGTAAGCTCTTGAGCTTCCTTCCATAGATCACGAAGCGTGTTTTTCGAATCTGGATAACACTTAGCTAACATACGAAGCCAGTGTTTAGATTCTTCAATCTCTTTCTTGCAAATGTATATTTTATTCCGAAAATCTTTCTTGGAACTCGCATTATTCGCCTCCATATAATTCGCACCAACACTTGTCGCAGATCGTACAACTTGACCAATAAGCGGCATACTAATGACGTTCGCCTTAAGGCCAGTACAGAACTCAATTACACACTCACCAAAAACAGCTGTTCGCTCAGCAAGATCATATAGCCTTTTTTTTGAACCTTGTATCATTGAAAATTGATTGGAAATTGAAAATTGATCATTGAGCATTATACAGCTATCGGCGCCTTGATCCCCGGCTCCGGATCGTATCCCTCGACCAAAATATCTTCATACGTGAAATCAAAAATATTCTTGCGATCCGGATTCAGCCTGAGCGTCGGCAAATGCTTTGGTTCCCGCGTGAGCTGGAGATTAGCTTGTTCCAAATGATTCAGGTACAAATGGGCGTCTCCAAGCGTATGCACAAAATCTCCGACCTTTAGCCCCGTGACTTGCGCAATCATGTGCGTAAGTAGCGCATAGGAAGCGATATTGAAAGGAACGCCGAGAAAAATATCTGCACTTCGTTGGTAGAGCTGACAGCTTAAACGACCGTTTGCAACGTAAAACTGGAACAGACAATGACAGGGCGGCAGAGCCATCGAATCAATAAACGACACGTTCCAGGCCGACACGATAAGCCTGCGTGAATTCGGATTTTTCTTGATGTTCTGTATCAAAACAGTTATTTGATCGTACGTTTTTCCGTCGGGCCCCAGCCACGCCCTCCACTGCGAGCCGTACACGGGTCCAAGATTTCCGTCCTTATCGGCCCATTCGTCCCAAATCGTGACACCGTTCTCTTTCAAATATTTGATATTCGTTTCGCCCTTCAGAAACCACAGCAGCTCATGAAAAATCGACCGCGTGTGCAATTTTTTCGTCGTAAGGAGCGGAAAACCGGCATTCAGATCAAAGCGCATCTGATAGCCGAAAACAGACAGTGTTCCGGTGCCGGTACGGTCGTCTTTCTTGATACCGTGATCCTGAACGTGCCGCAGGAGATCCAAATACTGCTTCATGGTCGTACTATATAGGAAATATTGTGCTCAAAACTATTTGTCGATGATCCGAACACTCCGTACAATCGTCCTTATTCCGACTGAATTCGATTGTTCATTTTCTTATTTATTCTCATCAACCCTCCCATATGACCGCCAAAGAAGTCCAAGTCCTCGCAAAGAAAAACACATGCACCGTACTCGATCTCACATTTGTGGATGTCCCTGGGACACTCCATCACACAAGTAAGCCAATCCATCAATTGGAAGCTGTACTGAAGGAAGGTGCGGGCTTTGATGGAAGCTCTATCCGCGGATTTCAACAGATTCAGGAATCAGACATGCTTCTGATCCCGGATCCTCGTACGGCCTTCATCGACCCATTCACGACCGAACCGACGCTCTCGATTCTTTGCGACATCCGAGAACCCATGAAAAAAGAACTCTAAGAGCGAAGCCCACGGACGATCGCCAGGAAAGCAAACGAATTTTTGAAGC
>CAZLUK010000085.1:0-9636 GCA_964562735.1 uncultured Candidatus Peribacteria bacterium
GGGCAGGACAATGATAGAGAAATGACATGCTTGTAATGATAAATGTGAGAGCGAAGAAATGTATGCTTCTTCTGCCTCGGGACGCGGCGTCCCGTCTGCGCCACGGGCGGTCACGACCGCCTAACTTCCCAAAGTAGAGACGTGCGATTCGCACGTCTCTACTCTTTTCTCCAGCAAAGAATCATGTGATCCGGCTACAAGTTTATTTGCCATACAGATTTCCGTTCGATATACTCCGTCCCTTGCATTTTCTCATCCTTCAGCCTTGGAATCACCCGATCCAGATACGCTTAGACTATACATGCGTGGATGCCGCTCATGTGTCTGCACTGACGAAAAAGGTGATCTAATCACAGAAGATAACCCGGCAGTTAAAAAGTTAATAAAAGCCGTTGCAGCACTAAAAGATGATCAGCTCGTAGAGGTGTTTGGGGAGTACACAGCGGACATCCGATGGGCTCTTTGGAATTCGATCTGTATGCATCCTTCTCTCGCTACGACTACTATAGTAGGTAAATTGAAGTACACTCATCTGGAAAAAGGGCTAAAAAATAAAAACAAAATTGTAGAGCTTATAGCCGCTAAAATTCTGAAAAAAATTGTAAGTGAAGGTAGCTCTGTAGCGAAGTTCTTCTCCCAAGTGCTCTGCCAGCAAGCCCAGCAGAGGGCTGTACTTTCTAATGAGCCTGACATCACGCTCGCCTAAGCTGAAGTTTCGGTGGGCTGGTAGCTGATCAGAGATATTGATTCTTAAACCGTGGGGACATAGCTCAGTTGGTAGAACGCAACATTCGCATTGTAGAGGCCGAGGGTTTAGGTCCCTTCAGCTCCCCCACATTGACTTAAATAAAATAAGGATTATAATATTTTCATGTCAAACGGTGCGTCGAATTCAAGTTTTGCAGTCCCTGATAGGGACAGAAGTGCTGAAATAAGATTTATTGCTCAGACTATTGAACGTGAAAGTGACAGATTAATTCAAAGGATAACACGGGAACAATTATTGGCTGTATTAAGCAGGCAGGGCAGTTTTGCGAGAACAGCTGAAGAAGTTATACCTGTAAGTCATGAAATAAGTTCTGAGGTCTCTTCAAGAATAATTAGCAGAACCGCCCGCCTTCTACTTACCACAGAAGAATACAAACTAGCTGTTCAAAATAGCTTTAGTATGGGGCAAAAAAGAAGGCCCGAAGGAACCTTCCCTTTCTGCAATCCTGAATTTAGGAGAGAGATAGCGGAAGCATGCGGTGAAAAATTATGGGAAAATCAAGATGAAGTTGGATTATTGATAGAATTAGTAAATGATTCTGCGTTTTACCATGCTCACGGAACTCATCCCGGTGAGCCGGACTATGAGCGCATTGCCTCCTTGCTTAATGATATATTTTGGGAAGGTGAAACATACAGAGAGGCGGATAAATGTTGGATGAAAATGCATCAAATACGAGCCGCGAGAGGAGAAGTTATCAATGCGAATTTTCGGCGATGGTCTGTTGATGAACGCGTAATGCTGATGAGGCTAGTTGCAGATCCTGAATTTAAACATCGAGGTGGTTCAAAAAAAGGTATGTGTGATATGGACAGAATTATTCTACATCTGAATGCTGTATTTTGGGACGGTCAAAATATACGCAACAAAATAAAGTGTTGGGGACAAGTAAGATATATTCGAAAAAGTGAAGTTCTGCGTCTCCAAATTGAAGCCGCTAGCGGATTTACAATCCAACCATTTGATGATCCTCAATAATGAGTTAGGGTTTAAAGATGTTCTAGGCACTTCAGAAGTGATTGCTCAATTTGGTTCCAACTTTTTCGTATCATCTCCACCATTCATAACTAACTTCAATACGAATTCACTCATGGGTCGATGCTGAAATTCTTGGCCTGGGCAAACGCTACGCGGTACGAGACGAGCAAGGTTAAGATTCATCAGATCGGTATCAATTCAATTGCTACTTGGTATCACTTATCATTTGCGATAAATAGAGCCAGTTCTGCGGGCAGAAGCCCGGGAAGGGTCATGGCGTTCACATCAGCTTGCCCCGCTTGTATTTCAGGCAAGAGAGTTGCTGCCGCCTGCTTCACGTTTCCGCCATTTTTGTACAATTCTTGCGCGAGTCGGTAGGGAATCTTTCCTGGCTCAGTCAAAGCCAAGAGGTATTGATTAATATAGCTCCATTCTACGGTCTCTCCGGCATTGATTTGCCGCAAGTGCTTTGTCCCGAGTTCAGGAACCAAACCTCTGGAAGGCACGCGCGTGGAGAAGAAACGCAAAGGACTTGCCTCGATGGTTGCGATGAGTGTACACAGTACGCGGGCGAGAGGCTGCTTAAACTGGCCGAAGTGCTCGAGGCCCTGACGGAGCTGCTCCGGCATACGCTGGTACCAGTCCAGCACTACTGGTAGTGGCAAGGTACGATGCACGGTGCAATTGGCCATCAGCCGGAGAGCCGGAAGCGCCGGGACATAAGTCCCTTGGGACATTTTAGTGATTAGATCGGGCCGCACGCGTTGCGTTTTACATCTCGCTTGGCTTTGCATAGTTTCCGATATGGCTTTTGCGCCCCTCATACCAACAATGAGATTATGCGCCATTTCGGGCACGGTCGAAAATTCCTTCAATTTCTCGTCCATTTCATCAATCGTACTTAATCTCTGTAACGCAGCTGCCACTTTTTCATCGGATATTTGCTTGAGAAAAACAAACACTGCTGCAAACGTGATGTCGTGCTGCGTGCCTTCCTGCCGTTCCAATCGCTGGAGCTCCAAGTCCTTTTGTCGAACTGCTTGCTTGTCGCCTCGCTGCTCCGCCGGCAAGAATAGTCGGGCAAGTTCGCTCATGCTGGCACCCGCAAGCTCGCGACTGATGCACATGCGCAAGCCTTCGCCGCTTTTGCGGTAGCCATTCCTGACGAAGAACCGTTTCCGTTCTGAAACGTAAGAGTTTCTGAGTTGGTTGGCTTGATACTCACCGCTGGCTATCAGTTGGATGAGGGCCTCCACGGGGATTTGCGAACTGACCCGGTTACTTGACAGCACCCCCCGTACTTCACTATCCGGGCGATAGCGCTGCTTGCTCCGCTTAGCCTGCTTGCCGCGAAATTCGGGAGCTTTGACCTCCAAAAGTCTCCCCAGATCCGCCGAATTCAGTCCCTGCTCTTGCATGGCACCAGCGCACTCCGCACCGAATTTGCTGCGCTGCATTTCTGTCCCATAGGCTTTGTCCCACTCTTTTAGGAACCCTTCCACCGTAGCTGGGTCCATCACGCACCTCGCGATGGGCTCGATCGTTCCTACCGGAAGCAGCTGCATCTGAATTAATTTCTCGCTCTGTGACGAACTCAAGTGATACTTGTCACCGAGTGACTTGGCTGTAAGCGTCGTCGCTTGATCGAAGGCCAAGTCTTTTTCAATGGCCACCAGGAAATCTGCCAGCGGTTTTTCTAGCGTCCTTCCCAGATATTGGTTACGCTTGACTACGTCGAACAAAGCCTCGGCCTGGGCCATTCTAAGTTTTCTTTTCTGTTTTACTGCTTCGGACTCTCCGCTATACATTGTTTCCACGAAGTTGATCAGTTTTAGGAATTCCGGAACCGTTCCAATCTTTTCCCATTGCCAGGTTGCACTGTAAAGCCCTGGAAAGTCCTGCTCAATCACTGCATGCCCTTTGTCATAACCCACGCGGTGATAGAAGGCTGCCATATCGTTGGATGTAAGCAAATGCTGCGTTTGCGTACGGATGTGCTGGATCGCCGTGAGCAGATCCACGCAAGACTCATCCAGCTCCAAAAAATCGGGATTGATGAGCAGATCCAGCAGCTGTTCCCGGATGCCGAAGGAGATACCGTTTTGCTCCCAAAAGTCGAGTAAGCGCGTATACTTCGATAAGTGCGCTCGGCCCGTAGGCTTGCGATCTTGCTCCATGGGGTGGTAGCCATTGGAGCTCATTCCCGCCGCATGGGCGAAGCCGACTAAGGGCATACGAAGTTTCGACCATCGGACGGTCGCGATTAATCGGGGAAGCTTAGTCCGAGTGTTTTCAAAGACATTGTGCAAGGCTGTATTGCCCCGCGATACCGCCATTCGTTCATAGCTCTTGAATTCGCCAACCTTCCACAATTGCGGCTCTTCGAGCGGTATTTTCTCGTCGTGGCCGGGTGGGAATGCGTCGTTTTCTGCCATGATCAGCGGGTGTAAGTCTCCACGCCGATATAACGGCTGGGGCCGCTTTCTTTAGATGAGTCACTGGTTTGCTGACGCTGTTTCTGTACTTTACAAAGACGGTAGATTTCGCTGGCAGCCACCTCCGCCAGCTCTGCGCCGCGCTTATTGCCGGTCCGAAAAGCACGCATGACCGTGTTTATGAATACGCCTTTTAAACTATGAATATTGAATTGTTCAGCAATGTTCTCCAGATTCACAGGTTGGCCATTCTCGTCCACGATGATGGTGACTCTTCCATAGCTGCTAGATGTAAACGTAGAGTTTTTTGAGAGTCCTTTGGCTGTTTTTGTTTCTGTTTTCGGTAGGCAAGATTTTTGTTGTGTACGGCTCCGTTCTGCACTCTGCTCAGCTTGGAGCCGCTGCTTTTCGATAACAAACGAGCTGGTTGCCTTTAGCGGTGTCTCGGGAGACAAAGCCTTACCACTGCTTTGTTTACGTTTCTGCACTGCCTTGGTATCGGGGATTTGCTGGATGGGACCTAGGTTCTTCCTTTGCGTGTCCCGTTCGTATGCGTTAAGGTCGATCATGGAGTGAAGCGATTTCCATTGCGCGTTGTCATCCGGAAGCTTAAAACCCATCTTGGAGGCGACGATGCGGATGTAGGCCTCGTCATGCCCGCCTCGCAGGCATTGAACTCGGAAATACGTACGGGCCTTCGCACACTCTTTAGGTGTTCCAGCTCGATTTTGGATATGCCCCAGGCGTCCACGCGTCTGGTCGATAGCGTAGGTGCTCATGTTGGCTAAGATATCGTAACACTCAGCGTTGAGGTGCAGTGCTTCCGCAATTTGCGATGGAGGGGCGACCAGTACCCGCCTCGGATCGCCTGTGTGCTTGGGTGCGTTGAAACCGTTTACAATGATGGACCAGCGGCTGTTGCCGGCGGCGGGATCGAAGCACCACACCTTTACGGGAATGTTTTGCTGATTATGTATTTCGAGGATGCGATGAGCGTACTCCCGCACATGCGGAGCCGGAGCCACGACGACGGTATCCAGCTCGTACGGTTGTGGAAGCTGGAGCGTGGTCGCGGTCTGCACTTGCTCGAATATATGTATGGCGTACTGCTCCCAGGCTTCCTCCGTTCCTTGGGCCGGCGGGTCCTGCGCATCGCCGATGACTTGGAATCCGATTGGCTTCATGAGCCCCAATCGGACCATCTGGGTTATCGACAGTATCGGGGAGCGATCTGTCCAGCCTTTCACTCCGCGGTCCTGTCCGGTAAAGCCGACCATGTACGGTTCCTGGCCGCTCAGCTGGGTGATTGAGTCATTAAGCGACCCCGGCGTACAGGCGCCCGTCTCGTCGATCACGAGCAATCTGGCTCGTGGCATGATTTCTGCGCAAATGTCACCGCGGATTTGCTTCACCGCCCGAGTTACCATCGTGCCGTAGGTAATACAAAATTGAGCAGGATTTTTTAGATCCGGCTGCGTGGTGTACGCTTTCCGATTTAGGGCCAATTGCCGGTGGGTCGCTTTGATGCGATAGTTGGGAGTCTCGGTGAGTGCATAGGCCGAATCGCCAGCGTATCGCGGCTCTCCCTCGATGTCCAAATCCGCGCGCGGGAGCGGGGTTTCGGCTTGCGGCACGTTGTACACGTCGGGGATCAGGACAATTTTACCCGCGATCAACGCTTCCAGCGTGTCAGTGATTGCCTTGCGTCGCTCTGGTGTAACCTGCCGCCACAGGTTTTGGTTTGTTTCGTCGAGTCCGCTCAGATATGCAACGATCCGCTGCTCCGGGCTGGCTGGGTTTTCCGTATCATCAGTGACATCGAACAGGCGGTAAAACGGGTGTCTAGTTCCGGTAGGCCTCGTGAAGAATGTAGAGAAGTCCGGGCCGAACATAGTGTCAAGGTTTTTCCAATACGTTCCAATTTCCTTCCTATCCACGGTGTACGGCGGCTGAAGCGCCGCGAACTGCGTACCCATGGTATTCTGTAACGCATGTTCTCTGCGGAGTCCAAGCAAAATTCCGGTTGGCACCTCGGTTTTAGCAGTACCTGCGGCCATCATCTCTTCTTGGGTTTCCTTGAACGCACGGATTACCAAGCCCGCAACGAGGCTCTTTCCACTTCCGTACGGTGATCGTGCGAGCAGGTTGGCGATTTTGCCGCGGATGCCGGTGACGGTCCTGATGGCTATCCATGCGAATAGAGCCTTCTGATGCTCGTAGAGCGGGAGATCATTGGCTTTGAATCCCGCACGCTCCTGTTCGTCCCAGATACTGAACATTCTGTTCACCATTTGCTTCGAGAACTCATCCGAATTTTGGTATGAATCGGTGAGCCACTTCTTAAAGTCATGTTCCGGACGTGGGATGACATGGGTTTCGAAGTCTTCTCCTTCCCACCGCCACGCTTCCAAATCGTCATCGGGATAGACTTCGGCAATTTTTATGCGCATCGACTGGTATATCTTTTCCGCAGGACCCTGGCTTTGCGCTTTAGTCGGCCTGCGGTTCGCGGGAGCCGGAGAATGTAGAGTGTCGGGTCTCATGAAAAGGAAGCGAGTGTAGCAAAAATATATACTTTCTCAAGCGTCTGACCGCACGCTCGCCTACGCTGAAGCTTCGGTGGGCAGGCAGCGGACTATCTCGCCATTTGTTGTTCTGCTCATCGTCGCGCTCATCTTCCAATACATTCCGATAGAAGGTCAGCTGAAGCGTATCGGCTACATCGTTATCGGGATTGTTGCGATCCTCATGCTCCTCAGGTTCGTTGGCATCAGTCACAGCTACCGGCAAAGTCGGTAGCATGGGAAAAGCCTCTAGAAGAGGCTAGCTATCTCTATGATAACTGCGTAGGCGTTTAAGATGTGTTGCCCAAGCCCCACCATACTTGGTACCGCACTAAAAATCTCTGTACGTATTTTCGTCTCTCCTTGAAATCGCTTTCAAGGTGATCTCATCACCTTCATCGTGGTAGATTATACGATAATTACCTACACGTATTCGAAAGATATGCTGATAACCTTTCAGTTGCAGCCGATCCAATGCTGAGAAATCGCGCGTAAGCAACAGTGTGAGTGCTCCAAGAACACGATCTCGGCTGCTCCGTGGAATTTTGCGCAGTTGTTTTTTCCATTGTTCCATATCAGTTTTGTACTTTTCTCATCTCCTTCAAAACCGTTTCAATAGAGATGCCCTTTGTTTTGCCTCCATCAGTGAAATCCACCACAGTTTCCCACCCCTCTTCAGGGGCTTCAGCATCGATCTTTACGATATAAAAAGATGGTTTGGAACGGCGAATAACGCGATATGATTCACCTTTTTCTACATGATCTGCGACGCTCGAGAGGTTTTCTCTCAGTTCTTTGATAGAAATGTCTTTTGTCATATGTAACATTGGAAAGTACTTTACAGTGTACACTTGACTGTCTACTGAAACAAGTGCAATCCACCGCAAAAATTGTGCTACGCAATCAGTCTTTTCACTGACCAAAATTCTGATATGATCCCAGCTAGTGGTTTTGGCCCGGTAGCTCATTGGTAGAGCGCTGCCCTGAAGAGGCAGGCGTAGGCAGTTCGATTCTGCCCTGGGCCACCAGAAACTTGACTAGTGCAGATGAGAAGCCCATGCTGCCAGCATGTCTACTGTAGAAAATCCCGAATTAGCAGAGTGGCAGATCGGCTCAATTGATAATTATGGCAAAGTACGTGTGCTGAAAGGAAAAGGATATTACTGCAACCTAGCTCGAGCACTGTCTCGACCAGGGCAAAATCCAGTTATTGAAGGAGCTCGAAGAGTCTTCCTTCTAAATCAGCACCCAAAAGTTAAATCTGTTGTAGTACACGGGAAAGATGATGAGACAGATGCAATTTTGAAATCTACCTATCAAAATCTTCAGATGCTGGATGTCGGATAGTACACAGCACAACGGCGTTCAATGATTAAGCGACTGCTCTAAGCATTTCTGATCCTGTGTTGTTACTGGTAAAGTAGGTTCGGATAGCCTCGACGGGCCACCACGTAAAGTACCTGCGGCACCACGTGACGCAGCCAGTAAAGCCGCTACGTGGCCATGTGGCGCAGCCAGTTCGTATCATTCGGCCACTCCCCTTGACCGGGTTTCTACCCCCCCCCTTCGACGAGTCTCTGCAACGATCAACAAACGCAGGAAGAATCCTGCTCCCGTGAGTGGAAATGATGCTTTGAATCAAAGGAAATCGTTCTGTATGGTCATGCGTAGTGCTCAATGTCCACAGGACTCACACTCTTCAATCATCGTATTGCCGCCGAGAAACGCACGGATGGCTTCCATCAGCGGCAGCAAAGACAAAAATGCCCGGAAGTCCGCGGCGCGGCGCATGAACCAGCCAAGACCTCCGAAGAACTGCATTCCGTGATACACGGTAGCCGCGTAGCGTGGCCCGACCGGAACCGAGTACGCGGGAGCCGGCTGAACGTAGGGCGCAATCATTTCTCCTTGGGTTTTTGCGGTAATAAAGCGGGCGACGTATTTCGCATCCGCAAGCGCAGTCTGCGCCATGCCGGAAAATTTAGTCGCGGCGGCGTCACCGATTACGTAGGCGTCCTGGAATCCCGGAATAACCAGGAACTGGTCCACGTTTGCGCGTCCACGTTTATCCACCGCCACTCCCGGAACAATGGACGCCAGCCGGTTGGCCTTCATTCCGGCGGTCCAGATGACAGTCCTGGCAGTCATCTGCATATCTTTTAGAAAGAGCCGATCAGCCTCCTCCTTAACGACCGAACGGTTAAGGAGCACGTTGACGCCCAGATACCTAAGGCGGGAAAGTACTCGGGCCGACACCCGCTCAGGAAACATCGGTAAAAGCCGCGGCATTGCTTCGATGAGATCAATCGTGATGAGCGAAGCATCGACGCCGTGTTTGCGGGCCAGCGAGCGAGTGTACCAGGCTAGTTCACCGGCAATTTCGATACCACTAGCTCCGCCACCGATGACGACGATATGCAGGGCCGGAGCTTGGTCCGCGGACTTGACGGACTTCACGCTCTGGAACACTGCATGGATGTGGCGCTTGAGACGAAGGGCTTCATCGATCGTTTTAATACCAAAGGCATGCTCCTGCACTCCTTTGATTCCAAAGTACGACGTCTCGCTGCCAACGGCTAGGATCAGCGAATCGTACGCGTAACGCGACCTTGATGCTCCGGTTGCGGTTTTTGCCGCAAGATCGATGTTGACGACGCTGTCTTTTACAAGCTCAACGTTTCTGTTCTTGAGAAGTGCGGCGTAGGGAATGCACGTTTCGGTCGCCGAGCGTCCGGTGACGAGCCGGTAAACCGCGGCGTGATATTCCATGTAAGTTTTTGGGTCAATGATTCGTACGGAAAAATTTAAGTTCCATGAAAGATCTTGGGCGGCCTTGATGCCCCCAAAACCACCGCCGACGATCAGAATCTTGTGCATGTGTTTTCTGGCA
>CAZLUK010000086.1:0-1952 GCA_964562735.1 uncultured Candidatus Peribacteria bacterium
ATTAGAATAATAGGGTCTTCTACTATTCTAATCTCTAACCGTAATCTCTAATCCCTAACTCCTAAAGCGGCTTCTTCTTCGCCACTCCCACACCTCTCGGATATTTTTTATCGAGTGGTTTGGTTTTCTCGAAAATCAACAGTTGACGCTTGCCGAAGCCATCGGGCAGTTCGTAGACGTGATGATCCACCAGTCTGCAGTTGAGTTCACGCTGCGCATTCACTGAGTCCTTGAGTTCCTGATCGATATCCATGCTCTTCCAGAGGATGATTTTGCCGCCGACTTTTACAAACGGTGTCGCGTATTCCAGCAGCACATTAATCTCGGCGACGGCCCGTGCCGTGACGATATCGAAATCCTCCCAATCATGATGGCCCAGATCCTCAACTCGTCCGCAAAGGAGATCGAGATTGCTTATGAAACCAAGCGCATCGACGATCCGCGCGATGGCGTCGATTTTCTTTTGAGTAGAATCTATTCCCGTAAAGTGCACTTGTGGCAGTGCGATTTTAAGCGGGAGTAGGGGAAAGCCACCGCCGGTTCCGATATCAAGAATCTTCTCAGCAGACCCGATCACATCAAGAGCTGCAAGCGAATCCAATACATTGCCGATCCAGCACTTCTCTTCCGTCCGGAACGCAGAGAGGTTCACCTTGGCATTTTCGATGAGAAAGGCAGCCACGAGTTCTTTCAGGCGTTGTTCGAGATCGTCATTCATGCGCTCAGTATGTCACATACTCACTTTTGCTTGAATAACATCCCATTTTCCGTTTTCCTCTTTCCACTTTCCACTACCATAGTCCCATGCCTCATGGAGACCGCATCGCAGAATTCTTGCTCGCCATTGGAGCCGTACGTTTGCGCCCGCAGGAGCCTTATGTCTGGACCAGCGGGATCAAGTCGCCCATCTACTGCGATAACCGGATGATCTACAGCCACCCCGAGGCGCGTGATTTCGTCGTCCAAGCACTTGTCTCGCGTGTGAAAGCCCTCCATGTTCCGCCGGATGTGATCGCAGGAACGGCCACGGCCGCCATCGGCTGGGCGGCGCTCGTTGCAGACCGAATGAAGCTCCCGTTCGTCTACGTGCGTGCCAAAGCGAAGGAGCACGGCGCGAAAAAGAGGATAGAAGGGGATTTGAAGCCTGATCAATGTGTTGTGGTGATCGAAGATTTGATCAGCACGGGGGGCAGTTCCATCTCCACTGTCGAAGCTTTGCGCGAAGAGGGGAAAGCGATCGTCAGCGACGTGGTCTCGATCTTCACGTACGAATTCCTCTCGGGTCTGGAGGCCGCGCAGAGTACCGGCGTCAAATTTCACCCGCTGTGCTCCATCACGACTCTCCTCAAGGTTGCAGTGGGGGAGGGCAGAATCACGCAAGAAGAGGTCAAAATGGTGGCGGCATTTGCCGCAGACCCAGAAAAGTGGGGTAGATAGGGAAGGGGGTCATACGGCTGCCACAAGTGCCTCTTTTGGCCTATTGAAGGGCTCCCTTTGATATTGACAATAAACATTTATTATTCCATAATACAGTAACCATCTTCATTATTTTTCTATGACCACCAGCACCCCCTCCTCCGCCGTTCCGAATGCAGATCTGGATAAGCTTTTTGATCCAGCTCTTGCACCGGAAACTCTGGTTGATTTTGACGTGGCGCAATTCCGCGAGGGGTTCTACAAGCCCCCCCAGCCTCTTGTCATTGATTTGCCTCCGAACGCGACTCCTGAGCAATTGGCAACAATTTTTGACCATCCTGTTCCGGCTCTGCAAAGTACGGTGTTGTTCTCGAATACGGCGCCACCTCTCGATCTGCCCAAAAAGGATCAGCCTCTGAATAAGGGAGTCGCATACGTGCCCAACGCTCAAGTTTGGGATGATTCCACTCGCTCATGGCAGTAGGCCCCGGGGCTTTTACTGTTTCATGAGAACTGCCTCAAGAACCGCAGATCTC
>CAZLUK010000087.1:0-20688 GCA_964562735.1 uncultured Candidatus Peribacteria bacterium
ACCAGCGTTTCCACCTCCTCTGTCGCAAGTCCCTCGGCTTCACTGAAAATCGTCACCGTGGGCCGGTTGAGGTCCGGCAGGATGTCCACCGGTGATGTCACCGTCACATACGAGCCGTAGACGAGGAAGACTGCGGCGGCAGCGAGCACCGCAATTCGGTGAGTCAGTACCCCTCGTACGATGCGATCAAAGAGATTCATAGTTGAGGGGGTGAATCAGAGCGCTTCGTTTCGATAGCAAGAGTTTCTGTCAGTACGACGGGCGATTTCACGATAATCCAGTCTTTAGCCGTAAGACCGGATTTGACATAAGCGTATCCACCATGCACGAAGGCAATCTCCACCTTCTTCATAACCGCTGTGACATCGGAACCCACCGTCCAGACCGTGCCTGAGTTCTTGCTGAGCTGAAGTGCTGCTTCGGGAATCGCAAGGAGAGACGGGTCTTGTGTCACGGGCACCTGCACGCGAACAGTCATCTGAGCGAGGATCCGCTCTGAGTTCGGCTGAATCGGCGCATCGGCTTCTACCTGAATCGTTCGTGAATCAGGATCAACGGCTTGTGCGATACGCTTGATGACTGCGGTGAATTTCTCCGAGGGTGCCGATGTCGGGGAAAAAGTCACTGTCGTTCCAACTTTCACAAATGGCAGATCAACTTCGGAAATATTGAAGCGTATGTACATTTTTCGGTTGTTGAGGAGATTGAACACGGGCTTCTCCGATGTGACACTCTCCCCAGCGGCATTTACGTACCGCTTGGTGATGATGCCAGAAAAAGGCGCAACAATGGTTCGTCCAGCCCCCACTTGTTGCTGCAGACGCACGATCTCTGCGGCGATAATATCAGCATCGAGATCTGCATTCTGTTTTCCTCCTTTTACATCCACAATTCCTCTTTCTGTTGTCGCACGAATCTTTCTCTTCTCTGCCTCTAGAGAAGCAAGCTCGGACGTGCTCTTCGTCAGTTCCGTCGTCGACTCAAAAAGATGATCGGTGACTTCGCCAATTTCTTTTCGGATGCGGTCGACTTCATGCCCGGGGAATGCCGAAGACTCTGAGATGCGTAGTGCAATCTGGCGTGCCTCCTGTCCGATTGCAATTGCAGTGGCAACGATCTCGACCGGTTCGGATTGTTCTGCAAACAACATGTTTTTCAGCGCAAGCAGCTTGTATTCAAATTTTTCCCGAATGGCATAGTCATTCCCGAAACCAGGGAAAGTTTCCAATCGACGGTAATAGTCGGAAGCACTATTATTGAGGTAGTTTGATATTCCACGGGAGTCCGTGAAGAGCATTTCATTCACACTCTCAAGTAGGTCGTACGTGGTATTACGCATGGATTGCTGTGTCTGTTTTTTGATTGCATGCAATCCTGCAATCTCAGCATCAATACGGTCCAATTCTGCTTCTCGCTCCTCTTCCGTCGTACGGAGATGGGAATCGATGGTCAACGATGCTCGCTTTTTTGCAATCTCAAGTTCTTGTCGCTTGAAAGCAATTTCAGCGACTAATTGCTGCTGGCTCTGATCGGGTCGAAGCACCGCAAGGACTTGTCCTTGACCTACTCGACTGCCGAGATTGACCGACAACGATTGGATGATTCCATCTTGCAAGGGGTAAAGATCCGCCTGCTGCTCGGCAAACACTTGTCCTGCCGCCTCTATCGACACGTGGACTGTATCGGCACTTTTTGGCTGTTCGACGGTGACAATGGGATATTCCGATTCTTTTGCGCCACCGAGAGTCTCCGCTCCCTCGTGGCCACCGTCATGACCTGCGCTGGCATCTGCATTTCCTTGAAAAATAATGGCATTGATGCCTATAGCAGAGATGACAAAAGCAGTGAGAGCCGGAAGAAAAAGCTTTGCTTTTACGACTGATAGCGCGTTCTTCATAAGAAGTGATACTTGCATAAATAATTGGGGTAAAAACAAGAATTAATCGCGATGCGGCGGCTCGTTACTGTCGTCATGCGATGACGAGTGACCGTGAGCAGGCTTATTCGGATCATCGATGTGGGAGGCCGATGACGGAGAATCGTCATGCTCCGGTACATTCACTTCACCTTCGTGATGATCAGAAGATGAACTCGCTGCCTTCGCTGGAGGCGTATCAATTTCCGATGTCTTAGGCGAAGTGGACTGCGTACCCGCGCATCCGACGAAAGCGACGGAGAGGAGCAGAAGAGCGGAACGTGTTATAAGAGTTTTCATGAAAAAATGAGAAAAGGATAAAAGCATACGCAGCACAAGCGACGCCGTATGGCGCACTCATGATTCGTACTGCGGTAATTTAGGATCTCATTGCGACCGTGGCCGCATACAATGAGGCATGTTCAAACAAGGGAGGATTCCTCCCGATGAATACAAGTGAGTCGCACATTCGACTTGCTCCATCAGCAAATATTCTTGCCGGAGCAGGGCTGCCAAGTTGGACAGAGAAAGTGCTTTGTCCGGGTGCTTGAGCAATGACAGTTTGCTGTGCATTCACATGGCAACTACCTGCTCCACCAGTTGCGTCCAGTGTTCCTGCTTCAGCATCCGCTACCAAGCTATCGATGTGTGCCGAAGCATGATCTGTTTCCGGTCCGATTCCTCGTTCCCCATGAAAAGCCCCGACCATCAAGACTCCCATCGTAAGAGACATGGCGAGCAGTCCTGCGGTTAATCGTGAGAGATGCATTGGCGATCTATTGTATAGGAGAGTGGTTACGGTTGCTAGTCAAAGTTTACAGTTACAACTTTACCATTGATCTGGAACTGTGTGAATGCACGATAAAACGTATCGGGAGGCAGCGTGGTTGTAAATTTTGGCTCTTCGTCCTCTTCCTCCGCATGAGCATGGATGAAGTTGCCCGTTGGTGAAATCAGCACGCTGTGTCCCCTGGCGTCAAGATATTCTTCCACCTGCACCGGTTGACCATTGGCATTGGTGATCTTGTAGGTGAATGAAACGTCATTTCCGGCTTTCGCGGTTTCCAGCTCAATGCGATACCCATCTACGGTCTTCACCGTCTCAGAGTTCTTTGCAATGCCATACGTACCGGGATCTCCGGGGTATTCTTTATCGAATCTGATCGTGTAGGTCTTCTCATCGGTATCAACGAAATCCGCGTACCTCCAGTATGTGCCCCCTGCAGATGCAGTGAAAGGAACGTGCCAAACACCGTTTGCATCGCGCTCGGGATGAAGGTGCTGGAAATGTTGCAGATCATCGCGCACGACGATCAAATGCATCTCCTTTGTGTGACTGACAGCATAATCTGTGAACGCCTTGTCACCGTCACGGATAGAGAATGCGATCTCCGTGTCCGTGCTTTGATCACGCACGATGAGATTGGCAGTCCCTTCTGTTTTCTTATGGGGAGAGAAACCAGTGGGAGCACAGGCAGTGAGGAGGAGAGAGCTAATGAGGAGAGCAGAGGTGACGTATTTCACAGTGAAGCGGGGGAACGGCAGAAACGGAAGGATACAAACAGAGCAGCGATTGGTATGACGATCATCTGCAAGACAGGAGTCAGACCGATGCGAAGTATTGGGAGTATCGGCATGGAGGCAGCGTACTGCCAGCGTCCCGCAACGTACACAGCCCATAATTCAAAGAACACAGCAAGCAGCGCGCCTATCAATAGAGCAATGACCCAAGTGGCCGGATGTCGGAAGGCTGCCGCATCAGCAATCCAGAACCAATTTCGATGGACTGCCGCAAGTGCGAGATAGATCACGAGCATAAAGAGCATGTCTCCCGTCGCCGTGGCTTTCAGACATATCCAAAAATGCTGCTGGAATGATGCAAAACCCTGATAGAGCGGAGCTTGGAGATTTTCCCAGAGCAAATGCAACAGGAAGCTGATGCCGAAGTAAGTTGCGATGGGCTTCATGGGATTTTCTTCTGAGGAAGACACTGTTTACCATCACGACCACGTCCAAACATCATCATGGCGATGCACATGAGTGGACAGAGGAAGATGGGCAGAAAGGGAACGATTGCGTAGGCGTTCACCGTTCCTGTCGCAATGAGGAGTCCGATGACCCCGGCAATGCCGAGGAGGATGAACAGTGTTTTTCGTGAGCAGCAAAACATAAGGATGGGGGAAATTAGAGCGTTCCTGGGGGAGCCATGCAAGGAACAGTGGGATCAGCGATGCAGTTCTCCACCGGCGGCTTGCCGCGCTCGGGACAGATTTTGGAGTACAGGCAGGCATCGTCGGTCACTTGCTGCCACTCGGTTTCCCAGAGGGTATCGCTTGCGCTGTAAGTGAGGAGGATCTTGTCCGTATCCTTGAAGACATAGGATGGATCAAACATCCGCTCGCCACCATTCACGATCATTCTCCAGCGATTCTTCCCGTCGGTGCAGGACTCCTGCCCATCATCCACGGCCACACAATCCTTCGTCATCGTGATCCCGAGAGAGGAAAAGAGTTCGCTGATTGCGATTCCAGGCTTATGACGGTGTATCACGCTGCCGTTTCCGTCGTGCAAGTGAAAAAACGGATGCAGAGCTTTTTGTTCATTAGACATGTATTTCTCATCCGACAGATCCAGCTGCTCTCCATCGATGAATATGGCAACATCCGCATGCGTGTGACTCGGATCGGGGTTGATGGCGGGAGCAGCGGCAACCGTCGATTCTGAGCTGATCTTCGCAAAGAGGAAGAAGAGCGCCGTGAAGCCGATAGCCATAAATACAGGCGCGAGGTCTGAGAGCCAGTTTTTGCGAGTCGGATGGAAACCTTTCAGGAGGAGCGAGTTTGTCACGACGGACACCGAGCTGAACGCCATCGCGAGACCGGCAAGCTCCGGCCGCAAAATCAGTCCCCAATGCATGAACGCTCTGGCGGCGATTGGAATGCCGATGACATTGAAGAAGAGTGCAAAGAACATGTTCTGTTTGATTTTGTTCACTGTCGCTCGGCTGAGTTTGATCGCGGTGACGACATCCCGTAGATCGTTCTTCACGAGGACGATCCCACCTGTTTCCATGGCAATATCTGTGCCGCTACCCATTGCGATACCAAGATTTGCCTGAGCAAGAGCCGGACTATCGTTGATGCCGTCGCCCACCATCGCGACTCGCATGCCTTGCTCTTGCAGTTTCTTCACCGCCGCCGCTTTTTGCTCGGGAAGCACTTCTGCAAGCACGTTCTGGATGCCGATGCTCGATGCAATCGCTCTCGCCGTCCGACTGTTATCGCCAGTGATCATGTAAATCTCAATGCCCATCTTCTTGAGGCGATCCACCGCTTCTTTCGATGTCTCCTTGAGCGTATCTGCAACGGCGACGATTCCCAGTACCTGATGATCATCACTCAGGATCATCGCTGTTTTACCCTTCTCCTCCAGAGTTTGTAATTGGCTCTCAATGGCTTTGACACCAATACCGAATTTCTCCATGAGCTTCCTGTTCCCGAAAAAATATTTCTTGCCTTCCAATGTTCCTTCGATTCCGTGACCGGGAATTGCCATGAAGTGCTCGGTGACTGAAAGTGTTAGTCCCTTAGCTTTTGAATAATTAACAATACTTTCAGCCAGCGGATGTTCGGAGCCTTGCTCGAGTGAGGCGGCGATGTGGAGGATGTCAACCGCGGTAGAGACGCGCGATTCGCGCGTCTCTACGGGAACGATATCCGTCACCTCTGGCTTCCCTTTAGTGAGCGTTCCCGTCTTATCAAACACAATCGCCTGAATCCTGTTTGCAGCTTCCAACGGTTCCCCGCCACGAATAAGAATACCAAGCTCCGCACCTTTTCCGGTTGCGACCATGATGCTCGTCGGCGTCGCAAGTCCCATCGCACAGGGGCAGGCGATGACAATCACGGAGACGAACGCGAGAAGTGAGAACGTTACTCCGGCACCCAGAAGCATCCAGGCTGCGAATGTGAGAATCGCAATACCGATCACGGCAGGCACGAACCATGAGGAAATCCAGTCGGCAAATGCCTGGATAGGAGCTTTTGATCCTTGAGCTTCTTCGACGAAGCGGATGATCTGGGCAAGCGCCGTTTCAGAGCCGACTTTCTCGGCTCGAAACTCGATGCTGCCATGACCGTTCATTGTCGCTCCAAAAACTTTGTCTCCCGCTTTCTTTTCGATTGGGATACTCTCTCCGGTGAGCATTGATTCATCGACAGAAGAGAGTCCTTTGAGTACAATTCCGTCGACAGGTATCTTTTCGCCGGGGCGCACGACAATCGTATCTCCTACCTGCACTTCTTCCATCGGAATATCCACTACCTCTCCGTTTCGCAGGACGCGGGCTGTTTTTGCCTGCAAGCTCATGAGCTTCTGAATGGCCTCGCTCGTACTGCCCTTCGCTCTTGCTTCGAGCCATTTGCCGAGCAAGACGAACGTGATGAGAAGTGCTGCAACCTCGAAATACAAATCATGCATCTCACCGATCACCGTTCCTGCTGCTAGGAGATGATTGATGAAGTTCCATAGACTGTAGAAGTAGGCAGTGGAGGTACCGATTGCAATCAAGCTGTCCATGCTGAATGTGGCCATTTTCAACGTGCTCCAGAAGCCGCGGTAAAAACCGTACCCGAGCCAGAACTGCACCGGTGTCGCGAGAATGAGGGAAACGAGCCCCATATATGGAATGACGACATCGTGAACTACGGAGTGTGGTAGGAAAGAAAGGATCATAAAGCCGAGCATCGGCACACTAAGGACGAGTCCGATGAGAAATTTGTTACGGTATCCGATCATCTCGGCATCACGTCGCTGCTTGTCCGCCTCGCGATCTTGATCATTTGCTAAGACAGCACCGTAGCCTGCCGCTTTCACGGCATCAATGAGCCCCTGCTCTGTTGCAAGCTCAGGATTGAAGTGGATGCGTGCCTTCGCGGCGGCAAAATTCACATTCGCTTCCTCGACACCAGCAGTCTTCTTGAGTTTGCGGGCGATGAGCGCACTGCAACTGGCACAGTGCATGCCGGTGATAGCGAGTGTGGTTTGCTGTGCAGTCATGAGGGTTGCCCGGAATGAATTTTGTACTTCGGATCAAGGGATTCGATTTCTGTTGACCATTTCTGCATATCGAAAGTCTCGTCGTGATCGAGTGTAACTTTCTTTGTATCAACGTCCACGCTGATATTTTTGATTGACGGGAATTCGCTGCTGACATCTTTGATAAGCGCAGCGCATGAAGCGCAATGAATGCCGGGGATGGAAACGGTTGTCTGCATAGAGAGAAAAATAAGAGGAATTAAGATTCGATGATGATCTGGCCGGTCATATCATTGTGACCGGAGCCGCATTGGACGGAACAGCGGAAATTGAAGGTACCGGTTTTGTCAGTCGGTATTGCCACAGAGACAGTCTGCCCTTGGATGATCGTCTCATTGATACCGAGATCCGGAACGGAAAGCCCATGCGTGCCGCTGACCCCTGTCACTTCCAAAGTCACCTTTTCGCCCTGTTTCACTTTCACAACGCTCGGGGTGAACTTCCACAATTCGGCAGTCATTTTTATAATCCGCGTTGCCGTGTTACTCGGTGCAGCAGCTGCCGTATCGTTCAGCATCGCATCGATTGCTTGTTTGAAATTCACAAATGGCTGTGCGCCTGAAATCATTTGGTTCTTCTGTGTCCTCAGATTAACCACGAAGTTACCGGGTGTGCCACTCACTCCGGCGGCTTGTCCTGCAGCCATTTCGTCAGCCACATGTTTTGCATACTTTCCGCTATCAAGACAGTCTTTGAATTTCGCTTCACTCAAACCAAGCTCTTTTGCCAGCGGGACGAGATTATCAAGCGGGAAGCCGGTGCCGTTACCGGTTGTTCGCTCGAAGATTTTGTCGTGGTAGCTCCAGAAAGCATCATTGCCGCCAAATTCATTTGCGCACTCGGTCGCCTCGGCTTCCTTCTGGGCATTCGCATGGAATCCTAAAGGGAAATGACGGTACACAAGCATGACTTTGTCGCCGTAATCTTTGCTGATCTGCTTCATCGTCGGTTCCACACGCATGCAGAACGGACATTCGAAATCCGAATATTCGATGACAGCGACGGTTGCCTTGGGATTACCACGAATGTGATCAGTCTTGAAATCGACAGGGGGGAGCGGGCCGGGGGCAGGTTTGGGCGCAGGAGCTTGCTGAGGAATCGGCTGTGCGTTTGGAACCTGTGCAGCTTGCTGTGATGGTGGATTATTTGTTATACCCGCGACTGGGGTTCGGTTACTGAGAATATTTGTTGCGAAGAATCCTACGATGATGCCCATGAGTACCATCGAAATACCGAACCATAGATTCGACTTATTCGGTTGGCTCAGAGTAAGCGAGCTCGCCGCATGTGGATGAACGCCACTGGATGAATGACTGGAAGAATGCTTCTGAGGATGTTCGTGCCAATTGAGAGAAGTCATAAAGAAAGGGAAAAGATAAGTGATTAAAGGACAGTGAAAGAGCCGCGCACCATGCCCATCGAGCAGCTGAAAGCGAGCTGGCCAGGATTAGGAGCGGTGAAGTCGACTTGGTTGATGCCATTGGTGAGAGACTTCGTGACACCGAGATCGGGAATGACGATCTGGCTTGTACAGCCGATTACGCCAGCTCCATCGATGAGCCACTTTACAGGAACTCCAGCTTTGATCGTCAAATTACTTGGCTCGTAACCATAGCGTGTAACTTTCATAGCAACTTGCTGCACACCATTGGTAATTATTGGCGCCGATCCCACGGCAGCAGGCGGACCGCTGAACACCGAGGAGACATTGAATCCCGCGAGCGCAAAACCGCTACTCAGATTACCGAACGCCAAGACAAGAACAAGCGCGCCGGAGAACCGCAAAAACAGACGTGAAGCAGTGCCTTTTGCAGTCGACGAAACGGCGCTGAGCCCGAGCAGCGACGGCAGTGTCCCGAGGGCGAAAGTGAACATAGTCATAGCTCCGGTCACGAAATTTCCGGAAGCGAGAGCGACGAGCTGCAATGACTGGGTGAATCCACAAGGCAAGAAGAAGGTAAATGCCCCGAGCGCAAACGGCGCTGCCGGATGCTTACTCTCCGAGAGACTGTAAATCCAGTGTGACAACTTCTTCGGCGGACGAATCGGAAAACTTCCGCTGGGGATGATGCGCAAGATCGTGAGTGCCAGATACAGCATGATAAACGCGACGGCGATGCTCACAGCGCCGGACATCCTGGTAGAGAGCGTGACAGACTGGCCGAGAATGCCAATAAGACCTCCGAGAAAAAAATAGGACACAAGACGGCCTAGATTAAAATGCAGCAGTGGTTTGAATTTCTGCCATGGAGTTTCCGCCTGGTGAATCTGATTGTGTTTTGCGGCAAGTGCAAGGAGCAAACCGCCAGTCACAGCGAGGCAACTGCTTGTTCCAGCGACGAGGCCGATAACAAAGATTCCTCCGAGTGAAAGCACACCGGAAGTGGAAGGCGCGAGGGAAACGAGATCGAACACTTCTAGAAGCTTGTAGATGGCGAAGATGATGAGCAGTGAAGCTCCGATCTCCAGCCATTTTAGTTGATCGGAACCGGAAGCGTCACCAGTGCTTTTGTCATCCGCAAGCTCGTAACCTGCATTTCGTATAACGGCCTCTATTTTCTCGGCCGACGGCAGATGATCTTCATGCGCCGTGATTGTCACTATGCCGGTGCGATAGTTCACATGAGCTTCGGTGACGCCGGACACTGCTTTGAGCTTACGTTCAATGAGTACTTCGCAGCTGTGGCACGTCATGCCGCGGATCTTCAGCTTGGCGTGTTTCTGTGGTGATGAATGAGACATACGCTGGAAAAGAAAGAATCAGAATAAAATTGGCGAACCATATTCAAAGAACCGCTTGCTTCATTGGCGTAATACGATTGTGTGGGTGCCTATTACTTGCGACGGTCTGGAATGACTTTCAGAATTATTTAACCGGGTGATCGCAACTGATAGAACCGGTGCTGTTATTACCGGAAGAATTCCCTGAACTCGGCATTGAGTAGAATTTGCATTGATTGCAGCGGTATTATCGGTTGCTGCAAGACAATGACCGGCGCAGCCTCCAGACTGGGAATCGTTATTCTGTTTTTGTGGTTTGCAATGATCGCAATCGGCATGCGACATGGCGTCCATAGGCGACATGTTCATTTCATCGTGCTGCGGCGTTGCTTGGGCTTCGGTCGCGGCCATCGCCATGGGCATCAGACAGAAACTGCCGAACAATGAGTTTGACACTATGATCCCGGTAATAAAATCCTTGAGAACCATTGTGTCACGATTGTAACATGGATGGATTTACGGATACACTCACGTCACGATGCAGATCATTTTTCTGGAAGTCGATAGGGAGGATCGTATATTGGTTCACACAGAATTCCCCTCTGCCACAGTCATTGATGATGTTCTCGAAAGGGATGCACTCGTTGCTGTGTGCAAAGACGCCAATATCATTTCCTGTTTCATTCATACTAGTTTTCCCAAAGATATTTTGAGCCGCCTTCCGAACCTGAAATTTCTGTGCACAAGATCCGTCGGTTATGACCATATCGATGTAGAATTTTGCAAAGAACAAGATATCACCATCTGTAATGTCCCGGATTACGGTTCACACGTTATCGCAGAGCACGTTTTTGCGCTGCTGCTTTCTACTCTGCGCCACATTCCGGAAGCAGACCGAAAAGTTGAGAGCGGTAAGTTCGATTACCACGGACTACGAGGCATCGCGCTGCGCGGCAAGACTATCGGCATCGTGGGGACTGGCAAGATCGGCCGGGCCGTCGCGAAGATCGCCCATGGATTCGGCATGCAGATTCTCGCCGTGGATCAGTGCCGTACGCTTGAGCTAGTCGAAAAATTCGGAGTGTCCTACGTTGCGATGGATGCCGTGCTTTCACGGAGCGACATTCTGACGCTGCACGTGCCCGAAACTAAGGAGACAACTCACATGATCAACGCAGCGGCATTCAAGGCAATGAAGGACGGCGCGATTCTTGTGAATACGGCGCGCGGTTCGCTCATTGATTCGCAGGCGCTACTGGATGCGCTTAAGTCCGGAAAGCTCGGCTATGCGCTGCTGGATGTGCTGGAACATGAACAGAATTTCGAGAGCAACAAGGAACTCGTTACGCACCCGCGGGTCGTCGCTACTCCGCACATCGCTTTCTACGCCGACGATTCGATGAAGAACATGTTTGCAGATTCATTTCAGGCGATCCGGCAGTTCTTGGATGGCAAAGAGCCGGATCACACCATTCGGCCGATCAAGGTTGTGTGTGATTTGCCGGGGGTGAAAGCGGAGGCAAAAGTGACCTAGCACAAGCCTGCTAAGGATCACTTGGTGCCGAGTGAACATCCAGGTCCTTCGTTAGTCGCTATTCCAGAGAGGAGATTGTAGTTGCTCATTTTGGAAGACACGATTCCCGCTTGGACGGCTCGTTTCACAGCGGCTTTTAGCTCAGTATCAGTGACATGAGGAATATTTTTCCGTGTAGTATGCTGAGAATCTTATCAACTTCAGATTTTATGTCTTCGTCGTTCATAATGGTATTATAACATAAAATTCGTTATTAAGTCTCTTCGACTCTGTGTAAATGCTCACTGACCTTGCAGAACGACTGCGTTTGAGTCAAGAAATCACTTCCACATACAGGAGCAGGTTTCCTACCTGCGTTTGTTGGTCGGCGCTGAGACTCTCCAACCGCGGGTAGGAAACCCGCTCCCGTTGAAGAATGATGAGTTTTTTTCGATTACAGACTCAGTGAACAGTTACGAACAAAGCAATTGCTTCCCGTATAATACGTGTCACTCTACAAAAGAAATGGATTAAGCCATTTGATTCAGAAAGCAAATCTAGAAAACATGCAAAATATCTGCCGTATTGGGCATAAATTCTTATTTGATTTCTAATAAAATAAATTGGTGAGACCCCTAAAATATGGCTTATCTAAAGCAAAAACTTATTTGATAGAATAGTGATACAACCATAGTGATGTCTAAAGACTTCACGCACAAAAATTATTTCTTAAAACTGCTTGAAAGTGCGGTGGAGATACACACGCGAAAGCGGTAGGCGGAAGGTGCCTTCACGCAATCTATAGTTTCTTATCCCGTATATACCGCAGAATTCCATATGCGCTCGCAAGGTGCACCCGCTTGGAAGCGATGATGTTCTCGTAAGCCGCTTCGGCTGAAAGCTCATGGACTTCAATGAGTTCATCGGCATCCTGCGGTAGTGGGTCATGCGTAAGATTTTGCGCGAGATAAAAATGATTGGCTGAATCAAATTTTTCCGTTGCATTAACCGACCATAGATAAGAGAGCGACTCCGCGCGATATCCCGTCTCCTCGCGCAGTTCGCGGTCTGCCGCCACCAGATGATCGGTTTCCTTGTCGACGTGTCCGCTCGGCAGCATCCAGATGTAGGTTTTATAAAACGGACGATACTCGCGGAGGATGAGCAATTTTTCCGGATGAACTGACAGCTAGCAGATGGACTGTGTCAGCGTAGTGCGCGCGGGTTCGGGTTGTCGTTCTTCCGTCCGGAAGTTCCGCGGTCTCCTGCGTGATACGCCAGCCATGGGCGTTGAAAAGTTCTTTCATAACTCCGATTATAGCAGCCCTGCTGTATACTCACCCCTCATGAAGCTTCTCTCTAATCGCATCACAGAAGCCAACAAACTTCTCTCACGCTCTGCTGTTCCGCATGGCAATGGACTCGGGCGTGAATATGCGGAAGCCGAGGATCTGACACGGTTTCCGTTCCAGTGCGACCGCGACCGCATTATCCATACGCAGGCGTTTCGGCGACTCAAACACAAGACGCAGGTTTTTGTGTCCGGCCATGGCGATCACTACCGCACGCGTATCACTCACACGCTGGAAGTGGCGCAACTCAGCCGCGATATTGCCCGTACACTGGGTCTTAACGAGGACCTGGCCGAAGCCATCGCGCTGGCGCATGATCTGGGTCATACCCCATTCGGGCATGCCGGGGAAGCAGCGATGAACGAGTGTATGCAGCAATACGGCGCATCGTTCGAACATAATTACCAATCGCTCAGAGTTGTGCGTCTGTTGGAAAATCGTTCGGAATTGTATCCGGGGCTCAATCTTTCGGGCGAGATTCTGGAAGGACTCATCAAGCATCAGCCTTCGCCCTCCGGGCTTCGGCCGGCCAGTCGCTCACCTTCGCTGGAAGCGCAAGTCGTCAACTTCGCGGACGAAATCGCTTACACCGCCCACGATACCGATGACGGCCTCCGAGCCGGACAGTTCGGTCGTACGGACATTGAGCGGACATTGCTGGGAAAAACGGCTTCCATCAGGGCTAAGTCAGCCGGATCGGAACTCCGTGGAGCGATTGTCGATTTGCTCGTATCGGACCTGTATGCGGAGACCGAGCGACGTCTAAAAAAGTATAAGATCCACTCACTTGATGACGTGCATGCCGCCGAAATTGAGCTAGTAGGTTTCTCGCTTCCGATCGTCCGCATGATCGGCGAGCTCCGAAAATTTCTGTGGAACAGGCTCTACAAAAGCCCATCCGTTATCCGGCAGGCATCGCGCGGAAAACACATCATCACGGCACTTTTTGCTGTCTACATAAAATCGCCTCCGGCCAAAGTAAAGGCTTTACAAAAGAAAACCGGCGCAGCCCTAGAGGAAGCCGTAAAAGACTATATTGCAGGGATGACGGACCCGTTTGCGATTGCGGCGGCGGAAGCGGAGTAAAAGGAATGAAAGGACTGTCTTTGAATCCTTTGTTTCCTTTCCTTCATTTGTTTCCTTTCTCTCCTTTTATTCTTTTTACTCCTTTCACTGCGGCAAATACTTCAGCGGATCAACCAGCACTCCGTTCACCTTCACCGCAAAGTGCAGGTGCGGACCGGTCGTGAGGAGCCCGGCGCCTATCGAACCCGGCTCTCCACCGGAACGGCCGATGACTTGGCCGAATGTTACGCTGTCGCCTTCTTTTACAGTTGCAGAACTGATGTGGCCGTAGACAGTCTGCATGTCGCCATTGTGTTGCAGAGTGATATAACTGTAACCAAGACCGTTCATCACGACTTTTAACACGCTGCCGTCGGCCGGCGCACGGATCGGCGTTCCCTGATCGGTTGGAATATCGATAGCGTGATGATCGAAACCGAAGCGCTGCTTGTACGCTGCGTCTTCAAAAAATGCAGAGACCCCGAGGGCCGGCTGCACTGGCCAATCCAAATCGACATCGCTCTCCGGACGAGTGAGCGTAAAAAGAGTTCCTTCGGCATCCCACAGTTGCTGAAGCGATGCTACCAGGAGCTTCTCGGAGCGGGCCCGCTCTTTAATAATCGAAAGTAAAACCGTACGTTTTTCTGCGAGTTCTTGCACTTTTTCGGGCGCCCTGTTCTTGAGCGCTTCATCTTCCAGAATCTGTAGCTGGTACCGCAGAATTTCCTCCTGCTTACTCAGCACCGCTTGTCGTACGCGCTCGCGGTCGATATCACGAATCGAGTCGGTGATCACGACCGAAGCCTGCTGCCCGCCTTCGGCATCAGCTGGGGATCGATAAGCATTCGGCCATCCGATTTGAATGAATCCGTTCCACCACAGTACGACAATCAGAATGATCGTCCCCGTGAGGATCGGCCGATAGATATTAATCCTAAGCTCCATCCAGTTCAAAAGTTTACACCCTTACGCATTGAGGATCGAATCCAGAAACGCATCGAAGTGGGTCATCATTTTATTGAGCGTCTCGGGAATCGGCATCGTCACGTCATCGATCTTGGATAGTGGCATAATCTTCGACGACGTACTCGTGAGGAACGCGCCATCGAATTCGGAAATTTTGGCAAGCGGGATATCCTCGTACGCAACGTCAAAGCCGTTCCGTGCAGCAATGTCGAGAACATTGAGTAGCGTGACGCCTTCCAGAATTTCGTGCTTCGGCGGCGAGATGATCGTTGTTCCACGGATAACGCAGAAGTTTGTCCGGGTGCCTTCGGTGATGCAGCCGGATTTGTTGACGTAGATCGCGTCGTAGCAGCCGCTCTCTTTGGCTTTGCGGTACGCAAGATAACTTGGAAGCATATTCAGCGTCTTGGCCTGTGGCAGAAACCGTTCGTGCTGCACGCTGATAACCGAGGCTCCGCGCTGGTAGAGACGCTTATCAGGGAACAACGGCGCGAGCGGGATGATGTAAAGCTTCGCATCGTTGGGTTCGCGCGCACCGATCAGCAGTATCTTGAGATTAAGCGCGTCGGACTTAGTATGCGTCAGGAGTTCACGTGTCCATGCGTCGATTATTTGTACAGTGAACACATGTTGCAATCCAATGATCGTCGCCGACATCATGAGCCGTTCCAGATGTTGTGCGAGGAAGAGCGGCTTCCCTTTCATCACCCTAATCGTCTCATACACGCCGAAGCCGTAGGCGTATTCGATGTTCGCAAGCGGCATGGCAGCAGCGCTCAACGGAAGAATCTGGCCGTTTTGGAGGAATACGTCGTATGCCATGGCGTGACAATACCACTGATTGGGCTTGGATGAATGGTGTTTGGACTAGAGTACACTGTGCATAATTTCCCCGCCTGCTCTCATGACCAAGTATCGCGCATACGCCGCAGAACTCGTCGGCACGTTTCTGCTCGCATTCATGGTCCACCTCGGGGTGGGGAGTGATCTTCCGGTTCCGACTCCCGTCATCGCCGGCCTCACGCTCGGCCTGATTGTGTACATGTTCGGTGCGGTGAGCGGCGCCCACGTGAATCCGGCGGTTACGCTAGGGCTCGCGAGCATCGGCAAGATTTCTCCGAAGGAAGCGGGAGCATATGTCTTGGCTCAGCTCGTCGGAGGATTCATCGCGCTGCTTGTCGGCAATTGGCTGCTTGGAGACAAACTCTCCGTAATCGCCGGTAACACGCCGATGATCGGCGCGGCCGAGGCAATCGGAGCGGCTGTCCTCGTGCTGGGAGTATCCTCGGTCGTGTTTGGAAAAACGCCAAAAGAGGCTTCCGGTCTCACGATTGGTACGGCCCTTACGCTCGGTGCCTTAGCCGCATCTTCAGTCTCGAATGGCGTTGTGAATCCGGCAGTGGCACTTGGCATTGGTTCGCTGTCTGTGGCCTACGTGATCGGGCCGATTGTCGGCGGCATAGTTGCGGCTTGGAGCTACCGAGCATTGGTTCGCTAGGCCACGGTCACGTTTGGTGAATCTCTTTACCTAAACCGATCTTGCGTTTACTATAGAATGAGGGTACAATGTGTCTTGTTGAGTCTGATGATCGATCAAAATACACAAAAATATTTCTTAACAATCAATCCGATAACAAACATACACCAACCGAAGAAGGCAGCTACAGTGCATGGAAGCAAGCTCGTACTTACGTGGGCCTTCACGTTGGTCGCACTGACGTTCGCCATCGTGCAAGTCAACAAGCGGCCAACGTTCGCTGCGGTCAACACGGAGTATTCCACCGGCAGACAGTGCTTCGATGCTAATCAGAAGGTTCTGAGCGCCGATGCAATCAGTGCGATAACCAGCAACTACTACCGAATGGGCAGGTGGGTCTTCTTCAATAGCGCTACGAAGAAAATCGAGCAGCCGAAGTTGGGGAGCAAAGGCGCATTCTACTGGCAGCCGCGTAAGGATGATCCCATCGATCAGACGGTGTACTGCGTGGATGGCTTTTGCCAGTACGGCACCAAGTATTGCACCAACTGGTTGCCAACATTGAAAGCCATTGTCGCCACCCAGAAGGAGATGCGTTGCTACCAGTCCAAGGATGTGAATCAGGTGTGGTATGGCTGGATTGATGCACAGGGGATCGCGAAGCCGGCTGATCCCGGGACAATCATCACTCTGGAGCCGGATTTTACCTGCAGCAAGCGCGGTGTGGCACCTGCCGAGTGGGGATACGTCGATGCGCCCAAGGATGTTCCCTTGCCTCCGGCATCGGCCTTGCAGAGCAGTTCAGCGCCGATCTCGGCCTCAGGCACGAAAGCGGTTTCCAGTTCAGCGAAGATCAAAGCGTCGCTGATTGATCTTCTGAAAAAAGACAAGAAGAAATAAACATTCATTCCTTTCTCCATCTATTCATTTCCTTCCCACATCTTTATGTCCAGCAGAACTCCCAGCTTCCGTGTCCAGCCAGCGACACTCTCCATGTTCTGTGTATCGGTCATCGTCGGTGGCATCCTCTACTATATTCTCACGACTATAGCCCAGGAACCGCTGCCTTCCAGCTCGACCACGTACACGCCGCCTGCCAGTAGCACGTATACACCTCCTCCAAGCGATAGCAGCTACTCCATGCCAAGCGGCAGCACCTACTCCATGCCAAGCGGCGGCACCTACTCCATGCCAAGCGGCAGCACCTACTCCATGCCAAGTGGCAGCACCTACTCCATGCCAAGCGGCAGCCCCTACCCCATGCCAACCGGTACCAACTACTCGATGCCAAGTGGCAACATACCGTGTGGACCGAATGTGTACCCAACGGCTCAAAATCCCTGTACGCCAAGTAGTACCAACTACTCGATGCCAAGTGGCAACATACCGTGTGGACCGAATGTGTACCCAACAGCTCAAAATCCCTGTATGCCAAGCGGCAGCACCTACTCCATGCCAAGTGACTGTAGCCAGCAGCCCAACTGGCCTGATTGCGCCACATTTAGTTGTACAGCTGGGAATTGGACATGTACGGGGATGAAGCCCAGGACGGCCACTCCGGGCGGCACGACGGCTGGCAGCACTGCTTCCAGCTTTTCATCGCAGCCTGCGGGTATGCCGCCATGTGCGGCAGGCCAGATGCCAACCGCAGCAAATCCTTGTTTCTTTAATCCGATGGGCAACACCTCTTCTGCACCAGGGGGTGGGATGTCCGGTATGCGAAACTGTCAGTACCCGACTGCGAGAGTCATGGAGAACGGCCAGGAAGTCGGTCTTTCAGTGTGGTGCGAGAGTGATTATGTAAATTGTCGTAAAGGAAGTTCAAGTGGCCCGGCGATTTCACATGAGAACCTTCGTTCTCTCGGTGCGCCGAGTGCCTGCGAATCCGGATGGAACGGAGGTGCAAGCGGCACAAGCGGCGGAATGACAGGCAACAGCGGCATGTGTGATTACTATCCGACCGGCCAGATGCCGTCGTCATGCATGTTTAGTACTCCTGCCTGTCTGATGGTCTCCGAGATCGCGCAATCCGTGAATTGCGGTGAGTCCAAATGCACATCCGCATGGCATCACACCACCGGCGGACCAAGCTGCTGGAGCCCGGGTGACTATCCAGGCAAGAGCAGCGGTTATCAGGGCGACAGGTACACACCGCCGTATGGTGACTATGGAAAGTATCCAAGCGACGGGACATCTCTGGAAGCATGTAACAAAGGATGCGATGCCATGAAGGCCACGATGGTCTGCACGGGCCAAAATGGTCTGTCCATGTGCACCCAGGCTCTTGCGTCATGTAAGGACGGATGTAGCCGCACCGGGAACATGCAAAGTCAAGGCTATACCCAGCCGAACTTCCCGTACACGAATCCCAGTCAGCGTGATAGTGGCATGCCCTACCCGGGCAACCAGTATCCGATGGGCAATCAGGGTATCAATTCCTACCCGGGAAACTATGGCCAGTATCCGCCTTACGGAGACTACAATGGTGGCTTCTACCCCGTGATGATGAATTACGGCTGGCAGGACCAGCCGGGCAATGGTCAGCAGAATCAAGAACAAAGGGAGGCACAGCAGAAAAAGATGTACAAAGAGCAGCAGACACGCATGCATGATCAAATGAAGAGTGAAGGTGTGCGCCAGTGCCAGCGCTTCCTCGATCCCCTGCAGAGCGCTATCATGCCGAAGGCGATGCAGGATGCCATCAGAGGCTACCACAAAAGGTGCGTCGACGGTGTCCAGACTTCGGTGTCCCCACAGGAGTTTTACAAACTCATGGAGTCGCTCAGGACTGAAATGATGGGACTCTTCGAGAAGACCGAGAGCTGCGACGGTGTGGAATCATTCATATACGGCATGGAGCAGGGGGCCATGAAAGAAGCGCCCCGCTTCATCAAGCAGACTCAGAAGAAGAACCCGGCTCTTGCCAAGCAGATGGAGCAGATGCGTCAGGCGACAATCGCCGCCGTGAATGCCGCAAAGAAGCAAGTTGCCGGAGGCGATTGCGGTACTGCGCAGGAGACCATGGAAACGATGCAACAGAAGTTCGAGGACGCAAGCAGAACGTGGGGCGACGAATTCTCCATGGACGAATTCTCCATGCTGGATGACGACCGGATGACGGACCACTTCTCGGAGAATATGCGAAAGCACGGCGTGAACATCTCCGCTGCGGATCTGAAGAGGTACGGCATCGCAGATACGGAGCACTTCGATGTCATGAGCAAACTGATGACCTACGGAGGAAAGGGGGACATGGATAGATTCTTCGATGATGAAGATTCCGTGAATATGATCAAGACGCTCAAGGCGGTCGGCGGGACTTCCGACCAAACCTCAATCATGGCGCAGATCATGAAGGAGAACAAGCGCCTGAAAGAGGAAGTGAATGACCTCCGTGCACAGCTCAACAAAACGCAGGCAGCGCTCGCGGACAGGCTGAGTTCGCTCACCGCCGACACCGAGATCGCATCGCAGATCAAGGACTACGTCATGAACAAACTCCCGGACACTGTCCTGACTCAGAAGGAGTCTGACAAAATCTACGATGCCTTCAAGATCGCGAACGGAAGAGAGCTCATGAAGAAACATCTCGTGACGAACCCGGACTTGGATCCTATTGAATGGTTCACGCCGAGCGTCATCAAGGCGAACAAGGCGGGTTTCATGAAAGGCGATCCGACGACGGGCTTGTTCCGTCCGACCGATGAAATGAATCAAGCGGAGGCGGCAGTCACGATGGCACGCGCATTCGGTGTCGAGGTGACAGAGGGCGCCGTACCTTCCGATAAGAAATTTGCAGGCTATCCGGAGTGGTCGCTGTCTTCGCTCCAGGCACTGGAAGAAAATGACATTGATCTCACGGTGCTTAGCAAGGATGCCGATAAGGCGATCTCGAGGGAGCAGGTTGCCGTTCTCCTAAGCACGCTCCTTCCCGATGAGGCGAGCGAAGAGAAGTATGGGAAGGTCTTCACCGACCTCAGCGGCGCCAATGCGGAGACGACTGCCGCCATCGAGGAACTTAGTGCGCTCGGCATTGTGAACGGCGTGAACAACGGCTCGACGTACGATCTGAAGGGAGAAGTCAATCGAGCAACGTTCGCGACGTACCTCACGCGCGCCGTCGGTGCTGCAGAAGCATTCCTCGGTGTGGATGCTGCAGTGAAGGAGGATGCGGTTGGTGTTCCTTCAAACTAATAATTCTCCGAAGAAATCTGATAGGAATCAAGTATGCAGAGAGGGTTCGCACCATGCGGACCCTCTCTGTTTCGTGGTGAGTAATGACTCGCCGATGATCAGGTGCTGTAACGAAATGCATGGGGGAAACCATAGGAAAAGACCAGCAGAATTTACGAAGAAAAAGTCCTCTTGAGATATTGCTCAAATTCGCCGAGTACGTTGGGAAAGCTTTCCCGCCCAAAGCCGATACGGACATGCTTGTCACCGTACTCATACACGGTTGATGGCAGTAACATGATTCCAGTTTCATCAATGACCCGCTTGCAGAACTGTGAGGCAGGTTCTTGCAGGAGGAGTTTGGGAAAGCACAACGTGCCTGCTTTTGGCCTTACCCAAGTAGCAATTC
>CAZLUK010000088.1:0-13977 GCA_964562735.1 uncultured Candidatus Peribacteria bacterium
GCCATATGGTATTCAGTCGCTTGAGATCGAGGTAAAGGGCATCGGACCCGGTCGTGAACAAGCCATCCGTGGACTACAGATCGCCGGCGTTAATTTTGAATCCATCACCGATCGCACACCAATCGCCCACGGCGGTTGCCGCGCACCTCGTCCTCGCCGTGTCTAATAACAGTACTTACTACTTACTTCTTACTACTTACTTCTTACTCGATGCGTTACACAGGTCCCAAAGCCCGGCGCGTTCGCAGACAGAACTTCAACGTCTACGGTTCTGATAAATACGACAAAATCCTCCAAAAGAAGCCGTACCCGCCGGGCATGCAGGCCGCCGCTCGCGGAGGCCGCCAGGGAAAAATCTCTGAATACGGCAAGCAGCTTCTGGAAAAACAGAAAGTGTGCGCCATGTACGGCGTGCACGATAAGCAGCTCCGTTCGGTGTACGCCGAGGCAAGTCGTACCATAGGTCAAACCGACTCGATGATGCATACGCTTCTCGAGCGCAGACTGGATAGCACCCTCTATCGTGCTGGGTTTGCCGCCACGCGTCTCCAGTCGCGCCAATTCATCTCACACGGACTTTTCACCGTCAACGGAGTCCGGGTCACGATTGCGTCCTACCGCCTTAAAGCTGGTGACAAAGTAAAAGTACGTGAGCAGCGCAAATCGTCCCCGGTCTTCGGTCCGATCCTCTCGGCACATGAGAAATATATTGCGCCGGACTGGCTCAAGGTTGATCCGACTACGATAAGCTTTGAAGTGAAGGCCATTCCCTCTCAAGAAAAACATTTCGAAATGGGCATCGACATGCGCAAAGTGATCGGTTTCTACTCGCGCTAAAAATCTCATTCCCCTTATCAGTTTCATCCGCCCTTTATGCACATCATTCAGGAAGAAATCGGCCTTCCAAAGGTCACGCAGGTCCAAGTTAAGAAAGGGGACACCACGCACGCTGTCTTTTCGGTAGGGCCACTGCCTCCGGGCTTCGCGATGACGCTTGGCAATTCCCTGCGTCGGGTACTTCTGAGTAGCCTGCCGGGTGCTGCCATCAGTTCCATTCGTGTTGCGGGCATCAATCACGAATACTCCACCATGAAGGGTGTTCGCGAGTCTGTCCTGGATATCGCGCTTAATATTAAGCAGGTGAAGCTTCGCAAGCACCACAAGGAATCCGAAGTCGCGATCCTCGAAGGCAAAGGCCCCAAGGTTCTTACGGCCGGCGACATCAAGGCCAGTTCCGACGTCGAGATCCTCAACCCCGATCTTCCGCTCCTCAAGCTCGAGAAGGGCGCTTCCATCAAGATGGAACTGATGATCGAGAAAGGGGTTGGGTACCAGCCCGCTTCCGAGCGTAACAAGAAGCATAATGAGCCGGGCCTCGTGCACATCGACACGATCTTCAGTCCCGTGGAGCGCGTCCGTTTTGAAGTGGAAAGTAGCCGCGTCGGTCAGCGCACCAACCTCGAGAAACTGGTTATCGAGATCGTCACGAACGGTTCTTTGTCCGCTGACGAGGCCATCCGTTTCGCTTCCCAGGTTCTTTCCCAGTACTTCAGTTTCTTCGGGATGGATCAGGAGACGGTCGAGAAAGAATTTATGGCTGACTTCACACGCACCAGCCAGGTGGCTCCGGAAACCGATCGCCAGACCGTGAAGGAGAGCTACACCCCGATCGAGATTCTTAACCTCTCGCCTCGCACCCTAAATTCACTCATCAATGCCGGTGTCGGCTCCATTGAACAGCTCGTAAAGTGCACTCCAGCGACACTCAGTAATTTCCGTGGTTTCGGTACAAAGGCTCTCGATGAAGTAAGGCAGACCCTGGCTACCCGTAGCCTCGCACTCTCAGCCGAGTAAGCCGAAACTTTCCACTTTCCACTTTCACGCTTTCTACATAGACTTCCCGTCCTATGCGTCACCAGAATCACAGTCAACGGCTCAGCAGAAAGCCCAACCAGGCCCGTTCTTTGCTCAAGAACCTGGTAACGTCCATTCTGCTCTACGAGAGCGTGCGTACCACCAAGAAGCGCGCGCAGGTCGTTCGTCCGCTCGTGGACCGCGTAATCGCGATCGGTAAGCGCGAGCGCACCGACCTTGCGATCCGAAAAATTAACGAGCTGGTGAGTGATGACAATGCTTGTCGCAAAGTCCTTGAAGTTTTGAAACAGCGGTATGCCTCCCGTCCCTCCGGATTCACTCGTATGCTGCCTGTAGGCCAGCGTTCAGGTGACGGCGCGCTTATGGTAGATTTAAGCCTCATCGATGCCGCAGCTCCGGTGGCAATCGAAAATTCCCCTAAGAGTTCCACCAATAAATTTCGATGAAGACTTCCTTCCCAAAAGCGGCTGGTCCCCAGTGGTTCATTCTCGATGCGTCGGATAAAATCCTCGGACGCCTGAGTGTCGAAGTCGCAAATGTGCTGCGCGGACGCTACAAGCCGAGTTACGTGCCACATATGCGCTGCGGCGACCATGTCATCGTTATCAATGCTGAGAAGATCAAAGTGACGGGCGCCAAGCGTAATCAGAAGACGTACTACCGTCACACCGGTTACCTGGGTCACCTCCGCCAGACCACTATGCAGAATGTCATGGCGAAGAATCCGGCCAAAGTCATCGAGATGGCCGTAAAGGGCATGCTTCCCAAAAATCCTACTCGTCAGCACACCATGCGGCAGCTCCACGTATTTGCGGGCACCGCTCACGACCACTCTGCTCAGCAGCCTGCCGCATTCCCGCTTACCATCTAGCCATGTCCCGTCCGTACTTTTACGCCCTCGGCAAGAGAAAGAGCGCCATCGCCAAGGTGCGCTTGTATCAGGATGGCGAAGGCAAGACAACTCTGAACGGCGGCACATTCCAGAAGTATTTCTTCTCGACGCTTACGGAGAACGCATTGGCTCCGCTCGCAATCACGGATAGTCTCAAGAAGTTTGATATCGCAGTGACGGTCCAGGGTGGTGGCAAGCCGGCCCAGAGCGATGCCATCCGTCTCGGCATCAGCCGCGCACTCACCCAGATCGACCCCGGACACCGCACTGCACTCAAGCACGCCGGATTCCTCCGCCGTGACAGCCGTATCAAGGAACGCAAGAAGCCGGGTCTCAAACGCGCAAGACGCGCACCACAATTTGCCAAGCGCTAATTAGTTTTGAGTTATGAGCTTTGAGTTTATTTTTCTTATAGCTCAAAACTCACAACTCACAGCTCTTTCAGGCGATCGTCAGCTTCATATAATACACGCTCATGCCTTCGCTATTGTCTGCAATGAAGCGCGCCTCGATGGCCGAGAGCTGCAGAATCGTGTGGCACATCTTGAGCATCATCTCGGGTGGCAGGGTGACACCTGCCCGGAGACAGGTGATGCAGAGGCCTGCGGCATCTTTGGCCTTGATGTAGGGCTCGCCGAGGGTCTTGATAGTTTTCACGAGGCTCTGCTGCAAATTCTGGATGTAGCCGTCAATGTGCGGCTCCAAGTCCTCAATCGGCATTTCATAGACATCCGGCAGCGCCTCAAGAATATCCAGATCCTTGTGGATCGCATGCGCGATGCAGGCTTCGATGGTCATGTGGGTGTTGGGTGAAATTTGTGTTTGTTTGTGTTTACTTGTTTTTATAAGAATGATTCATCTCGTGAAATCCAAACAGTATACCAAAAAATGGCTTGCTCCGCACCGGTCTCAGGTTGATGAAATGCAGAGAAGATTGTGCAGTCGTTACAAACATCCGATCACATCATTCTTGGCTGGAGAAAGTTTTGCACGTTGCGGCTGCTGTTCTCGTACCCGCCTCACCCCCGACCCCTCTCCATCCTGCGGGCCAGAGAGGGGAGCTCCATTGAAGAAGAGAAGAAGGTTTATGAATCCTCAATGAGTAAAACAAAAACATTCCCCTTCTCCCCAGCCGCAGCGGGAGAAGGGGCTAGGGGATGAGGCGGGGGAAGAGAGACTGCTGCATTCATGCCGTTCATTCCTACTCCAGCAAAGAATGATGTGATCCCAAACATCCCCGGATTCACTCAAAAATTGCTGATGCTCATTTTACACTTCTGCAACAGAAGGCAGAAAGGGGCAGAAAGGTGAGGAAAGGCAGAAAGGTAAAACGTTCCTGCCCTTCCTGCCCTCTCATCAACCTTCCTGCCCTCACCTCGTGCCCGTTAAGCCTTTAGCGCGATAGTCCGCGGACTCGTGCCAACTCCCGCATCAAGCGTGAGCTTGGCTTGGACCCCTCGAAGCGGCGTTCTGGAAGGATTGGGAAGTAATTGCCTTCTGCGAGCAGCTGACTCGCTGTCTTGGAGACAGTATTGACCGGGTGCGTGCTGGTCGCTGCGAGCTGATTCACCATATTCTTGTACGCTTCGCGCCAGGTCTTCTGTGCGTCCGTATCATCATTCCAGTGATGGAAAGCCTGGTGCTCATGACCACGCTGGACGAGAGCCGCCCGGAGCTCATTCGTGTACTCCTCCGTTCCTGGGAGAGACTTGTTCTCGTTTTTCCATAATTGGAGATCCGCATCGGATTGCTTGTGGTAATTGCGGTGCTCATCCATGCCTGAATCGGTATGCCGTGCAGACCAAGCGGGCAGGGGGCCTGTGATGAAGACCGAGCTCGGTTCGACCGTTGGTACTTTTACCAAAGCGAATGCCGACAGTGGCAGGAGAAAGACTACAGTCATGCTGATGACGGCAACGGATGAGGAACGGTTCATAAAGGGGAAGGGGAAGAAATAAGCTTTCGTTGACATACGAAAGAATAGTATCATAGAGCAGTTTTTACTGCGGCGGCAAGCCGGTGATGAGCGATTCGTACTTTTGGACCAATTGATACCGCAGTGCTTTCTTTGCATGAAAAAATTCGCAGCAGCCGATGGTGAGATGGTTTGTGGAGCCGACGACCGGAATCGAACCGGTGACCCTAGGTTTACGATACCTATGCTCTACCAGCTGAGCTACGTCGGCGAGGCATGCTGTTCTGCATGATGAAAGATCGGTCGCGCAGCGCGAATTCTCGAGCAAAACGCCTTCATTGGCAAGTGATCACTCAGATTTCTCGTCTTGAACGGTTGTTGTACGAGTTATACTCGCCTCATGCAGCTTCCAAGTGCTATTCGCTGGTCGTACCTCGATGTCCTGACGCGGAAGCGCCTGGAGACTCTAACCGAGCTCTTCGGTGGGGCTGATGCGGCGATGGACGCGATCTCGCTTGAGCTTCTGATGCGACTTGGACTCAGGGAAGACAGTGCGATGAAGGCCATGGTTGGCCTTGAAGAATTTAATGCCGAAAATTACGCCGCGGTCATGCAGAAGAAAGACATCAATCTCGTTTCGATGGAAGATGCCGGCTATCCCGACTCACTCCATGAAGTGCCCGATGCACCGGTGTTCCTGTACGCACGAGGCGATCTTTCGATTCTCTCGCGGCCGTGTATTGCGATCGTCGGCAGCCGCGAAATGAGCGACTACGGACAGAGAGTCGTTGGTCACATCGTTCCACCGCTCGTGCGGGCCGACGTCGTAACCGTAAGCGGGCTTGCGTATGGCATCGATGCCGAAGTGGCGCGTGAGACACTGCGCGCGGGTGGCAAGACCGTTGCGGTGCTTGGTCACGGGCTTAGGATGATCTATCCGAAGGCGAATGAAAAACTCGCAGCCGAAATCGTGAAGTCCGGCGGGCTGCTGCTTTCAGAATTCCCGCTCGACACTCAGCCTGATAAATACACGTTTCCGGCCAGAAACCGCATTATCGCCGGACTATCGCTCTGTACGGTAGTAGCCGAAGCAGCTGAGGGCTCCGGTTCACTCATCACTGCCGATCTGGCACTCGATTACGGCCGCGACGTCTGCGCCGTGCCAGGTGACGTGTTCAATCCCCAGTACGCCGGATGCCACTGTCTAGTGAGCCGGGGGCTCGCCAAGCTCGTGATGTCGGGTGAGGATGTGCTTGAGGAAGTCGGAATTGTTAGTCCATCGGCTTCTAAAAAACCTTCGTTCACGGCCGAAACGCCGGAGGAACAGCAAGTTTTTGATTCGATGTCGTCACTACCTTCAGCGCTCGACGATCTTGTAGTTAAAACAAAACTGGATGCTGCGGCACTGAACGGCTTGCTGACGGTGCTCGAGCTCAAAGGCGCGGTGAAGAATGCCGGCGGTGGGCGCTGGGTGCGGGCATGATGAAGAAGCGGAAAGTGAAAAGTGGAAAGTGAAAAGTTCAAAGTGAATTTTTACGATTCATTCGACGCTTCAACAATCATCCGAAATTCCTCCGGCTTGAGCGAACAGCCGCCGACGAGTCCGCCATCAATGTCCGGTTGACTCAGAAGTTCCCGAGAGTTCGATGCTTTCATCGACCCGCCGTAGATGATCCGCATGGACTGGAGGTTTTTTGATAGAACGCCGCGGATGAAGATGTGAGCCTTTTGTGCATCCCCCGCTTTGGCTGCCGGCTTACCGGCGTCGCCCCCGCTGATTGCCCACAATGGTTCGTAGGCCACAATGAAATTCTCCGGCGTGAGGCGTGAGGCTGACAGAGCGAGCACGAGCGAAAGCTGGCGTCTGAGTATTTCTTCAGTCTTTCCCATCTCGCGTTCTTCGGCCGTCTCGCCGATACAAAGAACGGGAATGAGTCCAACTTCAAGTGCTTTCGATACCTGATCTGCAATCTCCGCATCTGTTTCATGGTGAAACCGCCGCCGCTCGCTGTGGCCGCAGAGAACATGTGTGACTTGCATGCCGGCAAGCATGGCCATTGAAACGTCACCCGTGAACGCGCCGGAATCATATGGATGCCCCCATTGAGCACCAACCCGGAGACCGTCATGCAGACAATCGCGCAGTTCCAGGAACGTCGGAAATACGACAATGTCCATCGTATCGGTCGCATGGTATGCGGTTTTCTTACCTTCAGCGCATTCCAGTTCTAATTCCATAGGCCTTTCGTTCATCTTGAAGTTTGCGCCGATAAAAAATCGTTTGCTCATGAAAGCAGTGTACGGCTCTCTAATAACTAGCTCAATTCGATTTCTGGTATGATCCGTGCCATGCAGAAGCCCGCCCGCGTCGTCCTCGGCACTGATCACGCTGGTTATCTCCTGAAGGAAGCCGTAAAATCGCATCTCCAGAAACAGCAGATCGATATCGTGGACTGCGGATGTTTTTCAGAAAAAGAATGCGATTATCCGCCGATCATGCTGCAGGCTGCCGCCGCAGTAAAAGAGTACGCTTGTCCCGGTATCATCTTCGGGGGCAGTGGCAATGGTGAAGCGATGGTGGCGAACAAAGTCTCCGGCATCCGCTGCGCGCGCTGCGTCACCGAGTGGGACGCCGAGATGGGTCGTAAACACAACGACGCCAACATGATGAGCCTCGGCGGCCGCGTTTCCGAACCGATGCAAGCATTCGCGATGGTCGACAAATTTCTCTCAACCGATTTCGCAGGCGGACGCCACGCGCAGCGCCTACAGCAGTTCCCCGACGCCCAGTCGAATGGAAAATTGAAAATGAAAAATGGAAAATGAAGGGGAAAAATTTTCAATTATCAATTATCAATTCGTATGCGCACTCTCATCACCCCCTCAATCTTATCGGCCGACTTCGGTCGGCTTCAGGAAGAAGTTTCATCAGTCGAGAAGCATGCCGACTGGCTACAGCTGGACATAATGGACGGACACTTCGTTCCGAGCCTTAGCTTCGGTGCACCAGTAGCCAAATGGATCAAGACAACGCTGCCCTTGGATGTTCATCTCATGGTCACTAATCCCGCCGACCGCCTATCCGAATTTCAGGCTATCGGCGCCAAAAATATCACGTTTCACGCCGAGGTCGTTCAGACGACTGAAGACCGGAGAGCCCTTATAAAAGCCATTCGCACGACTGGTGCCACTGTTGGCATCGCGCTGAATCCCGAAACACTGATCACTGCTATCGATGACATTGTAAGCGAGATTGATATGGTGCTGATCATGTCCGTGCATCCCGGTTTCGGCGGACAGGTCTTCATTCCGTCCGTGCTCGGGAAAATTCAGGCTTTGCGAAAACAGTACCCTCGGCTCATGATCCAGATCGACGGAGGTATGGATCCCGAATCGGCCGCAAAAGCGCGCAAGGCCGGTGCGGATAACATCGTCGCCGGCAGCTTCATCTTCCAGGCTTCAGATAGGGCTCAGGCGATCTCGCTGCTTCGCGGTTGATATCCCGGTGACTCGCACACAATTTTATCCTTCCTTCACTCTATGCAATCCACTCTCCGTTCAGTCACTCTCGTCTTGGCATCCGTTCTTCTTTTTTCCGCCTGCGGTTCTAAGACACTGACACTTTCTTCATTCGATGGATCCAAGACCGCGACGGTGACCGTAGAAATTGCCGATAGTCCCAAAGAACGCGAGCAAGGCTTAATGAACCGTACGGAACTGAAGCCGGAAAACGGCATGTTCTTCGTATTCAAAGATCCTCAGATGTTGTCATTTTGGATGAAGAACACAAAGATTCCGCTCGATGCTATTTTCTTCGATCCGCAGGGCGAGTTTGTGAATTCTGTCTCCATGGAGCCCTGTATTGCCGACCCATGTCCGAAATATAAGGCTGCCGCACTTGCAAGTTATGCATTGGAAGTCAACGCAGGCTACCGCCTGACTCATGGCATTGGGGTCGGATGGAAACTCGATCTGAAGCAGGTTCAGAAGATTTCGAAGCCGACGTGAGGTGAGGGCCTCGTGCTGCGGAAATCTACGAGATTCTGTACGCCTCCAAATTCCTCTCGATCCTCCCGATCACGTCCGGGCTTTCGGGTAGCTTGAATGCTGCACCAGTTATTTTTTCATGAAGCTGAATGTATTTCTCTGCGAGCATAAGTCGGACATTGTCGGTAATCTCGGGCTTCGGTTTGCCATAATCAAAGCCCTGATCCTTAAGCCACAGGCGAAAGAATTCTTTATCCAGACTTTCGGGCTCCAATTCTTTCGCCATGCGATCGTCATACGTTGCTGCCACCCAGTAGCGTGAGGAATCTGGCGTGTGCACTTCGTCTGCGATCGTGATAGTTCCTTCGGCGTCAACCCCCATTTCGTACTTGGTGTCGACGAGAATTAGTCCGCGCCTTGCGGCCAGTTCTTGTCCGCGCCTGAAGATTGCAAGCGCCTGCTCATGGATTTGGTCCCACTGCGCTTGGGTTGCAAGTTTGCGCTCGATGATACCCTTTGGATCGATGAGCTCGTCATGTTCGCCCTTCGTTGTCGGGGTGATGATGGTTTCTAAAAATTTCTGGTTCTTCTGCATGCCGTCTGGCAGCGTGTTCCCGCAAAAATTCCGTACACCGCTACTATAATTTACCCAGGCCGAGGTTCCGGTGGAGCCCGTAAGATAGCCGCGAACGACGATTTCAACCTTCAGCATCTCGAGCTTTTTGACGACTGCTGCGTTCTCGTCCGGAACCGCAATCACGTGCGTCGGCATGATGTCAGCGATCTGCGTGAACCACCACGCGCTGATCTGGTTGAGCGCCTGGCCCTTCAGCGGAACCCTGCACCACGAGATATCGAAAGCCGATTGGCGGTCGGTCGCGATGAGAATACTTCGGTCTTTCTGGTTGTACACATCGCGGACTTTGCCGGTGTATTTCTCACCGAGATTTTTGAAATCGGTGCTCTCCAGAGTCGTTTGGAGAAACGGTCGCAGTGCATCGGCGGAGACGGGAGTCATGGGCCGATTATATAGATGGGCATCGTGCACGGATAGTCCGGTCTCGCTATAGTGCGGGCACGTTCTTCCCCCTGTGCAGACACTCGCCATCATTATTCCCGCTTACAACGAGCAAGATCGTCTTGGAAAAACTCTCTTCGCCATAAGGGCTGCGTGGGATGACGGTTTTATGCCCAGGCTCACACTGTTACAGGTAATCATCGCTGATGACGGCAGCTCAGACAACACTGTGAATATAGCCGAAAGCTGGAATGGCAAACTTCCGATTCAGATCGTGAAGCTTATAAAAAACCATGGCAAGGGAGCCGCGGTCCGCGCCGGGGTGGCTGATATTCGGACGGATCTGGTGTTGGTGTACGACGCTGACGGCGCTACGCCAATCAAGGAAGTAAATAAACTACTAAAAGCGATTGAGAGAGGCGCGGATATTGCGATCGGATCTCGTGTGATGGATCACGAGAAATCGCTCGTCACCATGGGCTGGCACCGCCGCGTCATCGGGCGGGTGTACCACCTACTCTGCGCTGCGCTTGTTCCCGGTATCCGCGATACCGCCTGTGGTTGCAAACTTTTCCGCTCGGACGTTGCCAAAAGGCTTTTCTCCCTACAGCGCATAGATCGCTTCGCCTTCGACGTGGAGGTGTTGGCGCTGGCCATCAGACTCAAATATTCCATCACCGAAATTCCACTTTTATGGACGGCCGTTCCGCAGTCCAAAGTTCGCCTCATCCGCGACGGACTCGAAATGTTCTGGTGTTTGATTATGCTGTATTCAGGCTCTTTTCGGCATCGCATTGACTAAGGAACCTCTGAAAAATGCCCCTTATTCCGCAGCAGCGGTTCTCAAACCGCTGGCCAGCCGCTCCGGAACCACGATTTGCGCCTGCCTACCGAAGCCCAGAGGCGAAGGCGGGAATCGCGGCTGCGGGTTAAAGGAGTTTCGCAGAGGTTCCCTAAAGATATTGACCACCAAAAATAATCGAGCGCAAGAACGTTGTTTTGCATTGTCGCAAGGACGGTTATACAATAAATTCATTATTCTCCCTAAAAATCTTTATGAGTAAAAAAATACTGACGATGATTCTGATAATCGGACTCGCAGTACTCGCCTTCACTTTCTACCGGCGCAGTGTTGACTTAGCCACCGAACTTCACAAACTTACAGTTATGAATGAGCAGCTCCAGACGGGCAATACTGCCGAAGGCATTGCCCAGGCCAAGGCGATCATTGAGAGGGTCCGTAAGCACATCCAGATTCCAACCGATGTGGAGCCCACGGTGGCTACCATTGTGGATGTTAATGCCCTCAAGTCGACAAATGACTTCTACAAGAACGCCAAGAACGGTGATAATCTCATTGTGACACCGACCCGCGCGATCCTGTACGATCCGGACAAGGACATGATTATCGATGTCGTTCCGGTACAGCTACAGGCTCCGGCTCAGCAGGCTACGTCTTCTTCGGCACCAGCACCCAAGAAATAGAGCGTTAGCTGTAACTTAAAAGGCGGCAATGTTGCCGCCTTTTTTCTATCCTACGATTGTTTTGGCAGTCGTTTCCGGTTAGACTGCCTTATGAATGGCATCTTCGAATTTTCTTCCGCCGCGCCGCCGTCAGCATCAGGTATTTTCGGCCTTACTGCTCATTTTTCTGATTATGAGCTCCGTATATTACATGACAGCTCCCGAGCGCTCCGAGGATGATAAACTGGTGACTGCCCCCGAAGTGCCGATCAGTGAGATTACGCATGCGTATAAGAGCCGCACGTTCGAAAACATCCTTGTACGCGGCAGCAACGTTTTCGCCAAGTACCAGTCCGGCAGCTACGTTCAATCCTACAAAGAGCTGGGTGACAGTATCACAACACTCGGCTGGAATGATCCGACGAACCCAACGGTCGTCAAAGTCGATAACACCGAAGTCAAAAACTTCTTCAAGGCGCACCTTGGGGATTTTATCTTCTTGATCCTATTAGTCGGTATCGGCATGTGGGTCTTTCGCTCACTTGCGCGCAGCCAGAGCACGGCGCTTTCGTTTGGCAAATCGCGCGCTCGTATCGCGGATGCCAAAGAGGTAAAGACGACATTTAAAGATGTCGCAGGTTGCGACGAAGCCAAGAACGATCTCAAGGAAATCGTCGATTTCCTCAAGAATCCCCGTAAGTACACGACGATCGGTGCCAAAATACCGCGCGGAGCGCTGCTGGTTGGCGCACCGGGCACCGGTAAGACGCTGCTTGCCCGCGCCGTCGCCGGTGAGGCGGGTGTGCCGTTCTTTTCAATCTCCGGTTCCGAATTTGTTGAGATGTTTGTGGGTGTCGGCGCCTCGCGCGTCCGTGATCTCTTCCTGCGTGCCAAGCGCAACGCGCCCTGCATCATCTTCATAGATGAAATCGATGCCGTCGGCCGCCAACGCGGCGGAGCGGGCTTCGGTGGCGGGCACGACGAACGCGAGCAGACACTGAACCAGATCCTCACCGAAATGGACGGCTTCGACAAAGATACGAATATTATTGTCATGGCCGCCACCAACCGCCCCGACGTCCTAGATAGCGCACTCCTGCGTCCGGGCCGTTTCGACCGTCGGATCTTCATCGACCGGCCGGATCTCATCGCTCGTAGGCAGATCTTGGAAGTGCACGCTAGAAATAAGAAAATGGGCAAGGACTGCGATCTAGAAGTCATCGCCAAGCAGACCGTCGGCCTGGCCGGAGCCGATCTTGAGAACATCATGAACGAGGCCGCCATCAACGCCGCTCGCCGAGGTGCCAAGGTCGTGCAGCAGACGGATCTCGTGGCATCGGTGGAAAAGGTGACACTCGGTTCGGAGAAGCGCTCGCGTAAGCTCTCCGAGAAAGAGAAGCGGATCACCGCGTACCACGAAGTCGGCCACGCCATTGTTGGCCATCTTTGCCCGGAATCCGATCCGCTCCACAAGATCAGCATCGTTTCCCGTGGATTCGCGCTCGGTGTCACCTGGTTCCTGCCCAAGGAGGACCAGTACACGACTACCAGGCAGAAATTCCTCGACGAACTCTGCGGACTGCTCGGCGGCCGAGCGGCCGAGGAAATTGTTTTCAGAGAGATCACGACCGGAGCCAGTAATGATATCGAGAAGGCTTCCGCCATCGCCCGCAACATGGCCACCCGCTACGGCATGGACGAGGAGCTGGGACTAGTCGCCTACGGCGAGCGTCAGGGATCGGCATACATAGGCGTTGATCTCGGCATGTCCCGCAATTACTCGGAAGATATCGCAAAGAAAATCGACGAGTTCACGAAGCGCATCATCGCTGAGCAATACGAACGTGCTAAGAAACTTCTCCACGAACACCGCCAAAAGCTCGATGAGCTGGTGGCCGAGCTCTTGGAGACCGAAACGATGTCGTTTGAGGAATTCTTGGAAATTTTTGAGGGGAAGAAGTAAAAATTGAAAATTGATAATGGAAAATGGAAAATTGTACTGAAGTCTAAATTCGCGTATCTTGCTTCTATGGGTGAAGATAATGCCATTCAACAGGTTTCAATTATCAATTATCAATTTTATATGCAGCCCCTGTCCCCGCTCGACGGTCGCTACGCATCCAAAGTTGATGCGCTCAGGCCTTTCTTCTCAGAAGACGCGCTTATCAGAGCGAGAGTGATGGTTGAACTCCGGTATCTGATCGCTCTCGGCGCAGAGCCAGGCGTCCCCGAACTGAAGCCCTTTACGCCAAGTGAGCGGGGCAAGATGCGAAAGATTGTCGATTTGTTTGATGCAAAAGCAGCCGCAAAGATCAGAGATATTGAAAAAACGACGAATCACGATGTGAAAGCCGTCGAGTACTACCTGCAAAAAGAGCTTCCAAAGCTGCTTGGCAAAAGCTTCAAAACCGAATTTATCCACTTCGCGCTTACCAGTGAGGACGTGAATAATCTTGCATACGGGATTCTTGTGAATAACGCGATCCAAGCAGTTTTATGGCCCGATCTCGAGGGGATGATCGCTGCGCTCCAGGCACTCGGGAAAGAACACGAGCAAGTGTCCATGCTCAGCCTCACGCATGGCCAGCCCGCCACGCCGACGACGCTCGGCAAAGAAATGATGGTCTTCGCCGATCGTCTCAAGCGTCAATCAAGCCAGCTTATGACATTCCAGATGCACGGCAAATTTGGCGGCGCGGTCGGCAATTTCATGGCGCACCGGATCGCGTACCCCAAGGTTGACTGGCAGGCGTTTGGCGCACGCTTCATGGATGAACTTGGCCTCGAGCCGCTAGTGTTCACGACGCAAATCAACCCGCACGATGA
>CAZLUK010000089.1:0-5913 GCA_964562735.1 uncultured Candidatus Peribacteria bacterium
AGAAAACAAAACAAAAACATTCCCCTTCTCCCCAGCGTAGCGGGAGAAGTGTCCATGATCGTGGGCTTAGGATAAGGACTTCTAATCCTTTCCCCGCATCCACGATGGCTACGTCCATCTTTCGAGAAAACTTTCCAGCAGTGAAGGCACTGCAAGAGGCGGCAGACATTGCCGCTTACATCATCGGCCTCGATCTCCATGCGAAGACGACGGCAATCTGTGTCGTCGATCCTCGTAAACCGGATGCGCCTGTTTTCCAGCGCAAGCGACTTCTTAACAAGGAGTTGTTTACCGTGCTTCATCGTTTCTCCGGGAAAAAAGTGATTGCGTGTGAAGCTGCCTTCGGGTGGCATGTACTCCAAGACGCTCTTGTTGGTCTTCCTGATGTTACCTTCATCCCGCTCGATGCACGTAAGACATCCGCGTGGATCAAAAGTTCCGGCATCAAGAACGATTCCATCGATGCGCAGGTTCTCTGCCATGTCTGTCTGCATGGCGGCATCCGGTCGCTTGCGGTTTTCCAGCAAAGTCTTTCTTCCCGCGAGGGGATCAAACTCTCAAGATACCGCGAACACCTGGTACGTCAGCGCAGTGCCATCAAGAATCAGATGAAATCATTCGATCGAGACTACGGCCCCAATCCCTTCACCGGAGAAATCCCAGAGAAGTCCGCGCTTGTCTCGTTCATCGATTTGGATTTCAAGCAGGCACTGACTGAAGGCAGTGAGCGGATCCAGCGTATCGAGAAACTCATGCACGCCATGAGCAAGAACGACCCGATCATCGCACTCCTGCAAACTATTCCCGGCATCGGCCCCATCACCGCCTTTGCGCTGCGACACAAGATCGACACCATCGATCGATTCAAGGATGCGTCACACCTGAGTTCGTACCTCGGTTTCGGGGTCCGAGAACGGCAGAGTGGTAACACGATGGTAAAAGGGAAGATCGCCAAGACCGGTGATCCGCTGCTGCGAAAGCTGCTGATCCAGGGTGCTCAGGTCGTCCGCTTCTGCCGCCCCAAGCTCGTATCTCTCTACTTTCCCTCGCTCGGACAGTCCGAGTTGATGAACGATCGAAAACACTCGAATACAGTCGTTGTCGCACTTGCGAGGAAAAACATCACCTTCGTTTACGCAGTCTGGAAGCACAAGATCGCATTCGATCTTGAGAAATATCGGGAACGAAAATTGCCGCTGACGGCGAAGGTCGTCAGTGCTACCATCTCGTCGTCACCAGTGTGTCAATCCATCCCGGCGGCTGACCTCGTTTACCCCTTTGTCCGTTAAGGACACTCGGAGAAGTGTGAGGCAGCCGCCCTTTGATGAATCCGACACATGTCCACCGGCATACGCCGGAAAGGACGGATAGAAGCGTATCAAAGAGATTGTTACCGTTGCTGTCGCCTCAACTCGGAAACGTTCCGATAGGGAAGAAATTCTAAGAAAGGCGATAGCCGTCAGCTATGTTTCATCGTCCCATTTCGTCCTCGTTTGCCGCCATGAAAATCCCGTCAAGAGCTTTTGTCCTTGTCCTGAAGCCACGATCATAGAAGGGGTTAGGGGATGAGGCGGGTGCTCGAAAATTCTTAGGCCTTGACGCTTCTCAATTGGCACTCTAAAATTGCGACTGCTAATTTATCTTTCTACTACTTTTATCATTATGGCTCATAAAGACCACGCCGCACATAACCTCGCGGTGAGTATCGAACCTCTCGGAGACAGAGTCCTCATTCTGCCACTGGAAAAGGAGCAAGTGTCTGCTTCGGGCATTGTCATTCCAGAAACGTCGAGCAAAGAAAAGCCGCAAGAAGGCGTCATCATCGCCATGGGTAAGGGCGGCATCGTCAACGACCACGGTGTCATGAGCCCCGACCCGGGCAAGTTTCTCAAGATCGGCGACAAAGTCTTGTTCGGCCGTTACGCGGGCGACGACTTAAAGCTGCGGAGCAAGGACGGCAAAGACGTCGAAGTCAAAATACTGCACCTCGACTCTGTATTGGGTCTGGTGAAATAACCGCGCATTTACTCTCTTTTTTCCACTTATCATCATGTCAGCAAAACACCTGCAATTCGGCGACGAAGCTCGCCAGAAGATCGTCAAAGGCATCCGCAAACTCGCGGACGCCGTACGCGTGACCATGGGCCCCAACGGCCGTAACGCGCTCATCGCCAAGAGCTACGGCGGCCCGACCGTTACGAAAGACGGCGTCACCGTCGCAAAAGAAATCGAGCTCGAAGACGCCTGGGAGAACATGGGCGCACAGCTGGTCAAAGAAGCTGCGACCAAAACCAACGATGCCGCCGGTGACGGCACGACGACCGCAACAGTGCTCGCCGAAGGCATGATCTCGGAAGGTCTGAAGTTCTTAACCGCCGGAGCCAACGCGATTTCTATGAAGCACGGCATCATGCGCGCAGTCGAAGTTGTCGTCGCGGACCTTGACAAGCAAAAGAAGGAGATCTCGACCAAGGCAGAGTTCGCGGCTGTCGCGACTATCTCGTCGCAGGACGAAGAAATAGGAAAACTAATCTCCGAAGTGCTCGACGAAGTCGGCTCGGACGGAGTCGTGACAGTCGAAGCTGGTCAGACCATGGGCTTGGAGAAAGAATACGTAGAAGGCATGCAGTTCGACTCTGGCTATATTTCCGCCTACTTCGTGAACGACCCAGCGCGCATGGAAACGGTCTACAAGAACGCGCATATTCTCATCACCGACAAGAAGATCTCCAGTATTCAGGAGATTCTGCCGCTGCTTGAGCTACTAGCACAGGGCGGCAAGAAGGAAATCGTGATCATCTCCGAGAATATCGAGGGAGAGGCTCTTGCCACACTCGTCGTCAACAAACTGCGCGGCACGTTCCACGCCGTTGCGGTCAAAGCCCCTGCATTTGGCGACCGTCGCAAAGAGATGCTGCGGGACATCGCAGTACTCACAGGAGGACGCGTGATCTCGGAAGAAGTCGGCCTGAAGCTGGAGAACACCAAGCTCGAGGACCTCGGGCAGGCCGCGAAAGTCGTCGTGACCAAGGACAACACGCTCATCGTCGGAGGAGCAGGCGCGAAGAAAGACATCGAGGGCAGGCTTAAAGAAATCGAGTCCGCGATCGAGAACACGTCCAGTGACTTCGACCGAGAGAAGCTGATGGAGCGCAAGGCTAAGCTGTCCGGCGGGGTCGCCGTCATCAAAGTCGGTGCCGCAACAGAGGTTGAGCAAAAAGAACTGCAACACCGCGTGGAAGACGCTCTATCTGCCACTCGCGCTGCAGCCGAAGAAGGCATCGTCGCAGGAGGAGGCGCCGCACTCATTCACGCACTCAAGAGCTTGGACAAAGTGAAAGGCGCCAACGAAGACGAGCAGATCGGCATCGATATCGTCAAGATGACACTCCCCTACCCGCTGAAAAACATCGCCAACAACGCGGGGCTCGAGGGCTCGGTGCTCGTCGAGCGCGTTAAGGAATCCAAAGACGCCAAGATGGGCTATAACGTCGTCACCAGAAAAGTCGAAGACTTGGTGGCGGTCGGAGTCATCGACCCGAAGAAAGTGACGCGCAGTGCGCTACAAAACGCGGCGTCCGTTGCAGCGATGTTCTTGACCATCGAGGTCGGCATCGTCGATGCGCCGAAGAAAGACTCTCCGATGCCGCCGATGCAAGGTGGAGGCGGAATGGGAGGAATGGACTTCTAATGATGTACGAAAATCCCAATCACCAATCCCCAAGCAAGAAAAGCTGGGGATTTCGTGACTGACAGAACGTCTCTGTATTTCATTTTCCTCCTTCAGTCTATGGACTCCTCTGAAATCCAACGGCAGTGCAACGAGTTCCTCAAGAAAATCGGTGCGGGGTTCATCGTCTTCGGTATGGCCAGCGAGCCGGGTAAAGTGGAGGTCGTGTACGCGATCAATGACATGCCGGTACCGTCTGTCATCAAGGGTCTTACCGGAACACTGAATGATTTTATTCAGCGGATGTAAGGTACAATCCTCACGATGCCAGCAGGAAGATTCATCGTCCTCGAAGGCCCCGACGGCTCTGGAACGACGTCGCAAAGCAAGCTGCTGGCTGCGGCACTGCACGCCGAAGGCAACGACGTGCTGCTGACAGCCGAGCCGACAGACAGCAGCATCGGGCGATATATTCGGGAACAGTTGGCACAGAAAACCCTGCCCTCACCAAGTGCGTTGCAGTTGCTCTTCTGCGCCGACAGAGCCTTGCATGTGGACCAAGTGATTCTTCCAGCACTGCACGCTGGAACAACGGTCATTTGCGATCGCTACATCTCTTCGACGATCGTCTACGGCCAGGCGTCGGGTCTCGATGCCGCATGGCTGACAGCCATCAATGCACAATTTCCTGAGCCAGATGTTTTGGTGTATTTGCTGCCACCGTTCGAGGTGTGCATGCAGCGCATCGGACTGCGATCATCCAAAGATTTTTTTGAGAGCCAAGCGTTTCAGCAGCGCGTGTACGATGCGTATGGAACACTATCAAAGCAAGCCTGCGTTATAGACTCATCGGGAACTCTCCAAGAAACTGCAGCAAAGATTCTTGAGACAATAAAAAGCTGATGACGGAGAGCTGCAAAAGGAATACAGTGCTTTGCCCTCATGTCATCAACCCCTCTACCTCAGCGCTACCCCGAGATCGACATACTCCGTACGGCGGCGATCGTCATGATGATCGTCTACCACGCCGTGTTTGACCTGCATGCGTTTCACGGCTGGAGCGTTGATCCGTTTTCCGGCATGTGGCTGGCCTTAGCCAGATCTACGGCCGTGCTGTTCATCGCACTCACAGGTGCGAGTTTCATGATCTCGCGCGACAAAATGATCCGTAGGCATACGAGCAAGAGAACGATGACCAAACGTTGGCTGCGACGAGCTGCAATTATTCTCAGTTGTGCGATGTTGGTCAGTATCGCAACCTATGTCTTCGACCCGGAACAGTACGTGCGGTTTGGCATTTTGCACATGATTGCCGTCAGCATTCTGCTGCTGCCGCTGTTTGCTGAGTTGTTTGAGCTGAACATTGTGCTTGGCATCGGCATTTTGCTCTTCAGCATCTTGGTCCAACGACTGCATCATCCTTTCATACTGTTCTTGCCCCTTGGCATCACACCCGTGCATTTCTCGTCGATGGATTACTTTCCGCTACTGCCCTGGTTTGGCGTCACGTTGATAGGCGCCGGGGTTTGCTCTGCGCTGTACCTAAGCGACACACCGGTGCGGCGCCGGTGGGATGCATTACGCAAGATGTTTGACTCGCTGCACAGGTCATCGCGGCTCTTTCGTGCATTGGAACTGCCCGGTAAATACTCATTGCTGCTCTACTTGATTCACCAGCCAGTGCTGATCGGGCTTATGAAATTGATTGTGCGCTGACAGAACCGTACACTAGGCTCATGAGCGCTCTCCTTCTTGCCGGCCGACCCGTCGCAGACGCGATGCTCGAGGGCTTGAAGTCTGATGTAAAGAAACTCGACCCCAAACTGGTCGTCGTACAAGTCGGCGATGACCCTGCAAGCAGCAGTTACATCACCCAGAAACTCAAAAGCTGCGCTGCTATTGGCATGCGCCATGAGCACAAGCATCTGCCCGATAGTCTGTCGCTGGCAGAGATGATGACACTCATCGAGCAGCTCAATACTGATGACGACGTGACGGGGTTCATCGTGCAGCTGCCGCTGCCAAAGCAGTTGCAGTCTCATGTTCCAGAAATCTTGAAGGCGATCGACCCGAAGAAAGACATCGACGGCTTTGGCGCGTACAACCTGGGAAAGATGTTTCTCTCCGTCGAGTTTGAACACTTGCCGCCTGCGACACCGGCTGGAGTGATCGAAATGCTCAAGTTTTACAAGATCTCAGTCGAGGGCAAGCATGCTGTAGTCGTCGGACGAAGCAATATCGTC